>NZ_JBSYGG010000006.1:0-172508 GCF_054121475.1 Salegentibacter profundi
TGGATCCAATGCTTCTTGTTTAGAAAGCAAAAATCAAACTATTATTTTAATTCACACACAACTTTTGAGATTGATCCGAAAATAGCTTCCTTTGCGGATAAATAGTTTATAATGAATAAAGAGACTGATTTATTCCTGTTAAGCTTATTCCTTCCTGAAGTATTATTGACTTATTTTAATCTCGTTGAATTTGATAAAAACCCATTATAGATCTACTGTATGTTAATGGACTGACCATTTATTTAGAAATGAAAAAAGGATATTCCGTAAGCCTATAAAAATCATCAATAAAAAAATTAGTGGGTTTATGGAACCCCGGATAATTGATGATTAGCCAATCAGGAATAACCTAATAAGTCTAAGCCTTAATCGAAGACGATGGGATGTTTTGATCGATGAGAAGTGGGGTAAGGTAAAACGGAGTTAGGGTGGTTTCATTGCACAGGGTACGCCTCTTTCAAAAGAGTTCGCTGATTTTTTAAAAGAAGGCCAATTCCTAAATGTTTTTTGGAACTTGAAGAAAAACAGGAAAAAATTATTGACCACGGCGGAAATCAGAATATTTAGCATAATTTTATAAACTAAAAAAAAGCTTCATCTAAGGTAAATGCTATCTTGTTAAGCAAAACTTGAATAGTAATTAACCCTACTGGAAAAAGTGCAGATGGACAACAGCAGGAATAAAAGCGAGTTTAGAAACCTCATTGTTATTGGAGCATCAGCAGGAGGCCTGCCAGCGGTAAACCATGTGATCGCGAGACTTTCAAAAGAAATGGATATTGTTGTTGTCGTGGTAATCCATGTATCCAGGAAATCGAATAGCCAACATATTGCACATAATTTTGAGCGAAATTCTGGTTTAATTTGTGGTGTTGCAGAAGATGGAATTCCACTCCAAAAGGGTCATTTGTATGTGGCTCCTCCTGAGCACCAGTTAATGGTTAAAAACGACAGGATTATTTTAAACCAGGGGCCTCATGAAAATAAATACCGCCCTTCTATTGACGTTCTCTTCAGGTCTGCGGCTGCTAATTACGGACACAGGACAATTGGGCTGATTTTAACGGGGCTTTTTGAAGATGGCACTTCCGGTATGGATGCTATCCAACGCTGCGGGGGATTATGTATAATTCAGGATCCCAAAGAAGCGCAATTCTCAGATATGCCCCAAAGTGTTCTCAATAAAATTAAAGTTGATTACCAGGCCCGACTCGAGGATATCCCTGATATTTTTGAAAAAATATTAAACCGACCGCTTCCACCGGAAAAACCTGTACCTACAGAAATTCAGATTGAAGCACAAATAACCGAAAAAGTCATGACCGATATTAATAACATGAAGAAAATTGCTGATCGCAGTGATTTTACCTGTCCTGACTGTGGTGGTGGTTTATGGGCCATAAAAAAGGATCCTTTGAACCGCTATAGATGCCATACAGGACATGTTTTTACTGAAAAGAAGCTCAATGAGCTGCAGGACATGAATATTGAAGAATCTATTTGGGTGTCCTTGCGAATGCTCGAGGAAAAAGAAAATCTAATTTTACTGATGGCAAAACGGGAAAATTCAGAGGGAGGACAGGAACTGTCTTCATTTCATGAGGACCGGCTCGCTGATGTCAGAAAACATATTGACCGTTTAAAATCTTTTCTAACAGCACTTAGTACAGATATAAATAAGGAACCTGTTTAAGTCATTTATTTGGTACTTATCGCTCCTGTCTTGCAAGAACCGCCTCTATTTTTTCCAGCAAATCATTCATTTCAAAAGGTTTGGAAATAAAATCGTCAGCACCGGCACCTTTACAGGTCTCATCGGCATTAGAAAGGGCAGACATCATTACTATGGGCACCTGAATACCTTCATCTTTTTTTAGCATTCTACAAATATCAGTACCGTCAACACCCGATAGTCTTAGATCCAGCAATACCAGGTTTACCTGGTGCTGCTTTATCTTTTGGGCCGTTTCCAGCGGTTTATCACAAACAAAAACCTCATACCCGCTAAATTCCAATAAAGCTTTTAGCATTTCTCCAATCCCGGGATCATCGTCTACGATCATTAATTTTTTATCACGAGTTTCCATTCATTTACTTATTTTGTTCACACTGTAACGTAAAAGCGAAGGAGGAACCTTTACCTAATTCACTATCTACTGTTAGAAATCCTCCATGACGTTCTACGATCTCCTGGGCAAGAAACAAACCAATTCCCAGTCCCGCATAGGTATCTTCTTTTTTTCCTTCTACTCGGTGAAAACGCTGAAAAATTTTCTTTTGGTCACCTTTTGAAATTCCTATTCCTTTGTCGATAATTTGAACGGAAGCCTGATTTTCTTCAATTTCTGAAATTTTCACTTCAATGTCTTTATTTTTCGGAGAATATTTAATGGCATTGGTGACCAGGTTTATTATTACCTGCCCAAGGCGATCTTTATCGGCCTTCACATTGCAGTTAAACTCATGTTTTATTTTAATATGATGATCTATTTCGGTACGGTTAATATCCTGGATGGTTTCTTCAACGAGCTTATTAAGATTGAACTCTTGCTTTTTAAGGTCGAGTTTGTTTTCTTCTATCCTTGAAAGATCCAAAATTTCTGAAATAAGTCTATTGAGACGGTTTATTTGCTCATTCATTCGCACCAGGGAAGATTCTAAAGGTAATCCACCAAAATCTGTTTGCTGTCGTTTTAATAAATTAAGCAGTAGTTGCACATAACCTTTTATAGAGGTAACGGGGGTCTTCAATTCATGGCTAACAAGTTGCAGGAAGCCCTCTTTGCGCTTTTCTTCCTCTTTTAATTTTTCTATTTCTGTACTTGTACCAATCCACTTCGTAATTTCCCCGGCTTCATCCCTTATAGGAACCATACGACTTAAATGCCATTTAAAATTCCCACTCTTATTGAGTAACCGAAGTTCGGTTTCAAAATTGGTTCCCGTTTTCAAACAATTAGCCCATTTTTTTTGGACCCGCTCCATGTCTTCAGGATGTATAAATTCTGCCCAACCTCTTTTCTGAAATTCTTCAGCGCTTAAGCCCACATAGCTGAGCCAGCTTTTATTGTAATAAATGATTTTTCCGGAAGGATCTGCGTGATTGACCTTATCGGGAAGAAGTTCGCTAAGTTGTTTAAATTGTTCGGTACTTTCTATTAAAACCTTTTCAGCCTCTTTTTGTAGCTGAATATTGGTATAAGATCCAAACCACTTAATTATTTCCCCGTCTGTACTGAAAAGTGGAAGCGCCTCGGCAAGAAACCAGTTGTAGGTGCCATTTGTGCTCTTGAGGCGGTATTCCATAGAAAATTTATCTCCGGTTTTAAGAGAATGGTCCCAATGCTCCAGGACAAGAGCAACGTCATTTGGATGTACAAAGGTGAGCCATTTATTTTCAATGCTTTCTTCGGAGCTATGACCGGTGTAGTGTTTCCATTTGGAATTAAAATATTCGAATTTTCCCGCCGCATTGGTAATCCAAATAAGCTGCGGAATCGTTTCGGCAAGGATTTTAAATTTCACTTCACTCTTTTCGAGGGATTCCTCAGCCATTCTTTTGTCGGTAATATCAGTAAAAACAAGCAGAAGCAGTGGTTCCCCACCTTCTTCTCTAAAGATTTCCCGGGCATTTATAATCATAGTACGTTCCCCTATTAACGGGAAATCCTGGGTGATCTCGTAATCTGTAATTTTTGATTTATCACCAAAAATCTTTTTTAACAGCTTTTCGAGTTCCGGCAAATTCCAGTCTTGATTGCCAAGGCTTAATATGGATTTATTTTCGGTTGCCGCCTCTGAGGTGCGAAAAGATTTGTAAAATTCACGATTTGCTGATTTTATTCGCAATTTTTTATCCAGAACAATCCAAGGTTCTCTTACGGTTTCAAGAATATCTATGGCAAAATTTCTTGCCATAGTTAGATTCTTGTTCATACTCAGTAATTCCTGGTTTAAGGTAGTAAGTTCCTCGTTGGTGCTTTGCAATTCTTCCTTGCTGGTCTCCAACTCCTCGTTAAGGGTTTGTAATTCTTCGCTCCCACTCTGCAGCTCCTCATTGGCACTTTGCAGTTCTTCGTTGGTGGCCTCCTGGTCTTCGGTAATACTGCGCATATCTTCCCTTGCCTGGGCCAGTTCTTTTTCCAACTGATGGATGAGCAGGTTTTTTTCATCTTCGTCAGCTTCTTCAGAAGAGGTTCTCTTTACATGTTGTTTGTCACCGAGGTCGGCTGTTGGTGGCATGGAATCGTGAAAAAGAACGAGAAAAAAAGGTTCAGCCAATTTTTGCAGTGGAATGGCTTCGATGCTAATCATTCGCTGCCCCCCGTTTTCCTGGATAGGAATATTTTCCCGAATCACAGCACTACTATCTTTTTTCGCATAGTGAATGATACTTCGAAGCTCAAAAGCCAATCCCGGTTTCGCCATTTTCAGGAGGTTCAGGTTGGGTTTTCCGGCCTGTGGCTCAAGAAAAGTACCGGTTCGCCCCCTAAAATGAACAATTTCCATTGTATCGTCAACCACCACTCCTGCAGGGGTATACCTGTTAAGAATGATCTGATCTGCCGCTCTTTGAAAATCAGTTCGCTGGTCTTCTGGTTTTTGATTCCTGCTAAATTCCTTTAAATTTTCCTCCTGGCGCTGGGTGGCCAGGTGCATAAATTTACCCGGACGATCCCGGGGGGTGAAAATTTTATGACTTTTTTCAGAAGGCGTAAAAAGATCGGGGGCATTTCCAGTAGTTTCCGATTTACCCAACAAGAGGTACCCGTTCTTTTTAAGCGCATAATGAAAAGTGGTAAGTGCTTTTTTCTGAAGGTAAGGTTGAAGATAAATAAGTACATTTCTGCAGGCGATAAGATCCATTTTTCCGAAAGGAGGATCTTTAAGAAAATCATGTATGGAAAATACGCACATTTCACGTACTTCTTTTTTGATCTGGTATTTGTGGTCTACCTTGTTGAAAAATCTATCAATCCTTTGTGGACTCAAATTTTCCATTTCAGATTTTTTGTAAGCGCCATTCCTGGCTTTAACAATAGCTGGTTCACTGATGTCCGTTCCAAACACCTGCACCTTCACTTTTAAATTATTTTCTTCGAGAAATTCCAGTAAACAAATGGTTATACTATACACCTCCTGGCCGGTGCTGCAGCCAGCTATCCAAATCCTAAATGTAGCCTCCTGATCTTTATTTTTTAGAATCTTAGGAAAAACCTTGGTGTATAAACTTTTAAATACCTCTTTGTCCCTAAAAAATTCTGTAACAGGAATTAAAAGATCCTGTAGCAAAACATCCTGTTCTGGTTGGTTTATCCGTAAGAACTTCAGGTAGTCTGCAGGATCTTCCTTGCTGCTAAGGCTCATTCTGCGCAGTATCCTTCGGCGTATAGTACTCTCTTTATACAAGGAAAAATCTGTTCCCTTTCTGATTCTTAATAAGGCCAAAATTTGTTTGTAGGTGTCCGCCTTGTCATTCTTTAGATTCTTTTCCTTACCATCAGGCTCATATAAATTGGAAATTACTTCAATAATTCTTCCCGGAATTTCTCGGGGAGGAAGTGTGAAATCTACATTTCCTTCCATTATTGCTTGGCGGGGCATTGAGGCATATTCCGCCGTCTCTTCGTTTTGAGCAAAGGTAATACCGCCCCTGTCTTTTATAGCTTTTAAACCTGCTGTGCCATCTGATCCATTTCCTGTAAGAACAACCCCAATGGCTTTTTCCCGGTGCACTTCTGCAAGGGACTTAAAGAAAACATCTATAGGTAAATTGGGGATATGTTCTTCTTTTTGCGGCCTTTTACTTAACAGCAGCCTTCCGTCATTTGAGAGCAACATACAATTGCTGGGAATTATGTACACGTGATTTGGCTTTCACCAAAATCTTATCGGAAATTTCAATGATAGGTAAGGTGGTGCATTTTTCCAGCAATTCGGGAAGCATACTTTCCCTCTCTGGATCAAGGTGCTGCACTAGTACATAAGCAAGACCAGAATCTTTTGGAATCGCTTGAATAAATTCTTTAAATGCAGCTAAACCGCCGGCTGATGCTCCTACCCCCACAACAGGAAATTTATTGGCAGACTTTGTAAAATTTTTAGTACTTGATTCGTGGTTATTGTGCTTCATTTTATAGCTGGTTTTATTACCAGATCCATTTATAGGAAACATCTCCGGGAATTCTGTTAAATTAAAAATCACTAGATTATTGCAACCGGAAATCGCTTTTACAAAGTTATGACAGGCATGAACAATTAGTGATCAAGATAAGGTTTTCTAAAAGGATTCTCAAATCTTTTTCTAATAAATATCAGGCTTGTGAAAGGATTCAGAAGGTCATCAAGAGGTTTTATTAGATGAGCAGTTTACCAAAACCCTGTAGCTGATTTGGTGTCCTGCAGTGGAAGAATTTTATCCAGTAATCCTGATGAGATTTGAAAGAAATCACCTTCCGGCACATTCCCTCCTGGTTACGGTTAGTTTTAGGTATTCTTAAGCTCAGAGCGGGAGACAAGGAATTCGGTTTGTAGCCTTCAAAAATTACTTTGAAACTTTCTTTAAGATAGTTTCACATAAGTGATGAGTTGCCCAGATATCCTCCATGGATTCCGGGTCATAGCTTTTTTGCTCTAAAACATTTATCCAATCTTCAATCATGTCTACGAAACCGCGTTTGTATAAGGTAGATTCCCAATTATCAAATTTCAACGGATTTTCTTCTTCTTTAGTAAAATGAATTCCAGAATTTAAATTATTAATAACCCATTTATTCCCTTCTGAAAATAAATTGATTCTTTCCTCTGTTATACCACTAATTCTATTCATCCCTCCTCGGAGAAGGGTTTCTCCTTGTTGCCACTGAACTTGTATGTTTTCCAACTTTTCCTCCTTAACTCTGGAAACAACGTTTACATTCTGCACAGTCCCTTTTCCTAAAAATCGAAGGCTATCTATTACATGAATAAAATCGTCAAAAATAAAAATTCGCGGGGTGTCTGGTAAGTCAACACGATTCTTATCCCAGGATATCTGAATAGGATCCGGTACCTTGGAGATTGATTTAATTAGAGGCGCAAATCTCCTGTTGAATCCTAGATAAAGAGGTAATCTATATTTAGCGGCAAGATCAATTATCTTTTCAGATTCATCTAGAGAATAGCTCAAAGGTTTATCCACAAAAACAGGAATTTTTGCATTTAATAATTTAGAAAGAATAAGTGCATGACTATCAGTTGAGCTATGAACCATTGCTGCATCCGGTTTTGAGCGTATAAGGTCATCTATAGTAGAAGCGGTATTATTTATTCTAAATTGGTTCGAAAGGGTTTTTAGAGTAGAGGTGTTTCTTGTACAAAGTATCGGTTCTACTTTAGGATGATTAGCTAAAATTGGTAAATAAGCTTTTTGAGCAATTCTCCCTAATCCTATTAATGCAATTTTAATTTTTGGGTTTTTGAACATTTGACGAATTTTTGCCATTTTCCAGGGTTATTTATTTCGGAATTCACTTTGTTGAATGAGGGGATGGAAATATGACCATTAAGTTTCATTAAAGGTATTCAAAAATTTATTCTTTTTGCAGATCCCACGCTGCTATGATTATTGTATGAATTTCACCCTTCCTCAACATTACAAAACATAAAAAGAAATTAATTAATGTATTTTAAGATTAGACTTAAAAAGTTAAACCTATGGTCATAAAATTTATTAACAGGTAAATGGTCAATTAGGAGTAAGACTTAAGGATGTGTCCAGTAAATAAACTTTTCCTGACAAGCCAAAGTTTTTGTAACTTCTGATTAAAATTATCAGCCATGAAAAAGATGTACAAACAGGTGGAGATTGAGATTTCAATAGGTGATATAGCACAACAGAACGAGGTTGAAGTTGTGGTTAATGCTGCCAATGCGGAATTACGTTCTGGTGGTGGAGTCGCAGGTGCAATCCATAGCAAAGCAGGGCCAATGCTATACAAGGAATGTAAACATTTGGCTCCTATTTCTCCTGGTGAGGCTGTAATCACAAAAGCGTACAACCTGCCTAATAAATATGTAATCCATTGCTTGGGACCTGTTTATGGGCAGGATGAACCTGGAGAAAAACTTCTGGCCAATTGTTACCTGAATGCTCTAAAACTGGCCGAAGAATATAAAATAAGCAGTATTGCTTTTCCGGCCCTTTCCACGGGTGCCTTTGGATTTCCTTTCAAAAAGGCAACAGAAATTACTTTTAAAACAATTTTAAAGAAAGTCCCCCAGTTAAACAATCTGCAAAAACTTAAATTTGTGCTTCATAGCGAAGGTGACCTGAAAATCTATGAAGCAATTTTCAGGGAGCTTAGCAAAAAAAACTAAGCTTATTTATGATTGATTTCACCGCCACTTACACCGACCTGTACCAACTTTCCATGGCGCAGGTGTATTTTAAACAAGGTCATAAAAATGATATCGCCGTCTTTGATTATTTTTTCAGAAAAAATCCTTTTAATGGCGGTTACGCTATCTTCGCTGGATTACAGGATGTACTCAAAATAATAGATGAGCTTAGATTCTCTGAGGAAGATATTGCCTACCTAAGAAATCAGGATTTCGATGAGGAATTTCTCGTTTACCTCAAAGATTTTAAGTTTAATGGAAATATCTATTCAGTACAAGAGGGAGATGTGGTTTTCCCTACAAGGCCTGTTTTGCAGGTCGAAGCTCCCCTTGTTGAGGCTCAGCTCATAGAAACCCTCTTACTTAATTTTCTCAATTTCCAAACATTGATTGCTACTAAAGCAAACCGTATTCGTCTTGTTTCAGGAGAAAGAACACTCTTGGATTTTGGTCTTCGCCGGGCCCAGGGACCGGGTGGCTATTATGCCAGCAGAGCAGCGGTTGTTGGAGGTTTCAATGGAACAAGCAATGTGCTAGCCGGAAGGGATTTTGATATTCCGGTTTCGGGGACCATGGCACATTCTTTTATTCAAAGCTATGACAACGAACTCTCAGCATTCAGGGATTTTGCTAAAGGGAGACCGAAGAATTGTGTGTTACTTGTAGATACTTACGACACCTTGAAAAGTGGCGTGCCTAACGCGATACAGGTCGCCAGGGAAATGGAGAAAAAGGGAGAAAAGTTACTCGCCATCCGATTAGATAGTGGGGATCTTGCTTATCTTGCAAAACAGAGCAGGATGATGCTTGATGCGGCAGGTCTTGATTATGTTAAGATTGCAGCATCCAATCAACTTGATGAATTTGTAATTAAGAGTTTGCTTGAACAACAAGCTCCTATAGATATTTTTGGTGTAGGCACCAACCTAGTTATCGGAAGCCCGGATGGTGCCCTGGACGGGGTTTATAAGCTTACTTTCGCCGGAGGAAAACCTCGTATCAAAATTTCTGAGAGCATTATTAAGATCACCCTTCCCCATAAAAAACAGGTGTACAGAGTAAAGAATGAAAAAGGGGAGGCCATAGGAGCTGATATAGTCACCCTCTTTAACGAGGAAAAACCTGATCGAATGTACCATCCCTTCGAGCCATTTAAATCTATGGAATTAATTGGATTCAAACTGGAAGAGTTACTTCAACCGGTCATGCGCAACGGCGCGATAATAATGGACTTTAAAAGTCTTACAGAAATAGCTGGTTACAGTATGAAGAGACTTGAAGAACTTCCTACCGAGTACAAGCGATTTAATAATCCACATATTTATAAAGTAGGGATCAGCCAGAATCTTAAAGAGGAACGAGACCGGCTTATTTCTTCATTTAAAAAATAACTATTATGAAAACATTAGTAATTATAGATATGCAAAATGATTTTATCCCCGGTGGGGCTCTGGCCGTTCCAGGCGGAGATGAGATCGTTTCTTTAATCAATAGACTTCAGGATAATTTTGATCTTGTCATTGCAACCCAGGACTGGCACCCGAAAGCTCATGCTAGTTTTGCAAAAAGCCATCCAGGTAAGAGGGAATTTGAGAGTATAAACCTTAATGGAATAGACCAAATTCTATGGCCAGAGCATTGTGTGCAGAATTCAAAAGGGGCGAATTTTCATAGGTACCTGAAAACTGCCAAAATCGAGGCCATCTTTAGGAAAGGCACCCATCCCAATATTGACAGCTACAGTGGTTTTTATGATAATGCACATTTAAAGTCTACCGGTTTAGCAGGATACCTTCGCGAAAAAGGAGTAGAGGAGTTATACTTTTGCGGATTGGCTGCGGAATACTGTGTGTTTTTTTCTGTTAAAGATGCTTTAAAAGAAGGTTTTAAAGCTGTACTTATTGAAGATGCCACTCGGCCTCTGGATGCTAATGATTTTAAAAAAGCGAAAAAAGATATTCTCGAAAATGGCGGCAGGATTATAACTTCAGAGGAAATAATTGATTAAAAATTAATGTAATAAACATAACCAATTCCAACCCAGAACACAACATCATTAAATTTATTAGCAACCACATCATGGTTTAGACCGTCTACCCAATCATTTCCATAGTAATGCCAACGCCCTTCAAACATTAGGTCGTGGCGCCATCCCAGTCTGTATCTTGCTCCCATAACTCCTACGATAGAATAAGTTGAGCCTCGTTCCAGATTGATGCCACCGACAAATGCAGGAAAAACATTTTTAGGATTTTCCAGTGAACCTACATCGGAGTAAGCATCCGGCTTATAAGTTACTAAATGAGCCCCCATTCCAATATATGGGGAGAACCAATAACCGAAATTGGTAAAGTCCCTGATTCTCAAAGGATGATATTCTAAAAGTGTTCCTACCTCGAGGACATTGGTCTTTCCATGCATAGCACGAAGCAACTTCCCTCCAATGCTATTCTTAGAAGCAACAGGGCCATGATGTTCAAGGTTAGATCTCAGCCAGGTAAGTTCGTTGCGTAGGCGCAAATGACTTGCAAACCAGGAATCAGTCCTTTGATAATTACATTCGTTGCAATAAGCAAGATTCATAAAATGTAATAAACCCAGACCCAAACCTGCATTGGCAATATTGGCTTGCAAATTCCACCGTTCTCCGTAATCTGTTAGGAAATTTGCCGGTCCCCCAAAGACTCCTATTTCATGGGAGATGCCGAATTGGGCATTGACTCGGCCGTTTTGCAGTACCAAAAGAAAGAAAAAGACTAAGATTATCTTGATATAGTACATGCACCTCGGGATTGAAGTAATAACAAATATATAAAAACTACGTCAACAATTTTTCTTTGATATGACGAGGCTCATAATCGTTAAAGAATTATACGTTAATATTATATGAAATGGTAAAAAATACTCTTAGTTTTTTGAATAACCCATATATTTGCAAGGGGGTGACCCAATTTTATTGTAAAATCTATTAGCACCAATATAATTATGGAACAAAATGTAAAAGATTTTCTTGATAAGGTATCAAAAAGAAATCAAAACGAACCCGAATTTATGCAAGCGGTTCGCGAAGTTGCTGAAACCGTCCTTCCTTTTATAGAAAAAAATAAGAAATACCAGAATAAAATGTTACTTGAGCGGATGGTAGAACCCGAGCGTGTAATAATGTTCAGAGTACCATGGCTGGATGATAAAGGGGATATTCAGGTGAACCGTGGTTTCAGAATCCAAATGAATTCTGCTATAGGACCATATAAAGGGGGCTTGCGTTTTCATCCATCTGTAAACCTAAGTATTCTTAAATTCCTTGCTTTTGAGCAGGTATTCAAAAATAGCTTAACCACATTGCCTATGGGCGGTGGTAAAGGAGGTTCAGACTTTGATCCAAAAGGAAAATCGGATAATGAAGTAATGCGTTTTTGCCAGAGCTTCATGACGGAGTTAACCCGCCATATTGGTGCAAATACCGATGTGCCTGCGGGTGATATAGGAGTGGGAGCACGAGAGGTGGGCTTCCTCTTTGGACAATATAAAAGAATTCAAAATGAATTTACCGGGATTTTAACCGGGAAAGGTCTTTCCTACGGAGGCTCCCTCATTCGACCTGAAGCTACAGGTTACGGGAGCGTATATTTTGCCCAAAATATGCTTAAAACCAAAGGGGACAGTCTTGAAGGAAAATCAGTGGTCATTTCGGGTTCAGGGAATGTCGCTCAGTACGCTGCAGAAAAGGTACTACAGCTTGGAGGTAAGGTGCTTACTATGTCAGATTCCGGAGGTTATATTTATGAGGAAAATGGTATTACAGAGGAAAAGCTTCAATTTATTATGAACTTGAAAAATGTCAAGCGTGGTCGCATAAGCGAATATGTAGATGAGTATGCCTCAGCAAAATATTTTGAAGGGAAAACTCCTTGGGAAGTAAAATGCGATGTAGCACTTCCATGTGCTACTCAAAATGAGCTTCTTGAAGAGGATGCTAAAATACTTGTGGATAAGGGTTGCATCTGCGTTGCAGAAGGAGCAAATATGCCTTGTACACCTGAAGCTGTTGAGCATTTCCAAAATGCTAGAATTCTCTATTCTCCGGGCAAAGCCTCGAATGCCGGTGGTGTGGCCACCTCTGGCTTAGAAATGTCTCAGAACTCCATGCGCTATAACTGGACCTCTGAAGAAGTAGATACCAAGCTTCATGCTATTATGAACGAAATTCATGACCGTTGTGTTGAATTTGGTAAGCAGGAAGATGGATATATCGACTATGTGAAAGGAGCAAATGTGGCTGGATTTGTTAAGGTTGCTGATGCTATGTTAGCTCAGGGCGTGGTTTAAAATAATATAATTTTAGTAGAAAATGCTGCTCCTTTCCCGGAGCGGCATTTTTTATATCTTCGAATAAATAATATTAGATGTTGGTCACTACAAAAGCTATTGTTATAAGTGCCCTTAAATATTCAGAGGCCGATCTGATCGTAAAGGCTTATACCTTTAGCGATGGTCTTAAAACTTATATCCTCAAGGGTGTTTTAAAGTCGAGAAAAGGTAAATTTAAAGCTTCTCTTTTTCAGCCTTTAACTCAACTGGAAATAGTCGCTAAACACAGGGGAAAAGGGACCTTAGAGTATCTCACTGATGCTAGGTTGGCCTACCACTATCAAAGCCTGCACACCGATGTCGTGAAATCAGCACTGGTTATGTTTCTTGCTGAAGTCCTGCGTAATTCAATACAGGAAGAAGAAGCCAACTGTGAGCTATTTAATTTTATCGATGATAGCTTCGTCATGCTAGATCAAACAGCACAGTTTGGGAACTTTCATTTGTTATTCTTGTTAAAATTATCAGCTTATCTGGGTTTTTCTCCTGACCCCTCCCAAAAAGATCTGCCATGTTTTAATATGTTGGAAGGAAGTTTTCAGCAGTTTAAAACCAGTGAACAATGTATAGAAGGGGAAGACGTTGAGATTTTAAGAAGCTTTTTGGGCATAAATTTTGATGAATTAAGCGGAATTAAAATCAACCAATCAAGCCGAAGAAAATTCCTGAATATATTACTGTTGTATTACGAATTACATATTGATGGTTTTAAAAGGCCCAGGTCGCTTTCGGTTTTCAATGAAATATTCAGTTAAATGCGAACATCATTTGCAGGAGCGATTCTTTTATTTTTTATTTATAATTTATCTAGTGCCCAGGAGATACAGGTACTGGAACAAACTAGCAACAATCCTATTCCGGGAGTAGCAATCTTTAATCCAGACAAATCCAGATCTACGATTACCGACCTTGACGGGAAGGCTCATATTTCCAGATTTGAAGATTCTGAGAAGATTATCTTCAAGCATATGGGGCATAAAGAAGCTGTTTTTTCTAAGGCTGAAATTATTGCTAATAATAACAGGGTATACCTTGAAGGTCGCGAGAATCAGTTGGAACAAGTTGTGCTTTCTGCAGGGAGGTTTAAAATGTCTAAGGAGCAAACTACTCAAAAGATTGTGAGCTTAAACTCTGCAGATGTGCAGTTGTTTTCTCCTCAAACTTCTGCTGATCTGCTGGAGAGCAGTGGACAGGTGTTTGTTCAAAAAAGTCAATTGGGAGGTGGGAGCCCTATGATTCGGGGCTTTTCAGCTAATCGTTTGCTTATCACTGTGGATGGGGTACGGATGAATACTGCTATTTTTAGGAGTGGAAATTTACAGAACGTGATCTCGGTAGATCCGCTGGCAGTGGAAAACACAGAAGTACTTATTGGACCAGGTTCAGTGGTTTATGGTAGTGATGCAGTAGGAGGAGTGATGAATTTTTATACCCTTAAGCCAAAATTTTCGGCTGGAAAAACAGGATTCTCTGGTAATGCATATTCCCGGTATGCCTCTGCCAATAATGAAAAAACCATTCACCTGGATTTTAATATTGGTCGCGAGAACTGGGCCTTTTTAACCGGTGTGACCTATTCAGATTTTGAAGATCTGAGAATGGGGTCAAATGGTCCTAAGGATTACCTTCGGCCAGAATATGTCGTTAGACAAGATGACCAGGATCTTGTAGTGAACAATTCTAATGAAAAGCTTCAGAAATTTACTGGGTATAACCAGATAAATTTGCTTCAGAAAATAAAATATATGCCTGGCAATGACTGGGACTTTAACCTTGGTTTAATTTATTCTACAACCTCCGATTTTCCTCGATATGATCGTTTAATTCGGAAAAGAAATGGAGAATTTCGTTCGGCAGAATGGTACTACGGACCGCAAACATGGTTTATGAGTAATATAAAAATTAACAAAGAGGGGGATGGTGTTTTTTACGATAAAGCACAACTAACTGCAGCCTATCAGTTTTTTGAAGAAAGCCGACACAACCGGGATTTTAATGAAGATATTCGATTTAATTCCACTGAAAATGTGGATGCGTCTTCTTTAAACATTGATTTTGAAAAGGACTTTGAAGAAAGCCGATTATTTTACGGAACTGAATATGTTTTTAATCGGGTATCTTCAGAAGCTAGGAAGGTCAACATTAATTCTAAAAATAGCCAACCCGATGCTTCGCGTTATCCAGATGGTTCCACCTGGCAATCAATAGCTGCTTATGCCTCGTACCAATGGATAATAAATTCAGATCTAACATTCCAGTCGGGAGCCCGATATAATCATATTCTTGTGGAAGCCGAATTTGATGAGCGTTTCTTTGATTTTCCTTTTTCGGAAGCCAATATTAATACCGGAGCCTTGACCGGTAGTGCTGGCATCAATTGGAAGCAGAATCGGTTTTTTAGATGGAAGATCAATCTTTCCACAGCCTTTAGGGCACCAAATATTGATGATGTGGGCAAGATCTTCGATTCGGAACCCGGTTCAGTGGTTGTCCCCAACCCTGACCTTAAACCTGAATACGCCTATAATGCAGAGCTTGGATTAGATTGGACACCTTCAGAGAATCTGCAGTTTTCCTTTGCGACTTTTTATACCAGCCTTAAAGATGCTATGGTTAGAAGGGACTTTCAGCTTGATGGAAAAACAGAAATAGCTTACCAGGGTGAACCCAGCAAGATACAGGCTATACAAAATGCTTCTAAAGCTTATGTTTACGGTTTCGAAGCCGGCGTTGCTTATAATATTTCTGTAGCTCTCAGATTTAGCTCCCAAATCAATTTAACAAAAGGAGAAGAAGAGCAGGAAGATGGAAGTAAAGTAGCTTTACGCCACGCCGCTCCGCTTTTTGGGAATACTCATCTCACCTGGCATAAAAAACGTTTAAAATTTGACCTCTTTGCTCAGTACAATGGACAGTTGGATTATAAGGAACTGGCTCCTTCTGAGAAAGGGAAACCCTATTTATACGCTTTAGATCAAGAAGGAAATCCATATTCACCATCCTGGTACACCCTCAATATGAGTGGACAGTATAAATTCAATGACGCCTGGTTAGCAACAATTTCATTAGAAAATATTACCGATCAACGATACCGCACTTATTCGTCGGGTATTGCTGCGGCGGGGAGAAATTTAATATTGGCTGTGAAATATAATTTTTAATCCTCTTTTTCAGAGTAAAAGGTCCATGACCTGTTTTGCAATAACCACATCTTTATAGTGTTTAATTTTTCCAGAATACCTGATTCGCTAATTTCAACGGGTTTCTTTTGGGAGATTTACTTTTAGTAAAAATATAGTCTTTCTTAAAGGAAAACCTTATGAGATCATTTTGATTTTACCTTTTATTAATCCCTTTTTTTGCTAAAAATCCTTAATTTCGCGTTTCATTAGAAATTACGACAAAATGAGCAATAAGTTCCCTGAATATAAAGGACTTGACCTACCGAAAGTAGCCGAGGAAATATTGGCTTACTGGAAGGAGAACGATATATTTGAAAAGAGCGTAAGCACCCGTGAGGGGAAGGAGCCTTTTGTGTTTTTTGAAGGACCGCCTTCTGCTAATGGCCTCCCGGGGATTCATCATGTAATGGCACGGGCTATTAAGGATATTTTTTGTCGTTATAAAACCCAAAAAGGATACCAGGTAAAACGGAAAGCTGGTTGGGATACCCATGGACTGCCGGTGGAACTTGGAGTGGAGAAAGAACTCGGGATCACCAAAGAAGATATCGGAACAAAAATTTCCATAGAGAAATATAATGATGCCTGTAAAAACGCCGTTATGCGTTATACCGATGTGTGGAACAACCTTACCGAGAAAATAGGCTATTGGGTAGATATGGATAACCCATACATTACCTACAAATCAAAATATATGGAAACGGTTTGGTGGCTGCTTTCTGAAATATATAAAAAAGGTCTTATTTATAAAGGCTACACCATTCAACCCTATTCGCCAAAAGCCGGTACGGGTTTGAGTTCGCATGAGCTTAATCAGCCTGGGACTTACCAGGATGTTACCGATACCACGGTAACTGCAATGTTTAAAATCGAAGATGCTTCAAGAACATCCGTGGGGGAGGAACTGGAAGGAGCGTTTTTAATCGCCTGGACCACCACACCATGGACATTGCCTTCAAATACAGCTTTAACAGTAGGTCCGAAAATTGAATATGTTTCAGTTAAAACATACAATCAGTATACTTTCGAGCCAATTACAATTCTCGTTGCAAAAAACCTAGCCAGAAAACAATTTGATAAGAAGTTTCAGGAAGTTGAAACTGAAGAGGAATTAAAAGATTATACTAAAGATGATAAAAAGATACCATTTTTAGTCTGTGATACTTTCTTAGGTAAAGATTTGGTGGGGATTAAATATGAACAATTGTTGCCATATGCTCAACCGTTTGAGAATCCTGAGAATGCCTTTCGTGTCATCTCCGGAGATTTTGTTACTACAGAAGATGGTACAGGAATAGTCCATACCTCCCCAACTTTTGGTGCCGATGATGCGATGGTGGCTAAACAAGCCACACCTCCTGTTCCGCCACTACTGGTAAAAGATGAAAATGGGAATCTCGTTCCACTTGTAGATCTGCAGGGGAAATTTAGACCTGAAATGGGAGAGTTTGCCGGGAAATACGTGAAGAATGAATATTATGACGAAGGCCAGGCCCCGGATAAATCTGTAGATGTGGAGCTTGCCATTAAATTAAAAGAAGAAAATCGTGCTTTTAAAGTAGAAAAGTATGTGCATAGTTATCCAAATTGCTGGAGGACTGACAAACCAATATTATACTATCCATTGGATTCCTGGTTCATCAAAGTGACCGAATTTAAGGAGCGTATGTTCGAGTTGAACAAAAATATTAACTGGAAACCGAAATCTACTGGAGAAGGTCGATTTGGGAATTGGCTAGCTAACGCCAACGATTGGAACCTATCTCGTAGTCGGTATTGGGGAATTCCTTTGCCAATTTGGAGAACCGAGGAGGGAAAAGAAGAAAAATTTATTGGTTCTATTGCTGAACTAAAAGAAGAAATGGCCAGGGCTGTAAAAGCCGGGGTGATGGACCAGGATATTTTTAATGGTTTCGAACCTGGCAATATGAGTGAGGAGAACTACGAATTGGTGGATCTTCATAAGAATGTAGTGGACCAAATAACCTTGGTGTCTGAGTCCGGTAAACCTATGAAACGCGAAGCCGATCTTATAGATGTTTGGTTCGATTCGGGTTCTATGCCTTATGCACAGTGGCATTATCCTTTTGAGAATAAAGAAAAAGTTGAAGGAGGAGAAAGGAAAGCCGACTTTATCGCTGAAGGGGTAGACCAGACTCGTGGATGGTTTTATACCCTTCACGCTATTGCTACGATGATCTTTGATGATGTGGCATATAAAAATGTCGTTTCCAACGGACTTGTTTTGGATAAAAATGGACAGAAGATGTCTAAGCGTCTTGGCAATGCTGTTGACCCTTTTGAAACACTAGCTGCATTTGGGCCCGATGCTACCCGTTGGTATATGATTTCTAACGCTAACCCTTGGGATAACCTTAAATTTGACATTGAAGGAATCGCTGAGGTACGTCGCAAATTCTTTGGAACACTTTACAATACGTATTCCTTCTTTACCTTATACGCGAATATCGATAGTTTCAAGTATGAAGAGGAAGAGGTTTCTTTAGAAGAACGACCCGAGATAGATCGTTGGATCCTTTCAGAATTGCATACGCTTATCGATAAAGTTGATAAATTCTATGCGGACTATGAACCAACACGGGCAACTAGAGCAATTTCAGAATTTGTTCAGGAAAATCTCAGTAACTGGTTCGTGCGTTTAAGCCGCAGGAGATTCTGGAAAGGCGATTATGAGCAAGATAAGATCTCAGCTTACCAAACACTTTACACCTGTCTGGAAACAGTAGCAAAATTAGGAGCTCCTGTTGCACCATTCTTTATGGACAGGCTTTATAAAGATTTAAACAAGGCAACTCAAAAAGAGACTTTTGAATCGGTGCATCTTGCTGATTTTCCGATTTTTGATGATAAATTTGTTGATAAATCTTTAGAACGTAAAATGGAAAAAGCCCAGACCATCTCATCTTTGGTGCTTTCATTGCGTAAAAAAGAAATGATCAAAGTAAGGCAGCCCCTCCAAAGAGTAATGATTCCGGTACTTGACCAGCAACAGCGGGAGGAAATAAAGGCTGTTGAAGAGCTGATTAAGTCGGAGGTAAATGTAAAAGAATTAAAGCTTATTGATGATGCTTCAGGTATTCTTGTAAAACAAATTAAGCCTAATTTTAAGGTGCTTGGGCCTAAGTTCGGGAAAGATATGAAGCTGGTTGTCAGTAAAATAAATAGTCTAAATGCTACAGATATTGCCACAATTGAACGGGAGGGTAGTATCGATATTGAAGTTAATGAAAAAATGATTACTTTGGCGGCCGAAGAGGTGGAGATTACCTCCCAAGATATTGAAGGCTGGTTGGTGGCAAGCAGCGGTAATATTACAGTAGCCCTGGACGTTAGTATTTCTCCAGAGCTTAAAAAGGAAGGAGTGGCCAGGGAATTAGTAAACAGAATACAGAACCTTAGGAAGGAATCTGGTTTCGAAGTTACTGATACTATAGATGTAACCCTACAGAAAGACGGCATTGTCGAGGATGCCGTTAATGAAAATATAACTTATATTAAGAACGAAACATTAACTGCACACCTCGAAGTTGCAGCGGTGGTAGAAGAAGGTACGGAGGTAGCTTTTGATGACATTACCACTAAATTGTTTATTAAAAAACATTGAGCTTATGTCTGCAGAAGTTAAAGAACGTTACAGTGATGCCGATTTGGCAGAATTTAAGGCACTCATCTTAAAAAAGATTGAGAAAGCCCAGGAACAGTTGAAAATTTATGAAAATGCTTACAAAAATGACGGGAATAATGGAACCGACGATACTTCCCCGACTTTTAAAGCCTTTGAAGAAGGAAGTGAAACGATGAGTAAGGAGGCTAACTCACAGTTGGCCATACGTCAGGAAAAGTTCATCAGAGATCTTAAAAATGCATTATTGCGTATTGAGAATAAAACCTATGGGGTTTGTAGAGTTACTGGTAAATTGATAGCCAAGGAGCGCTTGAAATTGGTACCACATGCTACTTTGAGTATCGAAGCAAAGAATATGCAACGCTAATTTTTTATATAAAATTATGCTAAACGCTCTCTTTGAAAGTCTTCAAAGAGGGCGTTTTGTTTTTATTAATGATAAAGAGTTACCCAACACTGTTATTGCTATTGCTCTTCAACCTCTCATTAATGGGACAGAAGGAAACCTTGAAGGCTATTGATGCAATATCAGTAGAAACAATTCAGATCTATGCAGAGGAGGTTTATAGTATCGATATCGAAACTTACTCAGGATCAAAGATTATAATCTCAACTCTTTCAGAAGGGGAATATTATAATCGTATAAGACTCCAAACCGAATTGCGAAATAAAGAACTAATCCTTAGTACCCAGTATCCTCAGGCGCTTTCGGGAGGGTATGATAAATTGAGTGCCCATAAGGTCTTTTCTTTACAGATAAAATTAAAGATACCTCAAGGCCTAAGGTTGTATATTGAATCAAGCCTGGCGTCGGTGACCACGACCGGAGGCTTTGAATCTATAGAGATCAGGCTAGATCAGGGATTCTGCGAATTAAAGGATTTCAGCGGAAATGGGAATGTGCAAACGATATTGGGGGATATTTCGGTAGAAACCAGTAATACTCGGGTCGAAGCAACATCCCGCAATGGAAAGTTAAATTTACCCATAATTCCTGACGGGAATAAACTACTTATATTGACGTCGGTCTACGGCGATATTAGCCTGCGAAAAACTAAATAATAATTGTATTTTTGGTCCAATTTTAATGCAATAGCTAAACATGTCCTTAAAAAAAGCCGGAATAATTATATTAGTGATTCTGATAATCGATCAGATTTCAAAATTTTATATTAAAACAAATTTTGCTCTTGGGGATGAAATAAGAGTCTTCGAATGGTTCAGAATTTTATTTGTGGAAAATGAAGGTATGGCCTGGGGGGCGAAGATACCAGGCTCATATGGGAAACTTGCACTTACTCTTTTCAGACTAGCAGCAATTGTTGGTATAGGTTATTGGCTTTGGGATTCGGTAAGGAAAAAGGGATCGAGAATTCTTATTATATCTATCGCCCTTATTTTTGCCGGCGCAATGGGTAATATTATTGATTCTGTTTTCTACGGTATTATTTTTGACCATAGTTATGGCAATATTGCGAGTTTTTTACCTGAAGGAGGAGGTTATGGGACGCTATTCCACGGAAAAGTGGTAGATATGCTTTATTTCCCTTTATGGCAGGGTAATTTACCGGAATGGATTCCTTTTTGGGGCGGTAATTATTTCACTTTTTTTGAACCCGTTTTTAATATTGCTGATTCAGCCATAAGCGTAGGGGTGGCTCTTTTATTATTATTCAATAAAAAGGCATTCCCGCCAGAAGAAGAAACTTCGGGTAAGAATTAAGCGGCGTTATTCTTTTCAAAAATTTTTTCGAATTTTTTCAACTCAATAGGTTTGATTAAATAGTCGGTAACCATGTTGAAAGATTTTGCTCTTTCCAGATCTCTGGGGTCAATAGAAGAGCTCACCACATAAAGAGTTATTTTCTTTTCAAAATTGTTTTTGATCTTGATGAATTCACTAAGGAATTCCCAGCCATCCATCACAGGCATGTTGAGATCGAGGAAAATAATATCTGGAAGTTTATCCTCAGTCATATTACCCATAATTAATTGAAAATAGTCAAGTGCTTCTTTCCCATTTTTAAAGATCAGAAGATTCTCAGATAACTTTTTTATCTCTATAATCTTCCGTACCAGGTTAACGTATATTTTATCATCATCAATTATACACGCTAATTCTACTTTTTGCCCCATAAGAATTAGTTTAAAATTTTATCTTAAATGTGGTGCCTACATCGACAGTGCTGGTAACTGAAATTGAACCTCCTAATGTCTCCACCTGATTTTTGGTGATAAACAGGCCAATTCCTTTTGCTTCCGGGTTGCTATGAAAGGTTTTGTACATTCCAAACATCTTATCGCCGTATTGATCTAGGTCTATGCCCATGCCATTATCGCTAATTTCAAGATACTCGTTGTCATTCTCGATATAGGTCTGTATATAAATCACCGGTTTTCTGCCAGGATGTTTATACTTTATAGCATTAGTGATTAAATTTAATAAAATACTTTCAAGATATTCAGAGATATAACTGATTTCTTCAAGAGCGTTAAATTCAGCTACGATTTTTGCATTTTCCCGATTAATTAAGGAAGAAGTTGAAGCCATTACCCCACTTAAAGCATCTTCAAATTTTATTATTCTCCTGTTTTTACTCAGGAGGCTTTGCTTATTTACTATCTCATTTAATTGTGATATAGCCACATCAAGGTTATCAGCAATATCTACTACATTAGGAAGAAGTTCCAATTTGTCGGCATCGGTTTTGGCCTCTTTCAATAATTCCACAATAAGACTTAAATTGCTACTGTGGGAACGTAAATGATGAGAAACTACATGGGCAAAATTAAATAGTCGCGAATTTTGTGTTGCGATTATATCCAGGGAATTCTGAAGATTGAGTTCACTATTCTTATTCTCATCGATATCCTGATAGACTCCTCTTATTCCAACAATTTCCTGTTCTTCATTGTAAACAGGCTTCCCGGTAGCTCTTACCCAGAATTCTTTATGATGGAGGCTTAACATTTTTAGTTCGATCTTAAAAGGGATCCCATATTTTTCACATTTTTCAAATGAAGATATCACACGTTGATGGTGTTCTGGAGCATAGAATTTTAAACGCTCCTCGTAAGCAGGCTGATAATCCAAGGGGCAATTCACAATCTTTTTAGTGACGTTATCCCAATAAATATTCTTGTGAAGGGTATCAACGTACCATCCCCCTGTTGAAGTCATTTCTGCAGTTTCATGATAATAGAAATAGTTTTCTTCAATGGTGTATTGATCGCGTTTTGCCTGATGAATATTTACAAATAGAAGGACGGCGGTTTCCCGGTTGCTGTGATCTTTGTTTTTTAAATTCCGACATTCGAACCAGCGGTATTTGCCGTTGTGTAGTTTCAGTTTTAATTCAAGACTGAAAGGCTCATTCTTAGAGGTAAGCTTATCAAAATATACTCTGAAATCATAACGATAATCGGGATGAAGTATTTCTTTGAGGAAATGCTCAAAGTTGTCACTGGTATCGGGTTTACCTACTAGAGCATTAAAATGATCGGACCAGGAAAGATTGTGATTTAAAAGATTGACCTTCCAGTAGGCAATATCAAAATCTTCAAGAATACTGTTTAACTGAAGGTCGTTTAACATCTGGCCAGTTTGTTTATCTAAAAGTAATAGAATGTTCTATTACTAACAAATAAATGCCTAATTTTTAAACTGATATACATGATTGGGGGTTACACAGAAATCCAAAGCTACATCAGTAGGAAAGATCTCTTGGATTTTCTCTTCTGGTTCAAAAAAGGAAAGACCTACTTTGATAACGCTGGGTTTGCAGGAGTCAAGAAACTGGTCATAAAAACCCTTCCCATATCCAATACGATGACCGACTTTATCAAATGCCAATAGAGGGATAAAGACCAGGTCGATCTTTGCGGGAGAAATTTCAATTCCACCATCAGGTTCAGGGATATCCCAGCGATTTTTCATAATTCTGGTAGAATCGGTTAGGAGAAAGTGGTTTAAACGGTGATTTTCAATATCGGTTTTTGAAACTACAACATTTTTATCTTTTCCTTGGAGAATGTGAAGGATGTATTCGGTATTCACTTCTTTTTGCTCTGAAATACTCAGAAATAAATGATAAAACTCAAGGTCCCATATCTTTATATTTAGAAGTCTGTTGGCAATTTTGAGGCTAAGCTCTTCCACTTCTTCTTCGGTTAGTGTTAAGCGAAGATCTTTATATTTTTTTCGCAGTGCCTTTTTATTCATTTTCTTTTTGGGGTAAGGAGATATGAAAGATGGCGTCACCTTGATAAACTATGGGTGATTCGTTAACATTGAGGATGTAGCCAGTATTGGAGGCCTTTATCTTATGCCTGAATTTGCCGTATGGATCGGTTATGGTACCTATATACTCACCTTTTTCTACGTGTTTTCCGCATGGAATTTTCACATGTAGAAGACCGCTGTATTTGGCGCGCATCCAAAAACTATTTTCAATAAGTACAGTTTGAGTAATCGCATCGGGATATTCGAATTTTGGATTTAGCATTTCCAGGTGACTTAGAATTCGCATTGTGCCTTCAACACCATGTCTTGCAATTTCTTTATCGCTGGATTTTGATTTACCTCCTTCATATAATAATACTGGGATTCCGAGTTTTGAACAGGTCTCTCTGAAGGACTTGGTGATGGTTTTTGACTCCATCGTAAAAGGAGCATTAAAGATGCGACTGTATTTCACGCTTAGGTCATCTGCTTGTTTTACTCTTATTTGGGGGGCATTAAACCGGCTTGCGCCACCTGTGTGGTAATCCAGGCAAAAATTTGCGACAGGGAGAATCTTTTTGACAAATTGGTAGGCAAACCTGCTGGCTAATGAACCGTGTTTGGTACCGGGAAACATCCGATTGAGATCTCTCCCATCGGGAAATTCCCTACTAAGGTTTAGAAAACCAAAAATATTAACCACGGGAATGCATATTATAGTCCCCTTTTGAGGTTTGTTGATACCCTTGGAAATGATTTGCCTAACTACTTCTATTCCGTTTATTTCATCCCCGTGAATGCCTGCGGTAAGCAGGACTACTGGCCCGGGTTTTTTAGCACGTTCGATGATAACAGGAACATCTACCGAATTGGTAGTGTAGAGTTTTGCCATATTGAAGTTGATCGTGGCACTCTTTCCAGGCAAAACCTTTTCACCTAGAATCTCCAGAATATTATCCTCGGTTATTTTTGGCATACCCTATACATTCCTTTCAATATACCTAATTATAAATTTAGCAATATCTTTACCAGTAGCCTCTTCAATTCCTTCTAATCCTGGTGAAGAATTAACCTCGAGAATTAACGGACCACGAGAACTCTGGAGCATATCTACTCCAGCTACTCCAAGACTCATTGCCCTGGCAGCTTTAATCGCTGCATTTTCTTCCTCATCGGTCAACTGAATTACTGAGGCTGAACCACCTCGGTGAAGGTTTGATCGAAATTCTCCTTCCTTTCCCTGTCGTTTCATGGCGCCAACTACATGCCCGTCTACAACAAAAGCACGAATATCTGCACCCCCGGCTTCTTTAATGAATTCCTGAACGATTACTCTGGCTTGTAAACCGTTAAATGCTTCGATCACCGATTCTGCAGCATTTTTAGTTTCAGCTAGAACAACTCCTAAACCTTGAGTTCCCTCCAGTAACTTAATAATTAAAGGAGCTCCTCCTACATGTTCTATTACTTCATGAACGTCTTTGGAGTAGTTTGTGAAGACGGTTTTAGGAAGACCGAGCCTTGCCCGGGAAAGCACCTGTAAACTTCTTAGTTTATCCCGGCTTCTAACCAGGGCCTGAGATTCTGTTGTGGTAAAAACACCCATCATTTCAAACTGTCGAACAACGGCTGTACCGTAAAAAGTAACTGATGCTCCGATTCTTGGAATGACGGCATCGGTACCCTCAATCATCTTTCCTTTATAAAATATGGAAGGTTTCCGCTTCTCGATTACCAGATCACATTTTAGCGGATCTATAACTTCTACTTCATGATGCCTTTTTCTTGCAGCTTCAACGAGTCTCTGGGTAGAATATAAATGACTATTCCTAGATAGGATTTTTATTTTCATCTTGTTTTAAATTGTAAGAAACATCAGTGAGTTCGGTGTCTACGAGGAATTTTTTGGTTAAGAATTTACGTCCAATAAGAACCGGAAACCGCATTTCCTGTCGGGATGACAAAGAAAGTGAAATTTTGAATACTTTACTGAAAATTTTAATAGTGGACTCTACCTGATATCTTTTTTGTATTATCCCATTGCTGCTTCGTACAAAGACAATATCGTAGTCGGTAAAGGAAAATTCTTTTCCATTGTATAACGGGTGTTCCTCATCAAGAAATGTGCATAGCAGGATATCATTTTCCTCCCTTATATTCTCACAATGAATTGAAGAGGTGTAAGCTCCCGTATCTATTTTAATTGCAATATCCTTAAGGTGAAGTGCAGGAAAATCTGCTTTGTCAAATCGCCCAATTACGGTTTTCTCCATACTGCAAGATAGTAAAATGGCAAAGTTTCTTTCTTAAGGAAGTGCGAAAATCTTGAGGCTAAACCTCTTCGTAGGGAATGATTTATAAATGCTCCAGCTATTTTATAAGTTCATTCTGGATGTATGTATAGCTTTTATCAAGACTTTTAAAGGGATCCATTTCAAAATTTTCCTGTTCAATTATAAGATGCTGTAAACCTGAGGTCTGGGTGTATGCCATTATCTCCTTATAGTTTATGGATCCAGCGCCAATTTCCGTATTTAGGTTTTTATCATTCTTCATCATATCCTTAATATGCCAAAGTTTGAATCTTCCCGGGTATTTTTTAAAAAGCGTAATGGGATCAATACCTGCTCTTTTCACCCAATATATATCAAGTTCAAAATCAATATGATCTTTATCTATTTCTGTAAGAAAAATTTCCATTCCATTTTTGCCATTGAAATCCTTAAATTCAAAAGCATGATTGTGATAAGCCAAACTTAGTCCTTGCTTCTTACACATTTCTCCTATTCTTCCTAACTTATCGGCAGCTTGCTTAAAACCATCTATGGAGTTTTGAAGTGAACCGGGTATGCTTGGGATTATTACGTATTTCTGTTCCATTTCATTTGCTGCATCCAGAAAATATTGAAAATTCGAAAGATCTTTTTCTCCCGTTAAAAATTGCCCTCCTGAATAATGACCAGATGGGCTGTTTAATCCGTAATCGGATAACATATGTTTGAAATCCCGGGCTTCATAACCCCAGAAAAGGTCCTCCTTTGAATATCCATAGGTTTCAATTTTCTTGATACCTACCTGTGATACTTCCGAAAGTATATTTCTCAAATCTTTCTTTGTTAACAAATCTCTAAGGGAATAAAGTTGAAGCCCGATAGGTGAATTCTGCGCTTTTGCCCATATTAAAGATGGGCCTAAAGTGGCGGCCGCCATGGCCAATCCTGTCTGTTTAATAAAGGTTCTGCGTGGAATCATAATTTATTAATTTAAAGGGATACGAATAAAATATTTATGTAATTGAATTGAAGTTATGTAAAAAAATTAGTAATTAATAAATTTTTTTAAAAAAGTTTATATATTGAGGATTCGAATTTAACCTCAAATTAAGATATGAAAAAGGCAAAAAATCAAAATGAATCTAAGCATTTTGACGCTATTGTAATTGGAACTGGGATTACCGGTGGATGGGCGGCAAAAGAACTCTGTGAGGGAGGATTAAAAACCCTGGTGTTAGAGCGTGGGCGCATGGTGGAACATCTGAAAGATTACCCCACGATGAATGATGACCCGTGGGATTATAAGTTCAAAGGACAGGTAACCAGGGAAGAACTTAAAAGACAAGAGAAGCAGGCCAGAACCGGGTATACAATAAATGATGCCAGTAAGCATTGGTTTGTGGACGATATCAAACATCCTTATAACGAAGAAAAAAGGTTTGATTGGATTAGAGGTTACCACGTGGGTGGAAAATCCCTTATGTGGGCTCGAATGTCCTTCAGGTGGAGTGACCTGGATTTTGAAGCCAATAAAAAAGATGGGTTTGGGGTAGACTGGCCAATACGTTATAAGGATCTTGAATCCTGGTATGAGAAGGTTGAAAGATTTGTTGGGATAAGTGGGAAAGCCGAAGGGCTCCCGCAGCTCCCGGATAGTATTTTTACACCGGAAATGCCTTTGAACTGTGTAGAAGAAGAACTACGGGAAGGAGTTGATGCAAATTTTGATGACCGGAAGGTTATTAATTCTCGAGTTGCGAACCTAACCGATCCAGATGGACGGGAAGGAAGATCAAATTGTCAATACCGAAATCGTTGTATTAGAGGTTGTCCCTATGGAGCATATTTTAGCAGTAACTCCTCCACACTTCCGGCTGCAGAGCGTACTGGAAATATGACTCTTCGCCCAAATTCAGTTGTTTACGAGATTATTTATGATGAAGATCAGGGTAAAGCGGTAGGTGTGAAGGTAATCGATGCCGAAACAAAGGAAAATCTGGAGTTTTATAGCGATGTAATCTTCTGCTGTGCGGGCGCTATACCTACTACGTCCATTTTAATGCAATCCAAATCAGAGCGGTTTCCAAACGGTCTTGGAAATGATAGTGGAGAGTTGGGCCATAATCTTATGGACCACCATTTCAAAGTTGGAGCTACTGCTAAATCAGATAATCATTTAGAGGACTACTATAAGGGAAGGAAACCCGCTGGCTTTTTTGTGCCGCGTTTTCGAAATATCGACAAGAATAGTGAAATGAAAGAGTTTGTAAGGGGTTATGGAATGCAAGGTGGTGCAAGTCGATCGGATTGGACAAAAGTAATTGGAGAACTGCAGTATGGGGCAGAACTCAAAAAGGCAATTGTGGAGCCAGGAGGATGGCAAATCGGAATAAATTGTTTTGGAGAGTGTTTACCCTATCATGAGAACAAAATGGCTCTAAATTATGATAAACTGGATCAATGGGGGTTACCCACCGTTACCTTTGATTGTGAGTATAAAGAAAATGAAATGGCCATGCGCGAAGATGCAAAACAACAAGCAGTTGCCATGCTTGAGAAGGCCGGATTTAAAGATGTTAAAGGCTATGAAGAACCCTGTTTTCCCGGCAATGGGATTCATGAGATGGGTACGGCAAGAATGGGCCGGGACCCTAAAACTTCTGTTTTAAATGGGAATAATCAGATTCATGCCGTACCGAATGTATATGTGACTGATGGTTCCTGTATGGCATCTTCAGCATCACAAAATCCATCCCTGACCTATATGGCAATAACGGCCAGGGCTGCCAACCATGCAGTAGGTGAATTCCAAAAACGTAAGGTTTAAGTGAAAACTTTGCTGAAGCAATGCTACAGGGAGATTGGATAAAATAATAATGCAAATTTTTAAATAAGTATTTAAACATATTTTATTTTTTAGGAATAAATTTTTGTCATTTATGTAAAAAAGCTTTTAATTCGTTTTTATTAACGAAGAATTAAGAGTATTAATTAGCTAGCCCTTAATATTAAATTAAAATGTTAAAAGTATGAGAAACCCCCTGATTATTTTATTTGTATTTGTGTTTTTTCAAATACCCATTTTTGCCCAGGATGAAGTTACCATTGAAGGTACAGTCACCGATGCTAATAATGGAATGCCTGTACCCAGTGCTAATGTTATTGAAAAGGGAACCTCGAATGGTGTACTGACCAATTTCGATGGAGAATTTAGTATTGAAGTTCCAGTTGGAGCTACTCTGGAAATTAGTTTTTTAGGATATGCCACAACAGAAGTAGTAGTGGAAAATGATTCATATCTGGAAATTGCGATTGAACCATCGGCGGCGGATTTGGAAGAAGTTGTTGTAGTAGGTTATGGTACACAGCGAAAAGCCGATCTTACTGGAGCAGTAGCCGTTGTCGATATGGAAGCTATGGGAAGGCAACCATCTCCCCAGGTTACTGAACAGCTGCAAGGTCAGGCCTCTGGGGTAACTGTATCCAGTTCCGGTCAACCTGGTGAGGCTCCACAGGTAAGAATCCGAGGTATAAACACCTTTGGAAATTCTAATCCACTTTATATTGTAGATGGTGTTCCTACAGGAGATATAAATCACCTTAACCCTAATGATATAGAGAACATGCAGGTGCTGAAAGATGCAGGTTCTGCATCTATTTATGGGGCTCGTGCAGCCAATGGGGTAATTATAATTACTACCAGAAGTGGAAAAGGAGAACTCAGAGTAACTTATAATGGATACTATGGAACCCAAACAGTACCAAAGGGTAATGTTTATGACATAGCTACTCCACAGGAACATGCAGAGTTAAGATGGATGGCTATGGAGAATTCAAATCCCGGAGAACCAATCTCTGATCGCCAGTACGGCTCAGGAGAACAACCTCAATTGCCCTATTATATTTTGCCCGGTGGTGCTGCCGAGGGCGAGGTGGATGAATCAGCTTATTACGTTGATCCATACTATACGGAATCCGGTGCCGTTGGCGGATTTAATCAAATTATTAGAGCAAATCAGGAAGGGACAAACTGGTTTCAGGAAATATTCAACTCAGCTCCAATTATGAATCATGATTTTTCAGTGAGTCAGGGAGGAGAGAAAGGCAATTTCCTGTTTTCTTTAAGTCATTCTGATCAAGATGGTACTTTGAAGAATACTTTTCTGAAAAGATACACAGCAAGGGTGAATAGTCAATTCAACATTAGGGAGAATTTCCGTTTAGGTGAAAATATCGCCGTTTCCGTTGCCGATGGGAACAGGATTTCTGTAATTGGGGAGAACCCGATTAATCATGCCTATCGTATGCAGCCAATTATCCCGGTTTATGATATTGCGGGTAATTTTGCCGGAACTCAGGCTCCTTCCTTAGGGAATGCGCAAAACCCTGTGGGTATTCTGGAGAGAAACAGGAATAATTTATCCCGAACTAGCAGAATTTTCGGAAATATCTTTGCAGAATTAGATTTTCTGGAAAACTTTACCGCTCGTACAAGTTTTGGTGGGAATTATTTTAACACCAATGGACAGGTATTTACCTATCCAACCTATGAGAATCAGGAGAATTTAACGACAAACCAGTTAAGTGAAAATGCTTTTACCGGCTATAACTGGACCTGGTCTAATACCCTCCAGTATTCTAATAATTTTAATGATTTGCATGATGTAAGTGTCCTGGTTGGATCGGAAGCTTATTACAATCAATACGAGGAAATATATGGGGTAACCCAAGGGTTTTACTCCTTTAATCCAAATTATGTTAATTTAAGTACGGGCTCTGGTACACAAACCAACTCTGGTTTTTATACTGAAGATGCATTGTTCTCTGTATTTGGTAGATTAGATTACACCTATAATGATAAATATCTTCTAGGAGCGACCATAAGACGTGATGCTACTTCCCGCTTTACGAATCCTAGACACGGTTGGTTTCCAGCAGTCAGTGCAGGATGGCGGATTTCTGAGGAAGCCCTTATGGATGATCTTCAATGGGTGGATGATTTGAAAATACGCGGTGGATATGGTGTTATGGGTAACCAGAATAACGTAGATCCTGCCAATGCATTTACCACTTATGGAAGCAGCCGTACTTCATCCTATTATGATATTACCGGGTCAAACAGTTCTCTAGTTGAGGGCTTTCAAAGATCCCGTATAGGTAATCCTAATGCAAGTTGGGAGAAAAACGTAAATGCTAATATTGGGATTGATGCCAATTTGTTTAATAACCGACTTCAAATAACTGCAGATTACTATAGAAAAGATGTGGTGGACTTACTATATAACCCAGAGCTTTCCGCTACTGCTGGTGTTTCTACGGTACCTTATGTGAATATTGCCGAAATGAAAAACAGTGGTTTAGACCTATCTGCAACGACCTTTGCCGATTTAACTTCCGATCTGCGAATGAATGCTACTTTAACTTTCACTAGTTACGATAACGAAATAGTTAAAATTGCTGATGGAGTATCTTATTTCGATCAGGAAGGAAGACGATTTAATGGTAGTACTATCGTAAGGAATGCTGTGGGGCATTCGGTTGGCCAATTCTATGGATATCAAATCCAGGGATTCTGGAATAGCCAGGAAGAAGTCGACGCAGCCAATCAGCAGGCTCAGCAGGCTACAGGAAATCCAAATGAGGAATATCAAACAGACATTGGAGTTGGACGATTTCGCTATGTGGATACCAATGGAGATGGCTATATTAACAGTGATGATAGAACTTTCCTAGGAAATCCAAATCCGGATTTTACGGGAGGTTTGAACCTTGAATTCAATTATAAGAATTTTGATTTCAGCATGTTCCTATATGGCGTTTATGGAAACGACATTTGGAATCAGGTTAAATGGTGGCATGATTTCTATAGCTCCTTTAATGGTGCAAAGAGCACCACTGCTTTATATGATTCCTGGACACCAACAAATCAAAATGCTACTGCTCCAATTCAAGAGACAGGAGGAAGCTTTAGTACCGCCAATGTGCCCAACTCTTATTTTGTGGAGGACGGAAGCTACTTGAGAGCAAAGAATGTGCAGTTGGGATACAGTTTCTCTGAAGATTTTCTTGATCGTTTAGGTCTTGAAAGACTCAGAATCTATGTTCAGGCTGCTAATCTTTTTACTATAACTAATTATTCCGGGGTGGATCCTGAATTAACTGGAACTGCTACGGCTTTTGGTATAGATGAAGGAGCCTACCCTACACCACGCCAGTTTATAGGTGGTATTAATCTTACTTTATAATTTGAGAAATAAAAAATATTAAAAAATGAAACACAGAATTTATATATTCAAAATACTGGCATTAGGATTAATAATGCTAAGTAGCTCTTGTGCAGAAAACTTTCTCGATAAACCTGCCTATGGTGCGCTGAGTGATGAAGTACTGGCAGATGAGAAAGGAGTGAACGCCTTACTTATAGGTGCATATGCGGCCTTAGGAGGAACTACAGATTATGCAGCTCTTGGAGGAGGAAATCCCTGGGAAGCAGCACCTTCAAATTGGATTTATGGCGATATAACCGGAGGCGATGCCCATAAAGGAAGTGATGGGGGAGACCAGGCGGGGATCAATTCTATAGCGACTTATAGTGTAGATCCGAGTAACGGTTTTTTTAATACCAAATGGAAGGCCTTATATGAAGGTGTGACAAGGGCAAATGCCGTTATAAAATTATTAAATGAAATTGAAAATATTTCAGAAGCAGAACGAGCCAATATTGCTGGTCAAGCTCGATTTTTAAGAGGGCATTATTACTTTGAGCTCAAGAAAATGTTCAATATGGTGCCGTGGATAGATGAAACGACGGAAAATACCAATGTACCTAATGATGTGGATATCTGGCCAAATATTGAAGCAGACTTCGAATTTGCTTATAATAACCTGCCTGCAACACAGAATGAAGTAGGTAGAGTAAATAAATGGGCGGCCGGTGCTTACCTTGGAAAGACCTATCTATATCAGGAGAAATTCCCTGAAGCTAAAACTGTTTTCACAGAAGTGATAAACTCTGGGGTGACTTCTAACGGATTGAGTTATGGACTTGTAGATAATTATCATGCCAACTTTAATGCAGAGACCGAAAACAATAAAGAAACTGTATTTTCAATTCAGATGGTGGCAAACGATGGAACCAATACAATCGGGAATGCCAATACCGGTCTAATGTTAAATTATCCATACAACAGCCCTTTCAGATGTTGTGGTTTTTATCAACCTACCCAGGATCTTGTAAATGCTTTCCGTACCGATGAAGCTACGGGTCTTCCATATCTTGATAACTATAATAGTAATCCGGTAAAGAGTGACATGGGGATCCTTTCGGACGAACCATTTACTCCCGACACTCAATCTCTTGATCCACGTTTGGATTGGACCGTAGGTAGACGCGATGTTCCTTATCATGACTGGGGCTACCATCCTGGTTACAATTGGATTCGTGAACAATCTTCTGGTGGACCCTATGCTCCTAAAAAGCATATTTATTGGCAGTACCATGCCGATCAGTATTCCGATCAGAGCTCTTGGGCTCCCGGAAATGCCATAAATATCAATATAATTCGATTTGCGGATGTTCTACTGATGGCTGCAGAAGCTGAAGCGAAAACCGGAAACCTTGATATTGCCCTTGATTATGTTAATCAGGTAAGAGGAAGACTTGCTGATAATCCTGAGCATTGGTTAAAGGACTATATTGATCCTGAAAACCCTATGGACGGGTTCTCAAGTGATTATGCAGCCAATTATAATGTCTCGCGTTATCCTGATGGATTTTTTACCTCTCAAGAAAAGGCTATGGAAGCTATTATGTTTGAAAGAAGAGTGGAATTAGCCATGGAAGGACACAGATTTTTTGATCTGGTACGATGGGGGGTTGCCGAAGAGGTGATTAATGATTTCATTGAATATGAAAGTGAAATAACAACAGATGTTAGAGGTGGAAATTTCAGTCCTAATGAAGGCTATTTTCCAATACCCCAAAGACAAATAGATTTAAGTACTACGGCAGATGGCCCGGTTCTGCAACAAAATCCGGGATATTAAAATTTGTAGCCACTAATTGTTTTAAAGAGAGTGTTTCTTAAACACTCTCTTTGATTTTGAATTTGCCTTACTAAAACTGGGGTTTAACCTATCCAGAATGAATTAATAATGATGAAAAAACAAAGACGTTCTTTTTTAAAGAATCTTGGTCTGGCAGGAGCTACTGCGGCTATTATGCCTTCTGCATTTGCCTCTGAGACAAAATCAATAAAGTTCCTGGAAAGGAATACCAGGACTATTTTCGATTCTAAACCCCTTGGGCTTGCATTGATTGGTGCTGGAGGAATGGGGGTAGCTGACGCCAAAACAGCATTGGAACATGACAATATTAAGATGATAGCTGTTTGTGATCTTTATGACGGTAGACTTGAAGAATCCAAAACACGATGGGGTGAAGATATATTTCTCACCAAAGATTACAAAGAAATTCTGAAAAGAGAAGATATTGATGCAGTAATAATTGCCACACCAGATCATTGGCATAAACAAATAAGCATCGATGCTCTAAAATCAGGAAAACACGTCTATTGTGAGAAACCAATGGTCCATTCTGTGGGAGAAGGAAAAGACTTGATCAATGTGTGGAAAAAGTCGGGAAAAATTTTCATGGTAGGAAGCCAGGGTCTATCTTCTTTAGGGAATGAAAAGGCAAAGGAACTTCTTGCTCAAGGTGCAATAGGAGATATTAATTATGCTGAGGGTTTCTGGGCAAGGAATTCACCCTTTGGGGCCTGGCAATATCCGATTCCTCCAGATGCTTCCCCTCAAAGTGTGGACTGGCAAAAATTCATTGCTAATACCGAAAAAGGTTCCTTTGATGCAAAAAGGTTCTTTCGATGGAGGAATTACCTTGATTATGGAACCGGTATGTCTGGAGATTTATTTGTTCACCTTTTTTCCAGTCTTCATTTCATAACTGATTCGCTAGGGCCAAATAAGGTATCAGCCACAGGGGGCTTAAGGTATTGGAAAGACGGGCGTGAAGTCCCCGATGTATTATTGGGCATGTTTGATTATCCTGATTCTGAACAACATCCTGGATTCAATCTTTCTCTTCGCTGTAATTTCGTTGACGGAACTAGCGGGAGTACATATCTTAAAATTGTTGGAAGTAAAGGGTCTATGGACGTCACCTGGGATGATGTGATGCTAAAACAAAATGCCGTTGCAGCCTCAGATGATCCTTTCATGGAAGAAAAAGGTAGAGAACAAAATCAAACACGTAGTAACCGTAAAAAAATTCTTCCACCATCAGAAACTTTTTATCAGGTGGAAAAAGGCTATAAAGGTGCTCATTACGACCATTTTGCTAATTTCTTTCACGCCATAAGGACTAATGGAGAGGTAGTGGAAAATCCTGTGTTTGGATTCAGAGCGGCTGCGCCAGCTTTACTTTGTAATGAAAGTTATAGGCAGAACAAATTTATAGATTGGGATCCGGTGGAAATGAAAATGATTTAATTCCATAAATAATCTGCAGATGAAAAAAATAATCCTCGGAAGCTTTCTATTAATATTTTTAGGTGCTGCTGCTCCTTTCGATAATGAGATTTTTCGAAATTTCACTACTTCTGAGGCGGATGTAGGAATTTTTGAAAACCAGGTTGTTATTGGGGATTCCGTAAGTATTGGAGAATTAAGGTATAACCCAAAAATACAGGAATATTCGTTCTTGTTTTCTGAAGATCATCCTTCAGAGGACTTTGATCCCTATCATTATTTATATAAATCTTTGCAAGGAGACTTTATTCTCAGGGCCCATTTAAGCTATGAAGGTGATGTTTCTGGATCAAGTGCAGGATGGATTATTCGAAATAATCTGAATTCAAAGTCACCGGAAGTTATCGCTTCGCTGAATAATCACGGGGCGGCTTTCTTGGGTTCGAGTAAAAAGAAAGTTGATGTTCCTTTGGACGGCGTAAATGTTCTTCAATTAGAGAGAAAAGGAGATATTTATTACCTTTCTTCAGCAAAATTCGGAGAGCCTTTTACAACGGTAAAAATTAAGAATAACGACCTTCGAAACGAAGTCTTTGCAGGAATTTTTTTTGACCCCGGAAAGGATAAAGTCAGGGGAAAGGTTACTGTTAAGAACGTTAGGATCATAACGCCAGCAGGACGAGATTTTGAACAGTATCAGGAATACCTTGGTAGTAACCTTGAAATCCTTAATGTGGAAACCGGACATCGTAAGATTTTGTTTTCTTCCGCTCATTCCATTCAAGCTCCAAATTGGGTAAATAAAGATAAAGACCTGGTATATAATTCCAATGGTTATTTATACCGGTATGACTTGAAATCTGAAAGGGTGGAACAAATTGAAACGGGTTTTGCAATTAATAATAACAATGATCACGTTTTTTCTTTTGATGAAAGCATTTTAGGAATAAGTCACCATAATATGGAAGATGGAGGGGTTTCATCTCTTTATATTATGAACCCAGACGGTGATACGCTTCCTCAGAAAATTACAAAAGATGGTGTTGGGGCTTCTTATCTGCACGGAATTTCCCCGGATAATAAAACCCTAATTTTTACCGGAGACCGGAAGGGTAAGATGGATATTTATAGTATCGATATTGATACTAGAAAGGAAATTCAACTTACCGACACCGATTATCTGGATGATGGTTCAGAGTTTTCCCCAGATGGAGAATATATTTATTTCAATTCGAACCGGAATGGTAAAATGCATTTGTGGAGGATGAAACCTGACGGCAGTCAGCAAGAGCAATTGACCTTTGACCCAAACTATAATGATTGGTTTCCTCATATTTCCCCTGATGGGAAATGGATTGCATTTATTTCTTTCCCTCCGGAAATTGATTCAGGAGATCACCCATTTTATCAGCATTGCCTCTTGAGGCTCATGCCGGTTGGGGGAGGTAAACCTACTGTTATTGCTTATATATATGGGGGACAGGGAACTATTAATGTGCCCAGCTGGTCGAAGGATAGTAAAAAAATAGCCTTTGTTACTAATACCGCATGCAATTAGGTCTTTTTTAAACCAAATAGTTAACAATGAAAAAAATAATTTTAAGCGTTATCACGGTCACCACACTGATAGCCTGTAAAAATTCTTCTGAAAATTCAGAAAATAAATCTGAAATGAAGGCAGAAGAAAACAAGGAAGAATCAAGTCAGCAGGAAGATTGGCAATATCTCTTTAATGGAGAAAATGCCGATGGCTGGCGGGCATACAATGGAGAAGACGGTGAAGGTCTTCCGGAGGGATGGATTATAGAAGATGGCAGCTTGAAGTCTCTGGGAAAAGGAGGCGATATCGGCGGGGACATCGTGTATGAGGAACAGGAATATGGAGAATTTGAACTTTATTTCGAATGGAAAATTTCTCCGGAAGGGAATAGCGGTATTTTTTACCATGTCGTGGAAGATGAGAAATATGATGCACCATATTTTGCCGCCCCTGAATATCAGATCATAGATCAACTCGGTTTCCCCCAGGAATTGGAGCCATGGCAATCTATCGGAGGTGATTATGGAATGTATGATCCGGAATATAATAAAGACGATTTAAAAGAGATTGGGGAATGGAATTCCAGTAGAATCAGGTTTACCAATGAAAAAGTTACTTATTGGTTAAATGGGGAAAAAACCCTTGAATTTGAACCCTGGTCGGAAGATTGGAAAAAGAGGAAAAACGAAGGTAAGTGGAAGGATTTTCCGGATTACGGAAAAGCCAAGTCAGGATTAATTGGTCTGCAGGATCATGGTAGTTTCACCTGGTTTAGAAATATAAAAATTAAAAAACTTTAAAAAATGAAGAAAACAAAAATTTTATTAGTTGTATTATGTATGGCCTTATTGGGCTGTAAATCAGAGTCAAAACTCTTTAATGGGAAAAATCTCGATGGATGGCAAGTCTATGGTACTGAGAAATGGTATGTGGAAGATGGTTTACTTGTTGCCGAAAGCGGTCCGGATGCAGAATACGGTTACCTGGCTACCAATAAGGAGTATAAAGATTTTGAACTGGAGCTGGAATTCCTTCAGGAAGCTGATGGTAACAGTGGTGTCTTTTTTCGCTCCGATATTGAAGGCACCAAAATTTCAGGTTGGCAGGTTGAAGTTGCACCGCCGGATTTACATACAGGAGGAGTCTATGAATCTTACGGGAGAGGTTGGCTTATTAAACCTGAAGCCAGTAAAGAATCCGTTCTCAATTATGGAGACTGGAATAAAATGAAGATAAGAGTTGAAGGTGATCAGGTCCAAACCTGGCTTAATGGAAAGGAAATGGTAAATTTTTCCGATGAAAAAATTGGTGAGGCTACGGGGAAAATAGCCCTGCAAATCCATGATGGAGGTGGTATTAAAGTGTTTTGGCGAAATATAAAATTACGAGAATTGAAAGATTAATAAAATTAATTTAAACATTAATCGGTGATTAAGTAATCGTTAGTTGTTCAAAAGCGCCTGTTTAAGTACAGGCGTTTTTAATTTGTGCTTGTAGAGGTAAACCTTTGGATTCCTTCGGTTTAAATTTAGTTTATGAGTTTCTTCCTTTGTTTTACTGAGGTGATAGAATATTTTTCTTAGGAACCAGGTATTTGAAAAAAGCAGATGTAAAACATAAAAAATAATACCTTTGGGATAATGGAAACGCCTGCTTTAGAACTTCAACTAAAAACTTTACCTAACAGCCCTGGGGTTTATCAGTATTTCGATAAAAATGGCAGAATACTTTATGTAGGTAAAGCTAAAAATTTAAAAAAACGCGTCACATCCTATTTCACCAAGCGTCACGATAGTCATAGGATAGGGGTGATGGTAAAGAAAATTTATGAAATAAAGCATATTGTGGTCGCATCAGAGACTGATGCCCTTTTATTGGAAAATAATCTAATCAAAAAGCATCAGCCGCGCTTTAATGTGATGCTTAAAGATGATAAAACTTACCCCTGGATCTGTATTAAGAATGAACGCTTTCCACGTGTCTTTCCCACCCGCAAACTTATAAAAGACGGAAGTGAATATTATGGACCATTCACAAGTTTTAAAACAGTTAACACCCTTTTAGAGCTCATAAAGGGTCTTTATAAGTTGCGCACCTGTAATTATGATCTATCAGAGGAAAAAATTAAGGCAGGTAAGTACAAACTTTGTCTGGAATACCATTTAGGGAATTGTAAAGGACCTTGCGAGGGTCTGCAGGAAGAAGCAGAGTATAATAAAAATATTGAAGCCATTAGGCAGATCGTAAAAGGTAATTTCAAAGATTCATTGCATAAGTTCAGAGCGCAGATGAAGGACTATGCGCAACGGATGGAATTTGAAGATGCCCAGCGGATAAAAAACAAAATTGATATTTTGGAAAATTATCAGGCCAAATCTACGGTTGTCAATCCCAAGATCAGTGATGTGGATGTCTTCTCCATTGTAAGTGATGAAGGTTACGGCTATGTGAATTTTCTTCAACTTTCCCACGGTGCTATTATTAGAAGTCATACCATAGAGATGAAGAAAAAACTAGAAGAAAGTGATGCTGAGTTGCTGGAGCTGGCAATTACCGAGATAAGACAACGTTTTAATTCTAACTCTAAAGAAATTTATGTGCCTTTCAAAGTTGAAGCGGGAGAGAATGTTAAGGTTAGCGTACCAAAACTGGGTGATAAAAGGAAAATCGTGGAGCTTTCTCAGCGAAATGCAAAATACTACCGACAGGAGCGCTTCAAACAGATGAAAATCGTAGACCCAGACAGGCACGTCAATCGAGTGATGGCCCAAATGAAAGAAGACTTGCGGCTAAGTGAAGAACCCCGGCATATTGAATGTTTTGATAACTCCAATATCCAGGGAAGTAATCCCGTGGCGGCTTGTGTAGTTTTTAAAAATGGAAAACCCAGTAAAAAAGATTATCGTAAATTTAATATCAAAACGGTGGAAGGGCCCGATGATTTTGCCTCGATGGAAGAGGTCGTATACAGACGATACCGCCGTTTATTGAATGAGGGAGCTCCATTACCTCAATTAATCATAGTTGATGGGGGTAAAGGACAATTGTCTTCAGGCGTAAAAGCCCTGGATAGTCTTGGCTTGCGAGGAAAAATTGCTATTATCGGAATTGCAAAACGCCTTGAAGAGTTATTCTATCCTGGGGATTCAATTCCGCTTTATCTGGATAAAAAATCTGAAACCTTAAAGATCATTCAGCAACTACGCAATGAGGCTCACCGGTTTGGGATTACCTTTCATAGAAATAAAAGAAGTAAAGCTGCTCTAAATACGGAACTTGAAGAAATTCCAGGCATAGGTGAAAAAACCGTAGTAGAGTTACTCAAACATTTCAGATCGGTTAAAAGAATCAAGGAAGCCTCCCAAAAGGATTTGGGTGAGGTGATTGGCCAAGCAAAAGCCAAAATTATTCATCAGTATTATCATCCAACTTAACATGAGGAAAGTTCTCTTTATATGTATTTTACTTTGGTCTTTCCTGGGCTCTGCCCAAGAAGAAGACCTAAAGGTAGGTTTGGTTCTCAGTGGAGGTGGCGCCAAAGGGCTTGCTCATATTGGGGCATTAAAGGTCCTGGAAGAAGCGGGGATTCGTATAGATTATATCGGAGGAAGCAGCATGGGCGCCATAATTGGAGGACTTTATGCCTCAGGATATTCAGCGGATGAATTGGACTCTATTTTTCATGAAACGAATTTTAATATCCTTATTCAAGACGACCTTCCACGGGATGCCAAAACCTTCTATGAAAAGGAAGATTCTGAAAAATACGCATTAACCTTACCCTTCGATCGTTTCAAAATTGGCTTACCTACGGGGCTTTCTCGAGGCCAGAATATCTATAACTTAATGTCAGGCCTTACGATGCATAATGGAAATATAGACAGCTTCGATGAGTTGCCAATTCCATTCTTTTGCATTGCTGCTGATGTGGAAACCGGGGAGGAGGTTATCCTGGATGAAGGTTCGCTTGCCCAGGCGGTTTCGGCTAGTGGGGCTATTCCTTCTATTTTTAGTCCGGTTAAAATCGGGGACCGTTTGCTTACCGATGGTGGAGTAGCCAATAATTATCCGGTCGAGGAATTGCGAAGACGTGGTGCTGAATTTGTAATTGGGGTTGATGTCCAGGACAGTTTAATGGACCGCTCGGAACTCAAAGGGGTTTTTGATATTCTTACTCAGATTAGCAACTTTAGGACCATAAGCGATATGAAGGAGAAAATCCCGAAAACGGATATTTATATTAAACCTGATATCTCAAAATTTTCTGTCCTGTCTTTTGATAAAGGGAAGGAAATTATTGATACAGGGGTAGTGGCCACCAGGGAAAGATTCGATGATTTAAAGGAGGTTTCTAAAAGACAAAAGCCGAGTGATTCAGAATTTTTGATTCCTCGTATTGATACTTTACAAATTAGCACCCTCACTTTGGAAGGTAACAACAATTATCCCAGGGAATATATTATGGGTAAACTTCGACTTAATTATTTCACTAAGTTTACTTTTGAAGACCTAAATAATGGAATAAATAACCTTACAGCTACAGGAAATTTCAATCGTATAAATTATCGGTTACTTCCCAATGAGGATGATAAATTCTATACTCTTGCCATGCAAATTGAAGAGAGCCAGAATAAGACTTTTCTACGGCTTGGAGTGCATTATGATGAATTGTACCGAAGTGCAGCCTTACTTAACGTCACTCATAAAAGTTTACTTTTCACCAACGACGTCACCTCATTGGATATCATTGTCGGCGATAATTTCAGGTACAATTTGGATTATTATCTCGATAAAGGCCATTATTGGAGTATAGGAGTACACTCCAGGTATAATAAGTTCAACGAAGATATTTCTTTTGATTTTGCGCGTCAAAATGCAGGTCTGGAAGACCAATCCCTTAGTAAGCTCAATATTGATCATATCGATTTCACCAATCAGATTTATTTTGAAACTACCTTTAAACAGGTTTTTTCCTTCGGACTTGGAGCCGAACATAAATTTTTGAAAATAAAAACTGAAACGCTGGATCGTAATTCCACTCAACTTCCTGATAATATTTTTGAAAACAGTCATTTTCTGAGTGGATTCGGTAATTTAAGATATGATTCCTACGATAATAAATACTTTCCGTCAAATGGTTTTTATCTTAATAGTGATTTCCATCTTTATTTGTATTCCTCGGATTACAATGAGAATTTTTCTGAATTTTCAATTGCTAAAGGTGAAATTGGTTACGCTTTTTCCCCTATGGAAAAATTATCCCTCAGACTCGAAGGCTCGTCTGGATTGAAAATTGGTAATGACAATACCAATACCTTGGATTTCTTCCTTGGTGGTTACGGGAATAACCTAATTAATAATTTTGAGCCTTTTTTAGGGTATGATTTTATAAATATTTCAGGTGATAGTTATATCAAAGGACTTGTGGACCTGGATTACGAATTCATTAGGAGACATCATCTGGTTGGTAGTGCAAATTATGCAAACGTAGGAAACAGGCTTTATTCCACAGGGGAATGGTTTACTAGTCCCGATTTTTCCGGTTATGCCCTAGGCTATGGACTGGAATCTTTTATAGGACCGCTGGAAGTCAAATACACATGGTCCCCTGAATTACAATCCAGTACCTGGTTTTTTAGTCTGGGATTCTGGTTTTAAACGGAAAGCTTCGGCTATCAGTTCAAAAGATCTTAAACGCAATTTCTTTGAATAACTCATGGTTGAAATCATCAATTCATTCACGTCAAAATCTGAAGCAAGTTGCTCCAATTCCTTTTTTACAGATTCCTTAGTACCGGAAACAATTCGTCCAGAATTTCGCTGAAGCAATTCCTTTTCTCCTTCACTAAACTCATACCTCTCAATTGTTTTAAAGTCCGGATAATTTTGAAAGTTTCCCCGTTCAAACTGGAGGAGAATATACTCAATATATTTGCGCATATTATTAGCGATTTCTTCGGTCTCACCACACATCAGAAAAATTGACACAAAGGCCTGGGGAGAACTCAAGTTCTCTGATGGTGTAAAAAGTTTGCGGTAATCCTGAACCACTTCAGGGGAAACTAAACCATTAATGAATTTGGCTACCGAAAGACCCATTCCCATCTTCGCTGCTATTTTAGCACTTCCTCCACTTGAACTCAGGATCCACTGTTGGGGGACAGTCTTTACCTGAGGAATAGCATAGATCCTACCTTTTTCTGTACCGGCAGTATCACTGAAGAAATGCTGAAGATGTTCCAGCTGTGCTAGATAATCTTCTTCTTTAAAGGTGTTGGAGGGATTTAAAAGGTAGGCACTTACCCTATCTCCCCCAGGCGCTCTTCCCATACCCAGATCAATGCGCTTCGGATACAGGGCTTCCAGGGTCCTGAAATTTTCTGCAACTTTAAAAGCAATGTGATTGGGGAGCATAATTCCGCCAGAACCAAGTCTAATGCGATTGGTTTCTGCCCCAAGCCTGCTTAAAAGCACTTCAGGAGCCGATCCGGCTATAAATTTTGAGCTGTGATGTTCAGAGAGCCAAAAGCGATGATAACCTAATTCATCAGCAAGCTTCGCAGTTTCTATAGTTTCCTGTAATGCTTCTTCTGATGAAGCGCCATTTCTTACAATTGATTGATCGAGTATACTGAGTTTAATTTTTGTCATATATAATTAATCGAGAGAGATATGTATTCATTACATATTGCTTCAGGGTTTTAGTGATGTTTTAAGAATGTTTAGTTTAAAATTCCCGATATTTGTTTTTAAGGAAAATTAGAGCCTAAAAAATAGTAAATTCTCAATTTTCTTTATAAAATTGAGGAGCTTAAAAAAATAAAATTATGCCTTTTTATCATAAATTAGGGAAAATTCCACACAAGCGCCATACTGTATTCAAAAAACCGGATGGCAGTTTATATTATGAACAGCTTTTTGGAACTATAGGATTTGATGGTATGTCCTCTAACATCTATCACGAACATAGACCTACACAGGTAAAAGAAATCAAGGGAAGTTATAGTGTACGGCCAAAGATTGCTTCCGAAAATAATATAAAATCTTATCGTTTTAGGGGATTTCAAATTATACCGAACCCTGATTACTTGGAAAGTCGTAAAGTGGTGCTTACCAATAGCGATGTAGATATTACACTCGCTTCTCCGCAGGGTTCCACAGAAGATTATTTTTATAAAAATGCCGATTCGGATGAATTGTTATTTGTGCATAAGGGAACAGGAAAATTAAGGACCCACCTTGGAAATCTGGATTTCAAGTATGGTGATTACCTTTTAATACCGCGCGGAACTATCTATAAGATTGATTTTGACGATGAGGACAACCGCTTATTCATTGTTGAATCCAGAAGGCCAATTTACACACCAAAAAGATATAGAAATTGGTTCGGCCAACTCCTGGAGCATTCTCCTTTTTGTGAAAGGGATCTCAGACAGCCTTATGAATTAGAAACTAATGATGAAAAAGGGGATTTTCTGATCAAGGTAAAAAAACAAGGGGAAATATTTGATATGGTATATGCTACCCACCCTTTTGATGTAGTCGGCTATGATGGATACAACTATCCCTACGCTTTCAGCATTCATGATTTTGAACCTATCACAGGAAGAATCCATCAACCGCCACCTGTACATCAAACCTTTGAAACCGATGCCTTTGTGGTATGTAGTTTCTGCCCTAGAAAATACGATTACCATCCTGAAGCAATACCTGCGCCTTATTCTCATAGTAATATAGACAGTGATGAGGTCCTTTATTATGTTGACGGGGATTTTATGAGTAGAAATGATATTGAACAGGGGCATATCTCCCTCCATCCTGCGGGGATCCCACACGGGCCACATCCGGGAGCCGTTGAACGAAGTATCGGACAGGTGGAAACGGAGGAATTGGCTGTAATGGTCGATACTTTTAAACCCTTAAAACTTACTGAGGAGGCTATGAAAATTGCAGATGAAAACTACCATAAGTCCTGGGTAGAGTAAAATTAATTCAAGAACAGATAAAGATTTTTATATGACAACCGATAACACATCAATGAAACTTGAAAAGGTGATCCCTGAGGCCGAGGATTTTCTTCCGATTTTAGGTACTGATTTCGTAGAGCTTTATGTTGGCAACGCCAAGCAGGCTGCTTATTATTACCAGCACGCCTGGGGATTTGAGCCAGTAGCTTATTCAGGCTTGGAAACAGGAAGAAAAGACCAGGTTTCTTATGTTTTACAACAAGGGAAAATTAGAATTGTCCTCACCTCGCCTTTAACACCAGATGGAGACTTAAATGCACATATCAATAAACACGGGGATGGGGTGAAAATGGTAGCCCTTTGGGTAGATGATGCTAGAAAAAGCTATGAAGAAACAACCAAGAGAGGTGCAAAATCTTATGTAGAGCCTTATGTTCTGGAGGATGAAAATGGAAAAGCTATAATTTCTGGGATACACACTTACGGTGAAACCATTCACCTTTTTGTGGAACGCAAAGATTATTCGGGTCCCTTTTTACCCGGTTATAAAGCTTATGCTTCTAGAGTTAAAACGGAAAATGCCGGCCTAAAATATATTGACCATATGGTAGGTAATGTGGGTTGGAACGAAATGAACAAATGGGTGGAGTTTTATGCAAAAGTAATGGGCTTTGCTCAAATGGTGTCATTTGATGACAAAGATATTTCAACCGAATATACTGCTCTTATGAGTAAAGTGATGAGCAATGGAAATGGAAGGATAAAATTTCCAATAAACGAGCCCGCTGAAGGCAAGAAAAAATCCCAGATTGAAGAATATATAGAATTTTACAATGGTGCCGGAGTCCAACATATCGCTTTGTCGACAGATAATATCATAGAAACGGTGACGGCCCTTCGTGATCGTGGAGTGGAATTTCTCTATGTTCCGGAAACTTACTATGACACCCTTTTGGATAGAGTAGGGGAAATAGATGAGGAATTAGAGCCCTTAAAAGAACTTGGAGTCTTAGTAGATCGTGATGATGAGGGCTACTTATTACAGATTTTTACAAAACCTGTTTTGGATCGCCCTACAATGTTTTTTGAAATTATTCAGAGAAAAGGCGCTCAATCTTTCGGAAAAGGAAACTTCAAAGCTCTTTTTGAAGCCATTGAAAGGGAGCAGGATTTACGAGGAACATTAAGTTAAGAGTTAATATTTACCGACTTATATGATTTATTGAAAAAATATTGAACTAATAACATTTTTTTGGTTAAAGTTTGTCTTTGGGTTGTAAATAACTTTCTATTTGGAGACTTTTGCACTCGCATTTTTGGAGTGGTTACCAAACAGTGTGATTTATTTTTTCATAATTTAAGTTTTAGTTGGTTAATAAGACAAAAGCCCTATCATTAATTTGATGGGGTTTTTTTCATGGTGGTATTCCCTGATTAATATATTTCTTGGCGATATAGGTTCTAGCTATTGTGTTGTTCAGGGTAGTTGTCCAAACAAATAACTACCAAATTAGAGCTAAACTTTCATTGGGGGAGTTATGTAACTGAAGAAAAAATCTTATTCAGTGAACTGCTATCTTCCTATCCGATTAATTACATTTGGAATAGAAATTGTAAATATCAGGATTGTAACATGAATTTTACTTTTTATCAGGAAGACAAAGCCATGAAAAAAATATTTACGATACTCTTCGTTCTTTTTACCTCCATTTCTATACAGGCCCAGTCTCAACAAGCTTTTGAAGCCGGTGAATGGTTCCGTTTTAGGATCCATTACGGCCCATTTAACGCTAGTTATGCAACTATGGAAGTTAAAGAAACTACCCTTGGTGATAAGCCTGTTTATCATATAAAAGGTCGTGGGAAATCTACAGGTTTACTTCATCTCTTTTTTAAGGTAGATGATGATTATCAGACCTTTATCGATAGAAATGATGGAAAACCGTATAAATTTATCAGAAAAATTGATGAAGGAGGATATACCAAAGATCTTGAAATCGATTTCAATCACAATACCAATGAAGCACATGTTTTTGATAGAAAGCGTGGGGAAAATAATACGTACTCTACCCAGGAAAATGTACACGATATGTTATCAGCATTTTATTATATTCGCAACAATATTAAAAACGACGGACTTAATCCCGGAGATGAGATGAATCTCAATCTCTTTATAGATGATGAAACCATGAATTTCAAACTTAAGTTCCTGGGTCGTGAGGTGATCAGGACCAAGTTTGGGAAAGTGGCTACCCTGAAGTTCAGACCTCTGGTGATGGCAGGAAGAGTTTTTAAAGAAAAAGAAAGCCTCACATTTTGGGTTTCTGATGATGCTAATAAATTACCAGTAAAAATTGAGGCTGATCTTAAAGTCGGGTCCCTTGACGCGGATTTGGATGCTTATAAAGGACTAAAACATCCCTTCAGAATAATTGTAGATTAACATGGAAATCAAGCCTGAGATTGCCGAAAGAATAAGTAAACTCGAAGAGAAATTTAGAAATTCAGGGCAGGACCTGGGCTCATATCTTGATGGATTGTTGTATGATAAGTATCTCACTTACTGGGATTATATCAATATTGATACTCTTTTAAGTCTTCAAAAAACACTGACACATTTCCCTGACGAAAAGATATTTATCTCGTATCACCAAATTACAGAGCTTTATTTTAAGCTCATTATTCATGAGCAAAAACAAATAATTGCGGCTAAAGATGAAGAAGCGGGATTTTATATAAAAAAATTTAACCGCTTAAATCGTTATTTCCGTATTTTAACCGATTCTTTTGATGTGATGATCAAGGGAATGGATCGTGAACAATTTCTTAAATTTAGGATGGCTTTATTGCCGGCTAGCGGATTTCAATCAGCACAGTTCAGAATGATTGAGATTTACTCTACACCACTTGAAAATCTGGTTCCTTTTGAAATTAGAGAAAATTTTTCTTCTGAAAATAGTTTCGAGGAGTTACTGGAAAATATTTACTGGAAAAAAGGGGGAATAGATCTTGAAAGCGGAGAAAAAACGCTAACCCTTAAACAATTCGAAGATCGATATATCGATAGTTTCTTGAAGCTGGCGCATGAGGTAGAAGGAGTGACGCTTTACCATATTTTTCAAAATCTTCCGGAAGAGATAAAAAATAATTCGGGATTGATCACGGCAATGCGTAATTTTGACGCCTATGTTAATATTAACTGGCCATTAATGCATATTGGGGCTGCTTATCGCCATTTAAATAAAGATAATAAGACAATGAAGGCGACGGGAGGAACCAACTGGAAGGAGTTTCTACCACCCGGCTTCCAGAAGAACAGTTTTTTTCCTAATTTATGGAGTAAGGAAGAATTTGAAGAATGGGGCAGGGAATGGGTTGAAAATAAGTTAAACACAGAAAAAACAGCTTGAAAAAATTGAAAAAATTTAGTTACCTAATATTAATGATGCTGGCCTTGACTGCCTGCAATGAGGATGTGAAAGATGAGGCCATGAATAAGGAAATGGCTGAGGTCAAAACCCCACCGGTGGTGAAGGAATACGGTTTTGTACTCAATGATTTTGAAGTGGTGGTTGATACAATTTCCAGAGGAGATTTTTTTGGGAGTATTCTTGATAAGCAGGGTGTGGGCCCTGGAAAAGTACATGAGATTTCCGAGAAGGTTAAAGATACTTTTAATCCTGCCAGAATTATAGCCGGTAAAAAATACATCATTCTAAAGGATAAAGATTCTGCCCAAACCCCTAAATTTTTCATTTACGAGAACGATAAAATAAACTACACTGTAGTAGATCTTGAAAAGGTTTCGGCATATACAGCCAAACGCCCGGTTACCATAAAGAGGCGGGAAATATCCGGGGTCATTACCTCATCGCTTTCCGAAGCTATGCAGAATCAGGGTTTAAGTAATTTATTGGTTTATGAGCTTTCCAATATCTACCAATGGAGCATCGATTTCTTTAAACTACAGAAGGGAGATCAGTTCAAAATGGTTTATGAAGAAAAATATATCGATGATACCATTTTTGCCGGGATAGAAAATGTTGAAGCCGCTGTTTTTAAGCATTCAGGAAGACCTTTTTATGCCTTTAATTATGAAACGGATTCAATTACCGGTAAAGCTAATTTTTATGATGAAGAAGCCAAGGCGCTACAAAGTTTTTTTCTAAAAGCACCTTTAAATTACAGCCGGATTTCTAGCCGCTATACCAAGCGTAGATTTCACCCTGTACAAAAGCGTTGGAAAGCACATCTGGGAACTGATTATGCTGCGGCCAGGGGTACACCTATAGTAAGTACCGCCGATGGTACCGTTATCGCTTCAAGTTATACTTCGGGTAATGGGAATTATGTTAAGGTCCGTCATAACAGTAAATATACTACACAATATCTTCATATGACTAAACGTAATGTGCGTAATGGACAGCGCGTGAAGCAGGGTGATGTAATTGGTTATGTAGGCAGTACCGGTCTTGCTACCGGACCTCATGTATGTTATCGCTTTTGGGTTAATGGCAGACAGGTAGATCCCTATCGTCAGAACCTTCCAACTGCAAAGCATATCGAAGACGAGCATAAAGAAGCTTACTTCGCTGCTATCGACACCTTAAAACAAAAACTCGATAGTATTCCTTATCGTGAAATTTAATTCTTTCCCGGAAGGAATTCTTTAACAGCTGTCAATTTTAAGGCAGAATACGAGGAGGACTTCGTATTTTTCTTTTTTATTTGTAATTCATTTGAATTTTTTAATTAAAACTACCTGCTGTGAAAAATATAAATCCCACTAAAACAACTGCTTGGAAAAAGTTAACCGAACATTATAAGGATGTAAAAAACCTGGAGATGAAGGAAATGTTCCAGGAAAATCCCGATCGTGCACAGGAATTTACCGTTCAATGGGAAAATTTATATCTGGATTTCAGTAAGAACCGCATAACCTCCGAAACCAGAAAGCTACTGATGGAATTGGCCAGGGAATGTGCACTTCCGGAAGCTATTGAATCCTATTTTAACGGGGAAGCCATCAATAGAACAGAAAACCGACCGGTATTGCATACCGCCTTGAGGGCCGATAAGAACGCTGTAATTAAGGTAGATGGGGAAAATGTCATTCCTGAAGTTCAGGAAGTAAAAAGCAAAATTGAGAAATTTTCCAACTCGGTTATAGAAGGGGGTAAAAAAGGTTATACAGGTAAGGCCTTTACAGATGTTGTCAATATTGGGATAGGAGGCTCGGATCTTGGTCCTGTTATGATTACTGAAGCCTTAAAACATTATAAGAATCATCTTAACGTTCATTTTATTTCAAATGTAGATGGAGATCACGTTCATGAACTCCTTAAAGATCTTAATCCAGAAACTACACTTTTTTTGATCGTTTCCAAAACATTTACGACTCAGGAGACAAGATCTAATGCTACTACCATAAGAAACTGGTTCAGAAAATCAGCACCTCAGGAAGCGATTTCCGAACATTTTGTTGCGGTGTCTTCTAATATTGAAAAAGTTGAAGAATTTGGAATAAATAAACAAAATGTTTTCCCAATGTGGGACTGGGTCGGAGGACGTTTCTCCCTGTGGAGTGCCGTTGGCCTTTCTATTAGCCTTGCTGTAGGTTATAATAATTTTGAAGCTCTTTTAAAAGGAGCTCGGAAGATGGACCGGCATTTCAGAGAGACTGATTTTTCAGAAAATATTCCCGTGCAGCTAGCTTTGTTGAGTGTTTGGTATAATAACTTTTTTAATGCCGAAAGCGAAGCCGTAATTCCTTATACACAATACCTCCATAGATTACCAGCCTATTTGCAGCAGGCTATAATGGAAAGCAACGGAAAGAGTATTGATCGTAACGGGGAAAAGGTGGACTATCAAACCGGGACACTTATATGGGGAGAGCCAGGCACTAACTCTCAGCATGCCTTTTTCCAGTTAATTCACCAGGGAACAAAATTGATTCCTGCAGATTTTATAGGTTATAAGAAAAGTCTTTTTGGGGATACCGATCATCACCATAAACTTATGGCTAACTTCTTCGCTCAAACAGAAGCTCTGTTACAGGGAAAAACTAAGGATGAAGTTATTGAGGAGCTCAAAGAAAAAGGGATGAATGCTAAAGATCTTGAGGAATTACTTCCTTTTAAGGTTTTTGAAGGAAACAAACCCACCAATACGCTACTCTTTGATACTCTTAGTCCGGAAAGCCTCGGAAAACTGATAGCTATTTATGAACATAAGATTTTCGTTCAGGGGGTAATCTGGAATATTTTCAGTTACGATCAATGGGGAGTGGAGTTAGGAAAGCAACTGGCGACCAATATTCTTGAGGAAATCGAAAGCAAAGAGCTTAAAAATCATGATTCTTCAACTAAAAATCTAATAAAGTTCTTTTTGCAATAAAAATCGCAAAAATGTTAACATCTTCTAAATAGTTTTACCTCTTCTTGAATTAGATAGTTCAAAAAATGTTTTAGTTTTGCGGCGTGAAAGAGGCTGAAGTTAAAAACCTTAACTTTTAGGTAAACAAGGGTTTTGAGCTTTTAGTTTCTTTTGCGGCGAATAAAAAACTCAACAAACAAAAATTTATCATGAGGAAACTATTAGCTTTAGCGTTGTTCTTTACAACTGCTACCATTTTTGCTCAGGGAACCATTACCGGAACGGTGATTGATTCTGAATTGAACAGTCCACTTCCTGGTGCTACTGTTATGGAAGTAGGTACCACTAATGGGACCACTACCGATTTTGATGGAAACTTTAGTCTTGAAGTGAAATCCGCTACAGGAAGTATCAGCATTTCATTCGTTGGTTACGAGAAAATTACAAGAAGATTTAATCTAGCTCAAGGTGCTACTCAAGAACTAGGAAGAATTAACCTAAATCCTGATGCCGATGCTCTTTCAGAGGTAATCGTAGTTGGTAGAGGAGTTATTGACCTTGAAGAGGACCGTAGAACACCTATTGCCGTTTCAACTATTACAAGAGCTGAAATTCAGAAAAAGGCTGCAGGTAATGTGGAATTCCCTGAAATACTAAAAAATACTCCTTCGGTATATGTTGCAAACCAGGCAGGTGGATTTGGGGATTCACAAATGTTTCTTCGTGGATTTAGCCAAAACAATACGGCATTTCTTTTGAATGGTCAGCCTATTAACGGAATGGAAGATGGAAACATGTACTGGTCTAATTGGTCTGGTATTTCTGATATTGCCAATGCTGTTCAGGTGCAACGTGGATTGGGTTCTTCTAAACTTGCGATTTCTTCAGTAGGTGGAACAGTAAACATTGTTACAAAGGCAACCGAGAGAACGGAAGGTGGTTTTGTAAGAGGTATGGTAGGAAATGGTAGTTACCTTAAAGGTACTGTTTCTTATGATACAGGAATTAACGATAATGGATGGGGATTTTCTTTCCTATTAGATCATTGGCAAGGACATAGCAAATATGCAGATGGAACTAAAGGACAAGGACAGAATTACTTTTTCTCTGTGGGTAAGAAATTGGGTGATCACAACTTTAACTTTCTACTTACCGGCGCTCCACAATGGCACGATCAGAATTTTTCCAAGAGCATGGACCTTTACGAAGAATATGGGGTAAAATATAACAACAATTATGGTTTTCTTGATGGGGAATACCTGACAAGCCGTAGGAACTATTACCATAAACCTGTAACAAACTTAAACTGGGACTGGAATATTTCTGAAAAATCAGATCTTTCTACTGTGATTTACGCTTCTTTTGGTAGAGGTGGTGGAACTGGAACTTATGGGAACGGTCCTAATTATATAGACAATGGCATAGATTCAAAACCAAGCGGAGCTTTTACCCAGAATGGATTAATCGACTGGGATTTCATTAAAAATGATTATAATGCTTCCATTGAAGGTGGACTTAGTGAAGGCTATAATGGAACTTTACTTAGAGCTTCTGTAAACAATCACGCCTGGTACGGAGCTGTATCGAATTTTAGTCACGATACTGAAACAGGTTGGGCATTTAATGTGGGGGCAGACCTTCGTTGGTACACCGGAGATCACTTCCGTCAGCTAACTGATCTTCTAGGCCTTCAAGGAAGAATTGAGCCTATGGGTAGCCGTCCGGATGGTTACATAGTTTCTGAGACTTTTGAAGCTAACCCATGGTCTGCATTATTTGATTTTGCTGATGAAGACCAGCGAATAAATTATGACTATTCTGAAGATATTAATTATCAGGGTGGATTTGGCCAGGTAGAATATGCCAATGATATGTTCTCTGTTTTCTTCCAGGGAGCAATTTCTAATCAATCTTATCAAAGAACTGATAGAGGTAACTTTGCAACCCCTAAAACTTCAGAAAAAGTAAATAAGACAGGGTATAATCTAAAAGGTGGTGCTTCCTTCAACATCAATGAACAAAATGTTATTTTCGCAAACGTAGGCAAATATTCTCGTCAGCCATTCCTGGATAATATTTTTCCTAGTTATGCCGATAACACCCAACTTGCCGATCCTGAAGTAGAAAACGAAGAGATCTTCGGTTTTGAAGCGGGTTACAAATTTGAGACAAGTGATTTCCAGGCTAATTTAAACGGTTATTACACCAAATGGGAAAATAGATTCTTAAACGCTTCTGGTGAGTATAATCCAAGTGGAAGTGAAGTTCCGGATTACGCTGATGCTTCATTCCTATTTACCAATATCGGGCAGGTTCATCAAGGTCTTGAACTGGATGTGAAATACCGACCTATGTATGGGTGGACTCTTAGGGGTTATGCAACTGTTGGTGACTGGAAATATGATGGAACAACTCCCGTACGAGTTAGAGATAATGATACTAATTCATTTGTGGATGAACTGGAGGCTAACCTTACCGATACTAACGTAGGACAAGCTCCACAATCTTCTTTCGGACTGGGAACTGATGTGCAAATTACCGATAATTTTAGCATGGATATGGATGTTAATCACTTCGCAAACCTTTATGGCTTTGTGGATGTTGAGGATGTGGCTTTCGCAACACTTGAAGGTGAATCATATCAGTCCGAGAAACTTGATGCTTATACTCTTGTTGATTTAGGAGCATCTTACAGGTTCGATCTCGGAGCTCAAAATATTCAATTAAGAGGTAATGTTTATAACTTGTTCGACAACGAGTATATTAACCAAAGAGACCAGTACGGTTACTATTACGGTAATGGCCTAACCTGGAACTTCTCTGTGAAGTATAATTTCTAATTATACTCTTTATAATAGAATCAAGAAGCTGTCTCAGTAAATGTGGCAGCTTCTCCTTTTACTGGCTGTGAGTAATTTCTGGTCAGCAGTAACTTTAATTGAATAATTCTCATTGTTATTTTCATTAAAAATGCGAGCACTCCTTTAATCATATCACTTCTAGGCCAAAAACAAAATACCATTCTTGGCCATTCATTAAGAGAACTCAAATGGTTTTATTGAACTAAAAACTGCATTTGGGTAGCTTTTTTATAGAAAATCCTATCTTTACTAAAAATCTATATCTATGTATCCAACAGTACAATTTATTCATTCTTACTGGGCTTATCTGGTACTAATTGTCCTTCTAATTGCTTCAGTAAATGCTATTATTGGCTATTCCAGTAATAAAGAATATGGTGCTACTAATTTTAGATTGGCGCTTTTTACTCTGATTACCTCTCACATTCAGTTGTTAATTGGTCTGGTCTTATATTTTGTTGCTCCCTATTTCAAGGCTTTTTCTGAAGTTGGAATGGGAGGAGTTATGAAGGATTCTACCTTACGACTATATAATGTAGAACACCCTTTAATAATGATAATTGCGGTTGTGCTAATTACAATAGGTTACTCTAAACATAAGAAGAAACTTACCTCAAAACCAAAATTCAAGATCCTGGCTATTTTTTATACCATTGCATTAATTTTAATGCTAAGTAGGATTCCCTGGGATGCCTGGTTTTAATTTTTTTTATAAGGTATCTATTGTTTAAATTGTTAAAAATATGAATGGTAGGTACTCCATGCCCATTTTGTTGTTCAAGATACAGACCAAAGAAAAAAGAAAAGCCTAATCCTGTTTACCGGGAGAAAATAATTCAGGTTGATATTATTGATGGTGTCAAAGTTCCTGGCCCGTGACTCTTAGGGTTCTTACTGTTGACTTATTACAGCCGTATTTTCTAGTTCCGGGTGATATTTTTCTCACCTAGAGAATGTATGTTTTTTATTTAAATCAGTTAAAGCATTCCACCTTTAACTGATCCAAATAACTTTGAGTTGTAATATAGTTATGACCGAACTATAAGTGGCATTATTTTTTTGCGTAAATTGAAGAATTATTATTCAAATTCAGCTTGTGTATGAACTAACTTTACCAACCAATGAAATTTCATTTTCCCCTTTGTTTTTTATTTTTTAGCCTCGGTATTTATGCCCAACAAACACAGGATCTGGAAGGAACCTGGCGATGGACTTCTCCCAACGGGGAGGATAACTTTGAGCTTACTCTCGAATATATTGATGGGAGTAAAATCAGGGGAACACACTGTTCGATATTCCGTAATGGAGAAAAGATGGACTGTCAGGAAAAGGACAATGATTATAGTATAAGCCTAATTAAAATAGCTAAAAATATTTATGACGGCACGATCGAAAGTAGATATAGTGCTACTGCAGGAAGGATAAGAGTTCAATTTCATCCCAATGACTTAAGTTTGAGTTTTATTTTGAAGGCCTATCCCCCAGGGGAGTTTTACTTACCGGATCGAGCTCTATTATATAGATAAAAAGCCCTTACTGATATTGCTAGCTTATTGGCTTCCTTTATTTCTTTTTTGATAGGCTTCTGAATATGGAGACCAGATCTCATAAATTGGATCTCCCTTAGAGCTTGTGCCTTTATGGTGCCATATACCATTCTTAACTTTATATTCAAACTCTAGACTTGCTCCCACACGGCTATCATCTCGGGAGAAGAATTCAATATTTTCTATATATTTTCCATCCTCGGCTAAATAGGTGCCACCACCAGTACCGTAGAATTCTTTTGTTGCCGAATTAAATGCAATCCACTGGAAGCGTCCGCCGCTTAATATTTTGACCGTGCGTCGATCTCCTGGATTCATCGTGCGCATTTCATCATTTCTTTTACGACCTGTTATCACCCAGTTTCCGGTAAGGGCATCGTTTTCATCTGATAGGCGTTCCCATACTTTGGTATTTATGTCATCGGAAACTATAAATCTGTCTTCACCTTCCCAAGAAATATTAAAATCATTATTAACCCCGATCGCATCAGGATTGGCCGTGTCAAAATCTCTTTTTTCATTTAGCATTTCATCATCACCTAGGGTAAATTCCCCACCTGCCGCACTCATGAATTTGTTATCAGGAAGTGATTTCACACCATGAGCAAAGTATCCATCCTGGTAGATTCTGATTACTTCCCTGTTGGTTACATCTTCTCCGTTCATATGAACTAGTTTCCAGGATCCTTCGATGTTTTGAGCTGAAAGGAAACCAAAACAAAATAAGAGTGATAAATAAAGTAAGCGCTTCATACTGTAAATTGTTGATTTACTTCTAATTTACAATATTTAATGAAAAAAACCTCTAAAAAGAGGTTCTGGAAATTAAGAAGACTGGAAGTCTCATTCTTTCTCTTCCCCATATTTATCATACTCTGGATAAAGAAAATTATTATAAGGGAAACGGGTAATGTGGATTTGTCTCACGGCCTCGTAAACCTTTTTCCTGAATTCTTCCATGTTTTCCTTGTTAAGTGCTGAAATAAAAAGAACATTGTCTCCCATTCGATTCATCCAGGTATTCTTCCATTCCTTCAGGCTATAATGAGCCGAGGTTTTCTCGGTCATTAAATCATCTTTCTCAATCTCCTCAGCCTTATATTGATCAATCTTGTTGAAGACCATTATTGTCGGTTTGTCATTGCTTTTAATCTCACTTAAGATCTGGTTTACCGATTCAATATGGTCTTCAAAATTTGGGTGGGAAATGTCAACCACATGTAATAGCAAATCTGCTTCACGCACTTCGTCTAGTGTAGATTTGAAAGATTCTACTAACTGGGTTGGAAGTTTGCGTATAAACCCAACGGTATCGGTGAGCAGAAAAGGGAGGTTTCTGATTACTACTTTTCTTACTGTGGTATCGAGTGTGGCAAATAATTTGTTTTCAGCAAAAACCTCACTTTTGCTTATGGTATTCATTAATGTAGATTTTCCAACATTGGTGTAGCCAACAAGAGCAACTCTGACGAGCTGACCCCGATTTCCACGTTGAACTTCCATTTGTTTGTCTATGGTCTCCAGTTTTTTCTTTAGCAATGCGATTTTGTCTCTTACAATACGACGGTCTGTCTCAATTTCCGTTTCTCCTGGACCACGCATTCCAATTCCTCCTCGCTGACGCTCAAGGTGAGTCCACATTCCGGCAAGCCTTGGTAACAGATATTCATATTGTGCTAGTTCTACCTGGGTTCTGGCATAACTAGTTTGTGCACGTTGTGCAAAAATATCAAGAATAAGTGTCGTTCTATCCAGGACTTTACATTTCAGGATCTTTTCTATGTTTTTCTGTTGAGCAGGGGAGAGTTCATCATCAAAAATAGCAGTACCGATTTGGTTTTCTTCAACGAACTCACGTACCTCGTTCATTTTTCCTGAACCAATAAAAGTTTTGGGATTTGGAGAGTCTAGCTTCTGGCTGAAACGCTTTGTGACTTCACCCCCGGCTGTATAGGTGAGAAATTCCAGCTCATCTAGATATTCATCCAGTTTTTCCTCATCCTGATGCTGGGTTATTATTCCTATTAGAACGGCTTTCTCGTGAGTTAAATCGGTCTTTTCAATCATAAAACAAAGTTACAGAATAGATTGCTATTGCAGTTTTTCTTCCATCTAATTCAACATAAATTTAACGAAGCCAGGAAAGTTATCATTAACTAAGACTGTCTTGAGGGTAGGTCGGTTTAAGGGCAACTGGCGTAATAATTATAGGGCATAATTGAATCCTAATCCAAACACTTCACGAATCTGGAAACCTTTTACCGCATTATCATCATAAATTGCCTGAAAGATCAAATTGGTAGATAGATAGTCGTTAATCTTCATATTCATATTCATGGTGTAATCAATATCCACATTTTGCGGTTTTTCCAGGTAGTTGGAATAAAGGTTAAGCAGATTTTCCATCGAAACGTTATCAATAATATTGTATTTGGCATAGGCTGAAATTGAAGCTCCTAACTCCCAGCGGGAAGATTTATCAGCATCAACGCCAAAATAATTCCCGTCAACATATCCAGGAGAAGAGGTAAAATCTGAATCCACCATGATCAGTCTTCCAGTTGCCGGTGAAATATTCAGGTAAAGCTCTTCGCTTTTTTTCCATAGCATCCCCGGTCCAAACTGTAAATAAGCAGGAGAAAGAATGTTGGTGTATTCTGTTCTTATGGTTTGTCCGCTTTGGGCATCTTCACTGTATTTGTAACCTTTGGTGATCTGGGTTCTGAAATTCAAAAATAGTGAATAATACCAGTTGGACTCCTTTAATTGTTTCCCTGCAATGGAATTGAATTCGAGTCTATCACTTGTTTTTCTGGTGTAATCATCACCACTCTGTTTGGTTAAACCGTAGTCTAGTATAATTTTATTTTCCCAGGTTATATCATCTCTTAAGTAATTAAAATTATAATTAAGTAAAAGATTTCCAGCAATATTGGAGGTGCCACCACCGGTCCACTCTTCATTGAATGCCGACTGGTTAAAGAGTAGGGCGAAATTGCCTTCAGTTGTCCAACCTTCCTTCTGCGGTTCCTGTTCCTGCTCCTGAGCTGTTAAATTTAAAATTCCGGCAAAGAAGGCCAGGTAAATCATAAATCTTCTCATAGGTTAGTCTTTTAATTCCTGAATTGAAGTATTTAATAAACCAAGTTATGGTTTTGTCCTTTTATAGAGAGGAACTGAGGAACAGGCTTCCCCATACATCAAACTCTTTACAATTGGTTGAAGTTTCTCGATCAATAGAAGGTAGGCGTTCTTTGGTACCGGTTTGTTGGAACAGCCTTTTATGATAACCGGTTTATCCTTAAGATCACTAGGATCCAAATTGTCTATGATCTCTGTAAAAAGAATGCTTTCCAGGGTTTCCAGGTTTCCAGTTACTACTTTTTTTGCATAAGGTTGGAGATAGGTGGCCAGGAGCATATAAGCCCAGGCTGGAATAATTGCGTCGCTTGAACAAGTCAAGGCAATATATTTTCCTTCATATTTATTCCAGTTATGCGTTTTTGCCTGTTCCCTGAAATCTTTTTCCCTAAGAACAAAACCATCCAACAACCAGTCTTTTATATCAAAAAGGACGCGTTCCCCTTCCGGATAATAATCTTCCAGATTAAAGGTGACCAATTTGCTTGAAGCAACGCGGTTAATGATTTCTTCAGACATATTAAATTTCTTAAAGTAATCCTAGTTCGAGTTTAGCCTCTTCACTCATAAGATCCTGAGTCCAGGGAGGATCAAAAGTAATCTCAACTTCAGCATCCTTTACCATATCGAGAGATTTTACACGCTCCTCAACCTCCATAGGTAAAGATTCTGCTACCGGACAGTTCGGTGTAGTTAAGGTCATAAGGATTTTTACTTCGCTATCGGTATTTACCATAACGTCATAAATTAATCCAAGTTCATATATATCGACCGGGATCTCTGGGTCATAGATGGTTTTTAAAACCTTTACGATTTTTTCGCCGAGTTCCTGTGTGTCTATTTCCTGTTCCATCTTATTTTAATTGGGTTTGGTATGCCACCGCATACATTTTAAGTTGTTTAATCATACTTACCAATCCGTTGGCCCGGGTTGGTGATAGATGTTCTTTTAAACCGATATCGTCAATGAATGATGTATCGGCATCAATTATATCTGCCGGATGCTGATTGGAAAAAGCTCTGATAAGTATAGCTACAATACCCTTGGTGATAATGGCGTCGCTATCTGCAGTGAAAACCAATCTATCCCCCTCTAGTTCAGCGTGAACCCAAACCTTGCTTTGGCAACCTTTTATGAGATTTTCATCGACCTTATACTTCTCATCAATAAGTGGCAAGTTCTTTCCTAGCTCGATCATATATTCATAACGTTGCATCCAATCCTCAAACATAGAGAATTCATCTACGATTTCTTGCTGTATTTCCTTGATATTACTCACTTTATAATGATTTTTCAAGCTTTAATAGCTCATTGTTTTCTTCAGATAAAAATACCAATTCTTCCTCTGAAATTTTTACTTTTTTAATTTTGGGAAGGATGTCCTCAAAGGTTTCTTCATACTCCATCTTTCCCTGGCAAAACATTTTTGTTCCAAAAGGCGGATTAAACTTCAAATGTTTCTTCTCAATTTCATAAGTTACTACAAAATTATTGCACCCGGTCTTCCCTGAAAGTCGTTGCTTTTTACTTTCTAATTCAAGTGTGAAGCCTTCTGAAGAGACGTCTTCTCCATCCAAATTGACCAAGTCATAGTTTCCACTTTTATTTTCCAGGTTGGAGGGATTATCATAATCCGAATCCTTTTTGCAGGAAAAAAACAAGAAGGAAAAACTTAGAACAAAGATCAATTTCTTCATGAAAGCATCATTTTTGCTTTTTTCACCCCGTCGATGAACCTGTCAATTTCGTTCTTGGTATTGTAAAAAGAAAAAGAAGCTCTTACGGTACCTGGAATTTTATAAAAATCCATAATTGGTTGTGCACAATGATGACCAGTTCTTACCGCTATACCCATTTTGTCGAGTAAAGTGCCAATGTCATAAGGGTGCAGGCCTTCAATATTAAAAGAGATCACTGCCGTTTTCTCCTCGGTGTTACCGTAGATTTTCATGCCTTCAATTTCAAGTAGTTTATCCGTAGCATAATCTAGCAGTTCCTTTTCATAAATCGCAATATTTTCAAACCCAAGTGAATTCAAATAATCTACTGCTGCTCCAAAGGCTATTCCACCACATATGTTTGGGGTGCCAGCCTCAAATTTATGCGGTAAATCCGCGTATGTTGTTTTTTCAAAACTAACCGTGGCAATCATCTCACCTCCACCTTGATAGGGCGGGAGTCTTTTGAGCCATTCTTCTTTTCCGTAAAGCAGGCCGACTCCGGTTGGACCACACATTTTATGAGCGGAAACCACATAAAAATCGACATCCAGAGCCTGAACATCCGCTTTAATATGAGGAGCAGCCTGCGCCCCGTCTATCAAAACTGCAGCTCCTTTAGAATGCGCTTTTTCGATAATGTTTTTGATTGGGTTTATCGTTCCCAGAGCATTAGATACATGATTTAGAAAAACGACTTTTGTTCGGTCGGAAATCATATTTTCAAATTCGCTGTATATTAATCCCCCTTCCTCGTTCATAGGGATCACTTTCAGAACCGCTCCAGTCTTTTCGCATAGCATCTGCCAAGGAACGATATTGGAATGATGTTCCAATGCCGAAACCAGGATTTCATCTCCTTTCTTTAAAATAGAGCCAAATCCACTAGCAATTAGGTTAATCCCGTGAGTGGTGCCGGAGGTGAATATAATTTCGTAAGATTTTTTAGCGTTAAAATGCTTTTGAAGGCTTATTCTTGCTTGCTCATATTTTTCGGTAGCTTCCTGGGATAGGCTGTGTACCCCCCGATGAATATTTGCATTATAGTTAGAATAATAATCCACAATCACATCGATCACCTGCTTTGGTGTTTGTGAGGTGGCCGCGTTGTCCAGGTAGACCAATGGGTAGCCGTTAACCTTTCTTTTTAGAATAGGAAAATCTTTTCTGATTTTTTCGATATCAAAAGTTATATTTTCAGTACCCAGGCTCATAAATTTTTTTTTAAGGTCCTTCCAATTTTGACTCAGGTGGAGTGGCTATAGATTAAAACCTACTGCAACACCAAGTTTTTCTGCAATTAGTTTGTTGATCCTTTTCTTTAGTTCAGGTATTTTAACGCTTTCCAGAACATTATTGGCAAAAGCATACGTCATAAGCCCTTGAGCCTCTCTTTTTGGAATACCACGAGATCTCAGGTAAAACAATGCATCTTCATCCAGCTGACCGATAGTGCAGCCGTGACTACACTTCACATCATCGGCAAAAATCTCCAGTTGTGGTTTTGAATTGATGGTGGCCTTATCTGTTAGTAAAACGTTATTGTTAGATTGATAAGCATTTGTTTTCTGGGCTTCTTTTTCTACAAGCACCTTACCGTTGAAAACCCCTGTGGCGTTTCCGTCAAAAATTCCCTTATAATCTTGGTGGCTCTCGCAATTGGGTTCAATATGATGTACCAGGGTATTATGATCCACGTGTTGTTTGCCCTCGATTAGAGTAACCCCCTTTAAGGTAGAATCGATATGCTCGCCTTTTTGATAAAAATTCAAATTATTTCTTGTCAATTTACCCCCTAAAGAGAAAGTATGTACCGAGCAAAAACTCTCAGACTGCTGTTCAATAAATGTGTTATCTATAAGCGAAGCTGATGCGGAATCATTTTGGATTTTGTAATAATCCACAATCGCACGCTTATCAGCAAAGATTTCTGTTACAGCGTTTGTAAGCACTGGTTTGTCAGTAAGGCTTTGGTGTCTCTCGATGATTTGAACGTGAGAATTTTCATCTACCACAATTAGATTTCGAGGCTGTAATAACATCGCCGATTCTTTTCCCGTAGAAAAATTAATGATTTGAATCGGCTTGTCCGCCATTGTATTCCTCTGGATATGGATGTAAGCCCCTTCACGAGTGAATGCCGTATTTAAAGCATTAAGCCCGGTTTTGGGAGCGATCTTATTGAAATAATTATCCACAACCGCTTTATATGGAGATTTATTTAATGCGGAAGACATCAGACATACATCGATTTTATCATGTGTGGTCTGGGAAAGATGAGAAGAATAAACTCCGTCAACAAAAACTAGATCGTAAGTGTCGATATTATCGATCAGATAATCTTTAATATCCCGATATTCGAGGCTATCATCCTTTTTGGGAAAAAAGCTGTAATCGTGTTTTAAAACTGAATTAAGGGAAGTATATTTCCAGGCCTCTTCCTTTTTTCCAGGGAAACCGATACGGTCAAAATCCTTTATTGCCTGGTTTCTTATGTTATGTAGGTCATCATTTTCACCACCGAATTCTTCTTCGAAGGCCAGAAACGAGGACACTAATTTATCTTTTAATTCCATCACAAAATTCTATTTGTTATTTTCGCAAAAGCGAGAACGGTCATTTTAATATTAAGGTTAAAAAAGCTAGGGAGTTATACCTGCTCTGGTTTCAACCAATCATAGCCTTTTTCTTCAAGTTCCAGGGCAAGTTCTTTGCCTCCGGATTTCACGATCTTACCGTCTACCAAAACATGTACAAAATCCGGTTGAATGTAATTTAATAAGCGTTGGTAGTGAGTAATTAAAAGCACTGCATTGTCCTTAGTCCTTAATTTATTGACTCCTTTGGCCACAACCTTAAGCGCATCGATGTCCAAGCCGGAGTCAGTTTCATCTAAGATTGAAAGCTTAGGATCGAGTACTGCCATCTGAAAAATCTCATTACGTTTTTTCTCACCTCCGGAAAAACCTTCATTGAGGGAACGGGAAAGGAATTTACGGTCAATCTCTAGTAATTCAGATTTTTCCTTAATAAGTTTTAACATTTCATTTGCTGGCATATCATCCTGACCATTAGCTTTTCTGTGGGCATTGATAGCAGCTTTCATAAAATTGGTTACCGATACCCCCGGTATCTCGATAGGATACTGGAAGGAAAGGAAAATACCTTTATGAGCCCGCTCTTCGGGGTCAAGTTCTGAAAGCTCTTCTCCTTCAAAAATGATTTCCCCTTGAGACATATCAAATTCCTCCTTTCCGGCTATAACTGAAGAAAGGGTGCTCTTTCCTGATCCGTTAGGCCCCATAATCGCGTGAACCTCGCCGGGATTGATTTCCAGATTTATCCCTTTTAGGATTTCCTTATCGTCTATACTTGCGTGTAAATTCTTTATTTTAAGCATATATTCTAGGTATGCATCCCGCCGTAGGCGGAACAGATTTAATTATTCTTCTATATCTTCGGAAACTTTTTCAGTCTCCAGAATTTCAATTATTTCTCTTATTTCGATGTCTTCTTCCCAGCCTTCCTGGTTGACACTAGGAACAATTTTTCCTTTTATTTTGACTGAAACCATATCAAAATCTTCTTTCTTGTATGGCTTTACTTTTTCTGCCAGGACTTGTGCCATTGAATCTATGGTAACTCCATAAACAAAACTATCTCCTCTAAAAACCGCAGCATCTCCAACATAAATGAATTCTCCACTTAGGGTTGGAATGCTGTCTTGTTCTTTCTGCCTTTGGGTGGGTTCCATTAGTTCCTGCCGACTTTCATCCTGACAGGCCACGGCTAAAATTATGAGAACAAATATGATTAAAAACTTTTTCATCGGTTTTATCATCCCATTTATTAACCTACAGACCCTTCCAGAGAGATCTCCAGTAATTTTTGTGCTTCCACCGCAAATTCCATGGGCAGCTTGTTAAGGACTTCCTTGCTGAATCCATTCACGATTAGGGCAATGGCCTTTTCGGTGTCAATGCCGCGTTGGTTGCAATAAAAAATCTGGTCTTCACCGATTTTACTAGTGGTGGCTTCGTGCTCTACCTGCCCAGATTTGTTCTTGACCTCGATATAAGGAAAGGTGTGGGCTCCGCATTTATTTCCCATCAATAGAGAATCACATTGTGAGAAATTTCTTGCATTTTCTGCACGACCATTAATTTGCACAAGTCCGCGGTAGGAATTTTGTGATTGTCCAGCTGAAATTCCTTTTGAGATAATAGTACTTCGGGTATTTTTCCCTAAGTGTATCATTTTTGTACCAGTGTCTGCTTGCTGGAAATTGTTGGTCACCGCAATAGAGTAAAACTCGCCTATAGAGTTATCCCCTTTTAAGACACAGGAAGGATATTTCCAGGTAACTGCAGAACCGGTTTCGACCTGAGTCCAGGATATCTTAGCATTTTTCTCGCAAAGTCCACGTTTGGTTACAAAATTAAATACTCCTCCTTTACCTTCTTTATTCCCAGGGTACCAGTTCTGTACGGTGCTGTATTTAATTTCCGCATTGTCGAGTGCAATAAGCTCTACTACTGCAGCATGCAATTGATTCTCATCTCGTGTTGGTGCTGTACAACCTTCAAGGTAGCTTACATAACTACTGTCCTCAGCAATTACAAGGGTGCGTTCAAATTGCCCAGTTCCAGCCTGATTGATCCGGAAGTAAGTGGAAAGTTCCATTGGACATCTTACGCCTTTTGGAATGTAGCAGAAAGAACCATCACTAAATACTGCCGAGTTCAAGGCTGCATAAAAATTATCTGTTTTAGGTACCACAGTGCCTATATACTTTTTAACCAATTCAGGATGCTCCTGAATTGCTTCTGATATAGAACAAAATATGATTCCTTTCTCTGCAAGTGTTTTTTTGAAAGTAGTGGTAACCGAAACGGAATCCATTACTACATCTACAGCAACTCCAGCCAACTTCTTCTGCTCATCAAGCGAAATTCCCAGCTTTTTGAAAGTATCCAGCAATTCAGGATCTACTTCGTCTATGCTGTTGTATTTCGGCTTTTTATTGGGTGCTGAATAATAAGAAATGTTCTGAAAATTAGGCTTTTCATAATGCACATTCGCCCAATCTGGTTCTTTCATTTTTTCCCAGGCGCGATAAGCTTCTAGGCGCCACTGTGTCATCCACTCCGGTTCTTCTTTCTTTTTCGATATTGCTCTTACAATGTCTTCATTGAGCCCAATAGGAAAGGTATCAGATTCTATATCGGTATAAAATCCGTATTCATATTCCTTTGTTTCGAGCTCTTTCTTTAAATCGTCTTCAGTATATGCCATTTCAATAATATTAATTCTAATTTCAAAATTCAAATATTGAATTTCGAATCGATTAAAGGGAGAAACTCTCCCCACATCCACATGTGCGTTGAGCGTTAGGATTATTAAACACAAATCCCTTGCCATTAAGTCCCCCGGAATATTCAAGAATAGTTCCGGCTAGATATAGAACGCTACGTTTGTGAACTACGATTTTTACTCCGTTATCCTCAAAAAGTTTATCGTCTTCTGCTTTCTGTTTGTCAAAGTTAAGTTCGTAAGATAAACCCGAACAGCCACCGCTTTTTACGCCCACCCGAACAAAATCCTGAACGCTGTCAAAACCATCTTCGCTCATTAAAGCGGTTATCTTCTTTTTTGCACCTTCGCTAACTTTTATCATAGCTTAACAAGATTAATTCTAAATTGGGGACAAATATACTACAAAACAGGCGTTTTACCATAGAGCCTGCATATGTTTTAAGAATGGCTGAATAAGCCTTGTCAATTAGAGATTTCTCAATATTTATTTGTCTATTTTGCTGATTTTCAATTGATTTTAATAATAAGAATCTCTAATTCTGTTTGAGCTTTATTCTTATAGTTAAATAATATTCACTTATTTTGCAGATTAAAATTTCACTATATGTTTGATGATAGTCCGGGAATGAAGACAAACCTTTCAGAATTAGGAGAATTTGGTTTGATAGACCACCTTACCCGAAGTTTTTCCCCAAAATTAACTTCTACTGTAAAAGCTATTGGAGATGATGCCGCAGTTTTGAATTTTGAGAATAAACATACTGTTGTGACCACCGATCTCCTGGTAGAGGGTGTTCATTTTGACCTGGCTTATATGCCTCTGAAGCATCTCGGTTATAAAGCCGTCATGGTAAATGTTTCGGATGTTTATGCAATGAACGCCAAGGCTACGCAAATAACCGTATCTATTGCGGTATCTAACCGCTTTCCTGTAGAAGCACTTGAGGAATTATATTCAGGAATTGAACTAGCCGCTAAACTTTATAATATAGATGTTGTTGGCGGCGATACAACATCCTCAAGGTCGGGTCTTTTGATAAGTGTGACTGCCCTTGGAGTTGCAGAAAAAGAAGATGTGGTTTTACGAAGTGGAGCTAAGCCAAATGATCTTCTAGTCGTTACCGGAGATCTCGGGGCGGCCTATATGGGCTTACAGGTACTTGAACGGGAGAAACAGGTATTTAAAGCAAATCCAAATGCCCAGCCCGATCTGGATCAATACACCTATCTTATCGAAAGGCAGCTTAAACCAGAGGCCCGAAAAGATATTCCGCCGCTTCTTAAAGAACTTGGTGTAAAGCCTACTTCCATGATAGATATTTCAGATGGACTCTCCTCTGAAGTCATCCATCTGTGTAAGAATTCCCAGGTAGGTGCTAACCTATATGAAGACAAGATTCCTCTGGATCCTGCTGTGATATCGGTTTGCGAGGAATTTGAAATAGATAGCACCACAATAGCCTTAAGTGGAGGTGAGGATTACGAGTTGCTATTTACGGTATCCCAGGGGGATTATGAGAAGATTAAGGCAAATCCTAATTTAACAGTAATCGGCCATATGACCGAGGAGAATGAAGGTATGCACTTAATCACCCGGGCAAATACCAAAATCCCTCTAATAGCCAAAGGCTGGAATTCTATGGAAGATAAAGATGAGGAAAAAGGAAACGAAGATTAAGAGGCCTGTGCAAAGGATTTCCCTTTCCTTTTTCTGTGAATCTTGGCCAGGTAATCATTGGTTTCTTTAAATTTTGGCGTTAATCGCGCCAAAAGGCCATTCGCGGTATCGGTCATTTCCATACCGCATTTGGCACACTTATATTCGTGAATGTGGTCGGTTACATTCTTAGATACTCTTAGCTTGTGCCCGAAAATGCTGCAATAAACCTTTCCGAACGAAAATAAGTTAGGGTTTTTTTTCTTCATAAAGGATTGATTTTCTTGTGTCTGTAAAAACTAAATTATAAAAAAAAGTTAAACTTTCGACAAAAAGTTAAAATTAATCGATGAAATGCAAAAAATTCATCAAACTATTTTTATTTTCCATAAAGGCCAGATGCCCATCAGGATAGCTCAAAAACCCGGTTTTACAGGTAGCTGAAACTTTTTTAATTTCATGGTACTCCAATATAGGATCATTCTTTCCCGCCATAATATATTTGGGAATTTTAATCGATTCAAGCAATCGGCTGTGATCAGCACGAACTTTCATTCCATAGAGTGCGGCAGTAATCCCCCCTTTTGGGAAATTAAGCGCCCGGTGTTTAAGTTCGTCTATCTGTGGTTTGAATTTTTTATTGTTTTCCGGACTTAATAAATTAGAAACTGCCATATTTACAAAGGCTCTTTTGTTCTTCGAAACCATTTGGATAGCTCTATCCCGGTTAATTTTGCGCTCTTCCGTGTCTGCCTTGGGAGTGGAATTTATTAGTGCCAAACCGGTGGGTATGGTAGGAAAAATATTCTGAAATTCCAAATTCACATAACCGCCCATCGAGTGACCGACCAAAAAAGCCTTCTTAATACTTAAGGCGTCTAATACCGCTTTTACGGCATGGGCCATCTCCTTCATAGTATGAATCTTGTCTATACAACCGGACCTACCGTGACCGGGAAGATCTATGCAGATCACCTTTCTTTTACACGAAAGATCGTCCTGAAAATCTTCCCAGATTTCTAAAGACTCCAAAAAACCATGAAGCAGGACCAGGGGTTTCCCTGTCCCTTTCGTGGTAAAATGAATTTCAGTGTTTTTATAATTTATTTTCATAATCGCCTAATACCGAATAAAAAGGAAAAGCCATGGAAACACAGTTATTTTTGTGAAGCCATGGCTTTAAAATTAAATATTTTAGAGAAAAAATTTATGAGTTCATTAGCTCTTCGATCTCCTCGATTTCTATAGGAATGTTACGCATAAGGTTAAATGGCTCTCCTTTTTCCTGGATGACCACATCGTCTTCTAACCGAATACCAAAACCTTCATCTGGCAGGTAGATTCCGGGTTCTACAGTAAATACCTGGTTAGCTTTCATAGGCTCCGTTAAAATGCCATAATCATGGGTGTCCAGACCTATATTGTGAGCAGTACCATGCATAAAATATTTTTTATAGGCCGGCCAATCTGGATTTTCGTTTTGAACATCCGCTTTATCCAGCAGTCCGAGATCCAATAATTCCGAAGTCATCAATTTCCCAACTTCCTTATGATATTCTGCCCATATGGTGCCCGGTACCAGCCATTTCGTGGCTTCTTTCTTTACCCGGTTTACGGCATTATAGATCTGTTTTTGTCTGTCTGAATATTTTCCGGATACAGGAATAGTCCTGGTCATATCGCTAGAATAATTGGCATATTCTGCGCCAGTGTCAATGAGTATAAGATCTCCAGCTTTACATTGTTGATCATTTTCGGTATAATGTAGCACATTTGCATTATTCCCACTTGCTATGATAGGGGTATAGGCAAATCCACGGGAACGATTCCGGATCATTTCATGCCAGTATTCAGCCTCGATCTCGTGTTCCCAAACTCCTGGTTTGGTAAATTTCAGGGCTCTTCGGAAAGCTTTTTCGGTGATATCACAGGCCTTTTGCATGAGGTCCAATTCTATAGGATCTTTTACCGAACGTAACCTTTGCAAAATTGGATTGCTTTTGGCCACCTGGTGAGCCGGGTATTTTTCTTTTGTTTTTTTGATGAACCGCTCATCCCGGGTCTCAGTTTGAACATTAGCCCGGTAATGCTCATTGGTATTGAAATAAATAGTATCGCACTGCGACATTAGCTCAAAAAAGATTTTATCAAAATCCTGAAGCCAGTATACGGTTTTTATGCCGCTTACTTCAAACGCTTTTTCTTTAGTAAGTTTTTCGCCTTCCCAAACAGCTATATGGGGATTGGTTTCAGTTAAGAAAAGCATTTCCCTGTGCTCTGGTTTTGGTGCATCAGGGAATAGGACCAAAATAGCTTCTTCCTGATCTACACCACTGAGGTAGAATAAATCTCGGTTTTGCTGAAAAGGCATTGTGCTGTCAGCACCAATAGGGTAAATATCATTGGCATTAAAAACCGCAAGACTCGATGATTTCATTTTATCGGCGAAATTCTTACGGTTTTTTATAAAAAGGCTTTTGTCTATTTGTTCGTATCTCATATTTAGAAGTGTTGAGACGCATAAATGCATCGATTTGAGTTCAGGTGTACAAAGTTATCAATATCTGAGAGAGAAAAAAGGAATAGCCCGATTCCCTCTTTTGCAATTATTCATATAAACCTAAGCGGTTTTTAAGATTGCGATTTTGGTGCTGTAATTCTTCCAGCTGCCTCAGCAAATGGTCTATGGCCTCCAGACCTTCTAGATTGATGTCCAGCTCATAATGTAATCGGCGTAGTTTTTCGAAATTTGTTATTTCTTCGAGGGGGACATATTGCGATTTCTTTACAGTTATGATTTTTATTAAGCCGCTTCGTGAGAGCGAATGGATGAATGTTTCTTCAACCTTGTAGCGAGTACAAATCTCTTCGGTAGGTATTAAATCTTCTAAATTCATGAGCGTAGTTTTTGAAGTTCCCTGAATAATTCTTTTTCTTTCTCGCTGAGGTTGGTGGGAAGGGTGACATTATAGGTGATGTAGAGGTCTCCATATTGATTTTCTTTTTTATATTTTGGAAAACCTTTGCCTTTTAATTTTACCCTGGTCCCTGATTGTGTTTCAGGTTTAACTTTTAATTTGACTTTCCCACTGAAGGTGTCTACGGTAATCTCCCCGCCAAGCAAGGCTGTATAGAGGCTGATGTTAATCCTGCTATAGAGGTTTTCTTTTTCCCGTTTAAAGGTGGTGTTATTGATGATTTTAAAGGTGATGTAAAGATTACCTCTTGGGCCACCTTGAACCCCTGGGCCACCATGGCCTTTAATTTTAATAGTTTGTCCATTTTCGACCCCGGCGGGAATGGTTAATCTAATATTTTTACCATTGATGGTTAAGGTTTGTTTCTGGCTAGTGTAGACATCCCTAAGATTTAGTTCCAATTCGGCATTGTAATCCTGTCCTTTGAAATGTCTGTGTCTTCTCGAACCATGTGCCCTGGCACTACTGCCAAACATTTGTTCAAAAAAATCTGAGAAAGTATCCTCGTCAAAATTACCGGAGTAGGAGTGCGCTCCTTGCCGAGGACCACCATAACCTTCAAAACCTCTACCATAGCCCGTACTGCCGGAGGCTTGTTGTTGTCTTCTGGCTTCTTCATATTGTTCGGCGTGTTCCCAATTCTGGCCGTACTGATCATATTTTTTACGTTTTTCCGGATCACTGAGGACTTCATGGGCTTCATTGATTTGCTGAAATCTCACCTGGGCATCTTTATTATTAGGATTAAGATCGGGATGGTATTTTCTAGCTAGTTTACGATAAGCCTTTTTGATATCGGCCTGGGAGGCAGATTTGTCAATCTCCAGTAATTTGTAGTAGTCAATAAATTCCATTTTTTCGGAATTAGGTTAGCTTGAATGAGTAACTGAAATTACTAAAAATTGCCTCCATTTTGCGTTAAGTTTATGTAAAAAGAAAACTGCAGTTTAAGACGTTGAATTTGAAGGGTTTCTCGTAACCAAAAGCGGGTAATAAAGAGCTTCTTTGAATTAATTCTAAATTGATGCTGAATTGGTGAGGAAAGTTTGTGAGTAAGTAATTCAAAATGTATTTTTGTTGTTAAAATCTTCATAAATAACTTAACTAATGGGTGGAATACTTAATTCTTCAATAGCAAGAAAAGTTGCTATGGCCTTATCGGGACTTTTTCTTGTACTTTTTTTACTCCAGCATTTCATAATAAATTTCACTTCTGTATTAAGCGCTGAAAATTTCAATGAAATTTCCCATTTTATGGGAACCAATTTTTTTGTTCAGTTTTTATTACAACCTATCCTGATTTTTGGAGTTATTCTGCATTTTGTTTTGGGAATTATTCTCGAATACCGAAACCGAAGCGCCAGGCCAATAAATTATGTGAGTTTCAATGGAGGCTCCAACTCTAGCTGGATGTCCAGAAATATGATCTACACCGGACTGGTAGTTTTGGCTTTCTTAGGGCTTCACTTTTATGATTTCTGGGTTCCTGAAATTGTACACAAATACGTGGAATCTCATCCGGAAGATCCTACAAGATATTACCATGAAACGGTTGCTAAGTTTGAATCTCCGGTAAGAACAGGATTATATGTGCTGTCATTCATCTTGTTAAGCCTTCACCTGTATCATGGGTTTTCATCTTCATTCCAGTCTATGGGATGGGCGAATAAATATGCTAAAGGTTTAAGGGGATTTACAGTGGCTTATGCCATTATTATTCCTTTAGGTTTTATATTTATAGCGCTGTATCACTATTTTAATAACGTTTAATACGTAAGATTTATGTCAGTTTTAGATTCAAAAATACCGGCAGGAACACTTGAAGACAAGTGGAAAAACCATAAGAACAATATCAACCTGGTAAACCCGGCAAATAAACGTAATATTGATGTTATAATAGTAGGTACAGGACTTGCCGGAGGTAGTGCCGCCGCAACTTTGGCCGAACTTGGTTATAATGTTAAAACTTTTTGCTACCAGGATTCTCCAAGAAGGGCCCATTCCATTGCCGCCCAGGGAGGTATTAATGCAGCAAAAAACTACCAAGGAGACGGAGATTCAGATTACAGACTTTTCTATGACACGATAAAAGGAGGGGATTATCGTTCGCGTGAAGCTAACGTGTATCGTCTTGCCGAAGTTTCAGGAAATATAATAGATCAATGTGTTGCTCAGGGTGTTCCTTTTGCACGAGAATATGGAGGGTTACTCGATAATCGTTCATTTGGCGGGGTGCTCGTGTCTCGTACCTTTTATGCAAAAGGTCAAACGGGTCAGCAATTGCTTTTAGGGGCATATTCTGCAATGAATCGCCAGATCAATAGAGGTAAAATAAAGTCCTATACCCGTCATGAAATGCTTGACCTTGTCATTGTCGATGGAAAAGCAAGGGGTATCATTGCCCGTGACCTTGTGACAGGAGAAATCGAAAGACATAGCGCTCATGCTGTTGTAATTGCTTCAGGAGGTTATGGGAATGTTTTTTACCTTTCTACCAATGCAATGGGGAGTAATGTAACCGCTTCCTGGAAAATTCACAAGAAGGGAGCATACTTTGCCAACCCTTGTTTCACACAAATACATCCAACCTGTATTCCGGTTTCGGGAGATCATCAGTCTAAATTAACTTTGATGTCTGAATCTCTCAGGAATGACGGAAGAATCTGGGTGCCAAAGAAACTTGAAGATGCCAAAGCTATTCAGGAAGGGCGTTTGAAACCTACAGATCTTAAAGAGGAGGATCGTGATTATTACCTTGAGCGAAGATATCCTGCTTTTGGTAACCTGGTACCTCGTGATGTGGCTTCAAGAGCTGCAAAAGAGCGTTGTGATGCCGGATACGGTGTGAACAAAACAGGTGAAGCCGTATTCCTTGATTTCAGTGCCGCCTTTATGCGCTATGGTCAGGAAGCCGCTAACACACAACACCTCAAAAATCCGACAGATGAACAGATAAGAGATCTGGGTAAAAAAGTGGTAGAGTCCAAATACGGAAATCTATTTCAGATGTACGAAAAGATCGTAGATCAAAATCCATACGAAACGCCAATGATGATTTATCCTGCGGTTCACTATACCATGGGTGGTATTTGGGTAGATTATAATCTGGAGACCACTATACCAGGATGTTTTGCTGCTGGAGAAGCGAATTTTTCAGATCACGGTGCTAATAGACTTGGTGCTTCAGCTTTAATGCAAGGTTTAGCCGACGGATATTTCGTGCTTCCATATACCATTGGGAATTATTTGGCCGATGATATTAGAACAGGCCCTATCCCAACAGATAGTCCTGAATTTGAGGAGGCTGAAAATGCTGTTCGCAGCCAGCTTGAAAAACTTTGTAATAATAACGGGACAAAATCAGTAGATCATTTCCACAAACGTCTCGGTAAGATTATGTGGAATAAAGCAGGAATGTCCCGTAATGCCGAGGATTTAAAATCCGCAGTGGAAGAAATTAAAGCACTTCGGGAAGAGTTTTGGAATGATGTGAAGATTCCGGGGGATATAAATGAACTCAATACTGAATTAGAGAAAGCAGCTCGGGTTGCGGATTTCCTTGAACTAGGTGAATTATTTGCTGTGGATGCTCTTCATCGTAATGAAAGTTGTGGAGGTCATTTCAGAGAAGAATATCAAACCGATGAAGGGGAAGCCCTTAGGGATGATGAGAACTTTATGTATGTTGCCGCCTGGGAATATACCGGCAAACCGAGTGAGGCAAATTTACATAAGGAAGATCTTAATTACGAATTTATCGAAGTCAAAACAAGGAGCTATAAATAGAATTGAGATATGGGTATTGAGAATTTTGATGCTCAATACTTACTACTCACTACTCAATACTGTACAATATGAATCTTACACTTAAAATATGGCGTCAGAAAAACGCTAAAACTAAAGGAAAACTTCAAACTTATCCGATAAGTGATGTTTCTCCAGATATGTCTTTTTTAGAAATGCTGGATGTGCTCAATGAAGGATTAATCGATAAGGGAGAAGAGCCTGTGGTTTTTGATCACGATTGCCGTGAAGGTATTTGCGGAACCTGTAGTCTCCAGATAAATGGAGAACCCCATGGACCCGATCGTGCCATCACGACCTGTCAGCTGCATATGAGGATGTTTAACGATGGAGATACAATAACGATTGAACCATTTAGAGCAGCGGCTTTTCCAGTTATCAAGGACCTTATCGTAGATAGGAGTTCTTTTGAAAGAATTCAGCAAGCCGGTGGATATGTTTCTGTTAATACTTCAGGAAATACCCAGGATGCCAATTCAATTCCAGTGCCTAAAGATAATGCTGATAAGGCATTTGATGCAGCCACTTGTATTGGTTGTGGTGCTTGTGTCGCTGCCTGTAAGAATGCAAGTGCAATGCTTTTTACGGCTGCCAAGGTAAGCCAGTTTGCCTTATTGCCACAGGGTGAAGTTGAAGCAACCAGGAGAGTTCTTGCAATGGTAGACCAAATGGATAAAGAAGGTTTTGGTAATTGTACTAATACCGGAGCCTGTGAAATTGAATGTCCTAAAGAAATCTCCCTTGATAATATCGCAAGGATGAATAGGGAATATTTGAAAGCCAGCACAAAGTAAAAAAACTGGTTAAAGAATTTATAATAACATCCCGGACTTTGTTAGTCCGGGATTTTTTTTTGACCTTACTAAGAAAGCTTTTTAAGTAAATATATTATGCCCAATTTTCAGCAGTTACCTTCCAAACTTCCCGGTGGAAAAACCAGTATTTTCTCAGTAATGAGTAATTTGGCCAGAAAGCACGAGGCCATAGATATGTCCCAGGGCTTTCCCAATTTCGAAACAGATAGAAAACTTAAAGAACTTGTTTTTAAGGCTATGAAAGATGGATACAATCAGTATCCACCGATGAATGGCATTCTGGAATTAAGGGAACAAATTATTTCAAAAATTGAAAATCTCTACGGGAAGAAGTATAATCTTAACAGCGAAATCATTTTTACGGCAGGGGCAACCCAGGCCTTATACTGTGCCATTTCCGCGTTTGTTCATCCCGGGGATGAGGTTATTGTGTTTAAACCGGCCTACGATTCTTATGAACCCGATATTAAACTGGCAGGGGGGAAGCCTGTTTTTGTCCAATTGAAGGGGAAAGATTTTACAATTGATTGGGAAGAGCTGCAGCAAAAGATAAATTCCAAAACCCGGATGATCGTCATAAATACCCCTCATAATCCAACTGGGACTATTTTGAGAGAGGTGGATATGCTAAAACTAGAGGAATTGTTGAAAGGCACCAATATTATCCTACTAAGCGATGAGGTATATGAACACCTGATCTTTGACGGGGAGCAGCATCAAAGCGCCTCTAAATATCCCGTCCTTGCCGAAAGGGCTGTCGTTTGTGCTTCTTTCGGGAAAACTTTTCATAATACCGGGTGGAAAATGGGTTATTGCGTGGCTCCTGAAGTTTTAATGAGAGAGATCATCAAATTCCATCAGGCTACAGTTTTCTGCGTTAATCACCCAATGCAGCGTGCTTTCGCCGAATATCTGAAGAAACCGGAACATTATCTAGAACTCGGTGATTTTTATCAACAAAAACGCGATAAATTTCTTGAGCTTATCAAGGATACAAGATTTAAAGCTAATCTTTCCAAGGGGACTTATTTTCAGGTTCTGGATTATTCGGAAATCACCGATGAATATGACGTGGATTTTTCTAAAAGATTGATCTCGCAATATGGTCTGGCCAGTATTCCGGTCTCGGTGTTTAATATTGATGGTAAAGACAATAAACAATTGCGGTTCTGTTTTGCCAAAACTGAGGAAACTTTGGAAGAAGCAGCTAGAATATTAATTAAAATCAGTGAGGAGCTCTAGCAGGATTGAATGGAAATCTTACTAAAAAATCAGCACTTCGAACTTCATCCCAGCGGGGTAGCTTTTTGGAAAGAAAAGGAAATTTTGCTTATTAGCGATGTACATTTAGGGAAGATCTCACATTTCAGGAAATTTGGAAGTGCCGTTCCAAATAAAGCGATTAATGCCAATTATATAAGACTGAGCGAAGTGGTTGGAAAGTTCCTCCCGAAAACTGTGTGTTTCTTGGGCGACCTCTTCCATAGTAACCTCAATAATGAATGGAAGTTATTCGAAAACTGGTTGAGTTTTGTAGAGGCCGAGGTGATTCTGATAGCAGGAAATCACGATATCATTTCTCCGCTGAAATATGAAGAGTTGGGAGTGAAGATTCATTCGGAATGGCAAGTCAATGGTTTTCTGCTTACCCATCATCCCGAGCAAAAAGAAGGATTCTTTAATATCTGCGGACATATTCACCCTGGCTATCGCTTAAACGGGAAAGCCAAACAAAGTCTTAAGCTGCCTTGTTTCTTCAGGAGAAAAGATCAGCTTATTTTTCCTGCTTTTGGAGAATTTACCGGAAACTTTATGATGGAACTAAAAGAAGGAGAAGCCGCTTATGCAGTTACCCAAAAAGAAGTAATTTTAATCAGCAAATAAAATACTATGGAAAAGCGCCTGGCAGTTTTGAATATGATCTCTGTGATCCTGGTAATCGCGGTAAGCTATATCTCCCAAACCGGAATCATTAACGGCAATACGATGGGCAGCCTAAGCGCCCAATATTACAATCTTTTCACACCCGCAAGCTATGCCTTCTCAATTTGGGGTGTTATTTTTCTTGGACTCTTGGTTTTTTCGGGATATCAATTGTATCAGGCTTTCGGTCCCCAAAAAGATCTCGATTTTCTCCGGAAATCGGGTTACTGGTTTTTTATCGCTAACCTGGCGAATGTCTTTTGGGTTTTTGCCTGGTTAAACGAGTTCACAGGGCTTTCAGTCCTATTTATGTTTCTCATCTTATTTTCCCTTATAAAAGTGATACTCAATACTTATATGGAACGCTGGGATGCACCTATAAATATCCTTGCTTTTAGCTGGTGGCCAATTTGCCTGTATTCTGGTTGGATTGCGGTGGCGACTATCGCTAATGTTTCAGCCTACCTTGTTAAAATTGGTTGGAATGCCCCGTTTTTTTCTGAAGAAATATGGACGGTTCTTCTTATCATAATTGCCGGAGTAATAAATGTCGCAATAATCTACCTTCGGAATATGCGAGAATTCGCCGCAGTTGGGGTTTGGGCCTTGATCGCTATCTATTTCAGACATTTTGGTGAGATTCCGTTAATCTCCTACGCGGCATTAATCACTGCCGTGATCATTTTCTCCAATATCGTTTACCACGGGTGGATGAATCGAAAAACCAACCCTATGTATAAATTGATAAATAAATAGAATTAAGTACTACAACATTCCTTTAATATCATTTCCCCAGGTTGGATAGGCAAAGATCATCTTTTTAACGTCTTCGCAATTCAGCTTTCCGCACATAACCATTACAAACATATTGATCACTTCTGAGGCTTCCGGACCTATGAGATGCGCACCTATCACCTGGCCGGTTGTATTGTCAATAAGGGTTTTGTAGGCATAAACCTTTTCATTGATGTGCTTTGCATTAAACCAGTCTGTTGCCAGTTTATGTTTTACTTTAAAATCGTATCCCTGTTTCCGCGCTTCTTCCTCCAGTAGTCCTATAGAAGCGAGCTTAGGTAAAGTAAATACTACGGTGGGTTGCGGAGGATAATGAGCTTTTTCGGGCTTGTCTTTGTTGAGTAGGTTAGCGGCTACCACCCGGGCTTCCTGGGAGGAAAGCGGAGTTAAAGGCAAACCTTCACTAGCCGAAACATCTCCGCAGGCATAAACGCTCTTGTTGCTTGGGCTCTGCAGATATTCGTTAACAAGGATCCCTTTTCTGTTGAATTCTACATTGCCTTTTTCCAGATCCAGCTCATCAATAGAGGGAACTCTTCCGGTAGTATTAAATATCAATTCGGCTTTTACTGAAACCTCTTTTCCATCCTGCATTGCCGTCACTCTGAAATTCTTTTTCAGTTTTTCAATTTCAGTGACTTCAGCATTGAAAATAAAATTTATCCCCAATTCTTCTTCTGAAACCTGTTGCAGGTATTTGCCCATATCCTTGTCAAAATTGTAAAGAATTCTGTCCGTCATTTCTAACATAGTGACCTTTACCCCAAGACGAGCAGCAACATGAGCGAATTCCATCCCTATATAACCGGCGCCTATGAAAATCATGGATTCCGGTAGTTTTTCCAGATTCAAAAAGTCCTTACTCTCTAAGGCGAAATTGCGCCCCGGAATGCGCAACTCCGATGTTTTGTGCCCGGTAGCGATCACAATTTTATCAGCGGTTACGGTTTTACCTTCAACCGATATGGTGTTTTCATCGAGAAATTTGGGCGATTGGTGATACATTTCAATCCCCAATTTTTTTAACTTTTTTTCGGTTGCAGCGGGAACCGCATCAACAAAAGTTTTTTTAAAGGCCATCAGATCTTCCCAGGAGAATTTCGGCCCCTGGATGATTCCTTTTCCTTCCATTTTTTTTGTGCGGTCCAGAATTTCGGTGAAACCGGTAAGTACTTTTTTTGGATCACAACCTCGGTTGGCACATGTTCCACCATATTCTACCTTATCAGCAATCGCTACCTTTAACCCTGCATCAACACATGCATAAGCCACTCTTTTTCCTGCAGTACCTGTTCCTATTACAAATACGTCAAAATGTTTAAAGCCCATAATCCTTAATTGGTATTCTGAAAGTAGAAAAGCTTAGTGGTTTTTCCTGTTAGGAAAATGGTAAATCTTTACAACGTTAAAAAAATGTTGACTAGTTGCGCGGCCCAAATTCGCGAATTATCTTTGCGCCAATGAGTAAATCTGTTATCGCCCAAAGCTTTGCACAGTCCCCGCAACAGCAGGAATTGAGGAAAACCCTTGTCTCTTCTAAAAATAATGTTTTAAAAATTCAACTTAAAGGCCTTGTTGGTTCCTCACTTTCTTTCGTGACTGCCAATGCATTTAAGGAGGTTGACAAACCTTTTTTACTGGTCTTTAATGACAAAGAAGAAGCCGCTTATTACCTTAATGACCTTGAACAGTTGCTGGGTGATAAAAATGTACTTTTTTATCCGGGGAGTTACCGACGCCCTTATCAGATTGAGGAAACCGATAATGCCAATGTTCTGCTTCGGGCCGAGGTTTTAAACCGAATAAATTCTCGAAAGAAACCGGCCGTAATCGTTACCTATCCCGATGCTTTATTTGAAAAAGTGGTTACAAGGAAGGAGTTGGACAGAAGTACTTTGAAGATTTCCATTGGGGATGAACTTTCCCTGGATTTTGTAAATGAGGTGCTTTTCGAATACAAATTCAAAAGGGTTGATTTTGTGACCGAACCCGGTGAATTTTCGGTGCGTGGGGGGATAATTGATGTTTTCTCATTTAGTAATGACGAGCCCTATCGTATCGAATTCTTTGGTGATGAGGTAGATAGTATTAGGAGTTTTGATGTGGAAACCCAGCTTTCTACCGATAAGGTGAATAAAATCTCGGTGATGCCGAATGTTGAAGACAAGCATCTGGACGAGATCAGAGATAGTTTTCTGAGGTATATATCTAATCAAACTGTGGTTTTGGTTAAAAACCTTGACCTGGTCACCGCCCAGGCCGATAAACTTTTCAGCAAGGCAAAGGAAGCTTTTCAGAAACTTTCAGAAGAAGTAAAACATAGTGAACCCGAAGCGCTTTTCTGTGACGGCCAACTAATTAAAAGTCAGTTGCAGGAATACACTGTGGTGGAACTTAGTAACCAGGCCTATATGGAGCCTGAAAAAGTTATCGAGTTTCAGACCAAGCCACAGCCCTCTTTCAATAAGCAGTTCGATCTGCTCATTGATAACCTGATTGAAAATCAGGAAAACGGTTATAAAAATTATATTTTCTGCGTTAGCCAGCAGCAGGCTAAACGTTTTCATGACATCTTTGACGACCAGGAAAAAGAAGTGAAATACGAAACCATAACTTTATCTCTTTTTCAGGGTTTTATAGACGAGGTTGGCAAAAATATCTGTTATACCGATCACCAGATCTTTGAGCGGTATCACAAATTTCATCTCAAGAATGGTTACGCTAAAAAACAGGCCATTACCCTAAAGGAACTCAATAATTTAGAAGTTGGCGATTACGTAACTCATATCGACCATGGAATAGGAAAGTTTGGGGGACTTCAGAAAATTGATGTTGAAGGTAAAAAACAGGAGGCCATAAAGCTATTTTACGGCGAACGTGATATTTTGTATCTCAGTATTCATTCCCTTCATAAGATTTCAAAATACAACGGGAAGGACGGAAAAGAGCCAAAGATCTTTAAATTAGGAAGTAACGCCTGGAAAAATCTGAAGAAAAAAACCAAAGCTAGGGTAAAGCATATTGCTTATAATTTAATTGAATTATATGCAAAGCGCCGACTTCAGAAAGGATTTGCTTTTGGGCCAGATTCATATTTACAACATGAGCTGGAGGCCTCTTTTATTTATGAAGATACTCCGGACCAGGAAACTGCGACCAAGGCGGTAAAAGAAGATATGGAAAACCAACGACCTATGGATCGTTTGGTTTGCGGGGATGTTGGTTTCGGAAAGACTGAGGTTGCAATTCGAGCAGCCTTCAAAGCTGTAGACAATGGCAAGCAAGTTGCGGTTTTAGTGCCCACCACCATTCTGGCATTCCAACACCATCAAACATTCACTGAACGCTTGAAAGATTTTCCGGTTACAGTAGATTATTTAAACCGTTTCAGGACCGCCAAAGAACGCCGTGAAACCTTAGCCGACCTGGAAAGCGGAAAGGTGGATATCATCATAGGTACTCATCAATTGGTGAATAAAGCCGTGAAATTTAAGGATCTTGGACTTTTAATTGTAGATGAAGAGCAGAAATTCGGGGTTTCAGTAAAGGATAAGCTCAAAACGATAAAAGAGAATGTTGATACACTCACCCTTACGGCCACGCCAATTCCACGAACGCTTCAGTTTAGTTTAATGGCCGCGAGAGACCTATCTACCATTTCCACTCCGCCACCTAACCGCTATCCCATTGAAACCAATGTGATAAGATTTTCCGAAGAAACGATAAGGGATGCGATCTCTTATGAAATTCAGCGTGGAGGGCAGGTTTTCTTTATTCATAACCGGATTGAAAATATAAAGGAAGTTGCGGGAATGATCCAGCGCGTGGTGCCCGATGCGAAAATTGGCGTGGGTCACGGCCAGATGGAAGGTAAGAAGCTGGAAAAACTGATGTTGAGTTTTATCAATGGCGAATTTGATGTGCTGGTTTCTACGACTATTGTGGAAAGCGGACTCGATGTGACCAATGCGAATACGATCTTTATTAATAACGCGAATAATTTTGGTGTTTCTGACCTGCACCAGATGCGGGGGAGGGTAGGCCGAAGCAATAAAAAGGCTTTTTGTTACTTTATTACGCCACCTTTTTCAGCAATGACCGAAGATGCCCGTAAGCGAATAAGCGCGCTGGAACAATTTTCTGAACTAGGAAGCGGAATAAACATCGCGATGAAAGATCTTGAAATTCGTGGCGCTGGAGATCTATTGGGCGGTGAGCAGAGTGGATTCATCAATGAAATAGGCTTTGAGACCTACCAGAAGATCCTTAATGAAGCCATTGAAGAGCTGAAGGAGAACGAGTTTAAGGATTTATATTCCGGCGATGAGGATATTGAAGATAAGACCTTTGTAAAAGAAACCCAGATCGACACCGATTTCGAGATCCTTTTCCCCGATGATTACATCAATAATATCACTGAAAGGCTGAATCTTTATACCCAGCTCAATAAGATCACTTCGGAAGAGGATTTACAAAAGTTTGAAGCAGAACTCACAGACCGCTTTGGAGAACTGCCCGTGCAGGCAGTAGATTTATTAAACAGCGTGCGCATCAAATGGATCGCATCAAAAATTGGCCTTGAAAAAGTAGTGCTGAAACAAGGGAAAATGATAGGTTATTTCATTGCCGACCAGCAATCGCGTTTTTACCAAACCAATAATTTCACCCGTGTGCTGCAATATGTGCAAACCCATCCGCAAAGCTGTACCATGAAAGAAAAGAAAACCCGCAGCGGGTTGAGGTTATTACTGACCTTTGAAAAGGTTAATTCCATAGACCAGGCTTTAAAGGTTATGGAGCCTTTGGACTTTAAGGCGAAAGTGGAGGTAGAGGATAAATAATATCTCGTAAAGATGGTATTTTGAGAGGTTTTTTAAAGCACCAAACAGGTTATCCATTTCGAAACAGGTTATTTTTAATTAGATGTTTTCAATGCCTGGTGCCTTATTGTTTTTAGATATCCTTCTTGAATTGATACCCCAACATTTCCTCTAATCTCACTGAGCTTATCTTCTTCCCCTTGGAAACCTTGTTTTGGTCAAATTTTGGAGGATTTAGATTCTGGTCTTTGGCTGCCCGGGTATAGTAATTCTCTTTGGTTGGATGTTTAGGGTAAGTGGCATTAAATGTTATGTTCCAAATATCATTTTTAATGATTTGCAGAATGATTTCTATACAATCTTCCTGCCTGATAAGATTTACCGGGGCTTTCGGGTTATTTATTCCTGTCTTACCGGCCAGGTATTTAACCGGATGCCTGCCGGGGCCAAGTAACCCCCCAAAACGAACAACCGTGGTTTGAAAATGCTCATTCTTCAGTAACATTTTTTCTGAGGAGGTTAATTGTCTGGCTGCTTCTGAGGTGCCGTTTGCTTCGTCTTCCTCAGTGTATTCGGGGAGATCTTCCCGGTCTTCATAAACCGAAGTAGAACTTACGAAAATTACCTTTTCTACAGGGGATTTCTCCACATAATCGATGATACGGCCTATTTTGCTTACAAAATCGGCTTTAGGATCACTGCGAAGTCCAGGTGGGATGTCGATGATTAAAACTTTAGCATGAGCTAAAAAGGAGGTGAGATCGCCCTGTACGCCTTCAATAAAGATCTTGATGTGGTAGGGAGTAATTCCTGCCTGTTGCAGTTGCTCCATTTTTTCCCGCCGGGTGACCGAGCCTTTAACAATGTGATCAGCTTCTAAAAGTGCTTCGGCCAGGGGCAAACCAAGCCAACCGGTTCCTAATATTGATATATTCATAAGTTCCTTTCCTGCCTCCCTAATGGAGAGATTTTATTATTTTAATATATAAGCTTTAATCATTGTGATGAGATTCAATCAATCCCGATAAATTTCGGCAAAGAATGACGAATCTTTGCTGCTCAAAACTACAAAATACAAGCTTACTCTAGGCTTATGGTTCTTTTAAGAATTACTGCATCATTTACTACAAATGGCCTTGGGATCATACTTTCAGATCTTTCCGGGACATTTAATTTTTGATTTTCCAGGAGATCGAAGCTGGATTCATACAGGGTGAATTCTGGATTTTTATCACTTTTCAGACTGAATTCAACACGTAAGGTATCTCTTGCTGAAACATGCCAGGTCAGGAGTCGGTCGTGCCATCGGCGAGTATGTACATTAAATCTGTTTTTTCCCAGCCAGGTGTCATCAGCTTGGAGCCCGTTCACTGTAAAGGCTTCAAAATCCACACCGCGATCGGCGAAAAGCTCCAGGCGATGAATTTTCCGGTTGGGGGCGATCTTCAATGAGTAATGAGTAATTTCATTTGCTGTATCCAGGCTGTCAAAAATTATAGCAGGAGCCTTGAGGTTTATGGAAGGTGCTTCAGCACTCCAGGTGAAATCGGATCCATATTTACTGTTGAAGGTTTTTTCGCTGGTTGGGATGATCACCGGTTCTTTTCCAAAGAAATTTTGAGTCCATTTATCAGTCATTTTATCGTAAGAACGCCAATGGGCTGTATTTTCATCGGTATCAAAAAGGTAGACCAGGGAATTAGGTTTTGGCCTTTCCTTATCAAATTCAGAGTTGAAATGCGCGAAAAAAAAGAGAATATTAAAGATGAGGAAACTAAGCACTGCCAAAGCTTTCTTCCTTTTAAAATAAGCGAAAACCGGGAGCATTAATGTAAAAAGAAAAACGCAGAGCAGGGCAGAGACAAAAAGGATCTTTAAGCCCAGAGCCACCGGAAATTGAACAAGAAGCGGTAGAAAAATGACAATCGCCGGAAGGCTTAAAAAAGCCATAAAAAGATTGTTTGGCTTTTTCTGTCTTATCATCACAAAGAACTGAAGCAAACCAAAATAAACCAGGATGATAAAATAAGCAGCCCCTTTCAGGTAAAAAGCCAGGAGGGTGCAAAGCAAAATCCAGAAAAATAGTGGAAAAACAAAAAGAGAGGCCTTGCTGGTGTTTTTATGATACCGGTGGTAGGTGAAAAAGGCCACCGTAAGACTCAGAAAAAGAAAAGCGGCGATATAATAATATCCGTTATAGGTGAAACCCTGTTCCATTTCCGAATATTCCGGGTAGATATAGAGGTTGAATTTCCAGAGAAGATAAACCAAAAGCCCCCCAAAAGTAAAACTGAGTAAAAATGCCAGAAATCCCTTAAAAACCGATCTGCTTTCGAGACTATTTCGGGAAAATCCATAGACCAAAAGCAGGATAAAGATCACCACCGCGATCAATAACATAGGGGTGATCCAGGAAAAAGGATAACTTATCACTGCCCCTCCCGGCAGACTGAAAAATACCAGGTCTTCCTGAGTTTCAAAATCAGAGAGGTTAGCATCTTTAAAAGTTGCGAGCAAGGGCATAAGATAATTGCCTTGATGCGCAAGACTCTCTTTATCGAGGTTTTCGGGTGTATCAGTGGCCGTGTGATAATCGTAGTGGTCATCGATAAAAGCGAAATTAAAACCTTGAATATTTGCCTGTTCACGAAGGACCGTAAGATCGGTATCGTTTGGAAGCATTTTGTAAATGCTATACACAAGGGAGTTGGTGACCGGATATTCGGGGTTTGCTTTCTGGAAAGCTTTTACCAGTTTAGCATTTCCGGAATTGGTTTCGAGAAACATAAAGGAATCACCTCCGCTCCCCCGGGCTTCGAAGTTTAGTACAAGTGCGGCATCCCGGGCCCAGGGATGATCTTTCACAAAGAGCTCTGCTCCATTGAGTCCAACTTCTTCAGCATCGGTAAAAAGGATGATGATGTCGTTTTCGTGGGATATGTTTTCAGCTAAAAAAGCGCGAATTCCTTCCAGGATAGCAGCTACACCACTGGCAGCATCGCTGGCGCCCAGGGAGGAATGTGGATTGCTGTCGTAATGAGACATCAAGACCAGCGCCTGGCCATCGCCATCACCTTCAATTCGGCTTAGGATATTTTGAGGCCTTACCAGGCTTCCATGTTTATTTAAAGTATAATCTTCCTGGGTTTGCACCAGCAGATCCATTTTTTGAAGTTCATTTACTATATAATTCCGCACCCTGCTGTGCTCAGTAGTCCCAATATAATGAGGCTGCTGAGCCATTGCTTCAACGTGTTGGAACGCGCGATGGGTAGAAAACTCCGTTTCAGGTAAATCTTCATCAGTTATATTTTCAGGCTGGCTATTATAGAAAGTAAACCAGGCAGCAACGGCTATAAGAAAAAGTGAAAAAATGGGAGGTATTCTTTTTAGCATAAGAGACCTTGAAATATTCAGCAATAAAGATAATCAAGATTTTAAGATGAGCACCGCTTTAGCCCTAATTGGAAATTTCTTATATTTAAGAGATTAATACATAAATTTTTATGCTATGGCTATCAAAAGTTATCAAGGAAAGCAGGCGGCTCCCGAAAAACCGGAAGGTACGCCAATGCTGGTTAAAGACTATATGACTACTGACCTGATTACATTTAGGGAAAATGAGAATATTATGGATGTTGCAGAAAAGCTTCTCAAACATAAAATTTCCGGGGGCTGTGTGGTGGATGAAAAAAATAATTTAAAAGGAATGATCTCTGAGGGGGATTGTATGAAGCACGTTTCAGATAGCCAATATTATAATATGCCCCTGGATGATACCACAGTAGGAAAACGTATGAACTGTAGGGTAGAAACCATCGACGGGAATATGAATGTGATCGATGCCGCCAAAAAATTCATCGAGAAACGTTATCGAAGATTTCCAATTGTTGAAAATGGTAAACTTGTTGGGCAAATTAGTCAAAGTGATGTTTTACGCGCGGCGACTATATTAAAAAGTAACAACTGGCATTCTTAAAAACTTAGGTTCTCTTGACCAGAGCATAAAAACCGTTGTCTAATGGAAGATAACCCTGATCATAAACAAAATAATAAATTTTGCCACTTTTGGTGGTGTAGATACTTGTGATATAATCGAAGTTGAATCCTTTTGCCAGGAGCTTGTTTTTTGTTGTCGTGGTCTTTTCGGTAGGATTGCATTCTTCCAAAATGCGATAATTTTTGCGTAGGCGGTTATTGACATTTCTAACCAGATTTTTTCGGTCCTTGTTAAGGTTGTTGTGATATGCATTACGACAGTAATCGCTGCAGAATTTTTTATCTACGCGGCCTAAAACTTTTTCTCCACATTGCAAACAGGCTTTTTGCATATCCTAAATATAATAAAATGCTTCAAAATATCTGATCACCAATTATTTAAGAGCTTGGTTTTTTTGAATCATAAATTAATCCAGGCCAAAGTTTGCTATTAATAGCCGGTAATCATACTGCAGATCCTCGTGGAGCTTTTGCAATTTAGTATCGATAAGCCGCATTTGTCGCTCATAAAGTTTTTGTAGGGTTTTATTACGATCTATAGGTTTTGGAAAAGATTTTAATTTGGCACAAAAGTAAATAAGAAGCTCCACCTCGGTTTCTATTTTTCCTGAATAACGGGCGTACTTTTTTACATCCTTTAGAATTTTCCTTACGCTCTTTTTTATAAAATACCAGGTACTGGTGTTGATACCGGCAAACTGCTCGTCTATTTCTTTTTTTACTTCGGAAATAAATTTTGCTTCATTCTCGGATTCAAACAATAAATAGGTGAGCAGCTCTTTGTTCTCTTTTTTAAATTTTGAGAGCCTTAAACAAAACCCCAGGAGTTCGTCTTGAGACCTAAAGGAGAGTTCTTTTTTTAGCTGACTAACACTGGCTGCTTTCATGAGTTTTAAGATCGAGGTGAGATAATAAAAATAGGTATTTAATTTCCAATAAGTTCAGGCAATTCTTTCTCAATGAAGGTGTCTTTAATTCCTGTTTTATTTTCCAGGTACTTTTGAATTTCTGAAGGAGCCAGCTTGTAGGTTTGATTTAATCCTTCTATAATAATCTTTAAATAATGCTCGTTCGGAGCATTGATGTCGTTTTCAAGATATTCCTCATTGGTAAAAGTAAAAATGGGATGACCTTGGTCATCACCCAGGTAAATAATTTGCCCATACCAGGAATCGTTTCTCATATTCAAAGAACCTTCTTCTATAACTTTTTCGAGATCTATATTAAAATTCCCTTCAAACTTTATCTCTTGCTGCACCAGGTCAATAAATTGCTGGCGGGTTATATGATACATACGTCCCAGGGTTTTTACATCTTTATTAACTTCTGATCTTATAAAAGCAGCGCCTCCACCATTCCAGGTTTTTGAAATTTTCGCAAAATACATTTCCCGGTTAATCGTAAGAGGCTTGGTGTGGGAAGGAAATGTCTTGTTGGTACATCCGGGATAAAGGCGATTTGCACCTTTTGGCTGGCCGCCACTTATATAACAACGAAAACGCTCCTCTAATAGGTTTGAGCCATAACAAGCATACCAGACTTTTCGTTCTTCCATCATTTAACTTTTGTGCTAAGTAAAGCTTTCCCTTGGATTAGCCAAAAAAGGTCTATAAATTTTTCCACTAAGGGTATTCAAATGTTTACAAACGCCTATAAACGAAAACAAATAATTCCTAACCGAATAGAATTGGCAATCACCTCTATGTTTGTTGTGCTGGAATGAACTAACGATTTTCAGTGAAATAAAATACGAAGTTATGAGTACTTTAAGAAACAAAGTTCAATTAATCGGAAATGTAGGATCAGAGCCTGAGATCGTCAATTTGGAATCTGGAAAGAAAATTGCAAAATTTTCTATTGCGACTAATGATTATTACAAAAACAGTTCTGGTGAAAAAATCACAGAAACCCAATGGCACAACATAATTGCCTGGGGAAAAACAGCTGAGTTGGTGGAAAAGTATGTCGGCAAAGGTAAAGAAGTGGGCATAGAAGGAAAATTAACCAGCCGAAACTGGGAAGATAGTGAAGGTAAAAAACACCTAAGCACTGAGGTAGTTTGCAGTGAACTTTTGCTTATGGGAAATAAGAGTTAGACCTATGGGAAATAAGACTGCCAATTATAAAAAAGAGATTTGTATCAATTATATAGATCTCTTTTTTTATTGCTAAAAGTAAATTTCTTGTGCTAGTCGGTAAGTGTTCGCGTGAGCTTCAATTATTGTTTTAATATCGGGAGAATATCCTCCGCCCATACTGCACTGGACTGGAATCTTGAGGTCTCGAAGGATTTGCAGTACAAAACGGTCTCGTTCTTTACAGCCTAAAAGACTGCAAGAGAGTTTTCCTAATTTATCTGTTTTTAAAATATCCACACCACTTAAATAAAAAATAAAATCCGGATCCTGTTCCTTGATTAAGCTCGGAAGCTTTTCCTTGAGGACTTTCAAGTAGTTTTCATCATCGGTGCCATCGGGTAATTCTATATCCAGATCAGATTGCTCCTTTCTAAAAGGATAGTTGTTTTTACCATGCATAGAAAAAGTAAAAACTGAAGGATCATTTTCGAAAATTTTTGCGGTACCATTTCCCTGGTGGACATCCAAATCGATGAAAAGAATTTTATCCGCCAGTTTTTTTTGTTGAAGATACCTTGCGGCAATAGCCTGGTCATTTAATAAACAAAAAGCCTCTCCATGGTTGGAATAGGCGTGATGCGTACCTCCTGCTATGTTAAAAGCGATTCCATTTTCCAAGGCGAAATTACAAGCCTTCATTGTTCCATCGGCAATTATTAGTTCCCTTCTTACAAGTTCCGCAGAAAGGGGGAATCCGGTTTTTCTTTGAGCTCTTCTGTCCAGGCTTAGCTCTTTAAGATTTGAGAAATACTCAGCGTTGTGAACGGCCAAAATATATTTCTCTTCCGGCAAGCCGGGTTGGAAAAAATTGGCTTCCACACAGGTGCCTTCATGTATGAGTTGTTTGGGAAGCAACTCGTATTTTTCCATAGGGAATCGGTGTCCCTCTGGTAAAGGATGCTTATAAATCTGATGAAAAGCGACTTTAAGCAATTTGAATTAAATTATATTGGATTCCAGGGCCTATGAATTGTTTCAATAGGAATTGATTAATGATCCAGTCGATGGGCGCAGATAATTAGTTAATTGTCGCTCCATTCTCAACTTCGGTTTCATCAGGATTGACAAAGATGAGCTTGCCCTGGGCATTTTCTGTCATAAGAATCATACCCTGACTTTCCACCCCCCGAAGCTTTCGAGGAGCCAGATTAGCCAAAACAGTAACTTTCTTTCCGATAATCTCCTCAGCCTTGAAATGTTCTGCAATTCCTGAAACCACTGTTCGCTGATCCAGTCCTGTATCAACCTTAATAACCATAAGTTTCTTGGTTTTGGGCATTTTATGAGCTTCAATGATTGTGCCCACCCGGAGATCCATTTTTGAGAAATCCTCGAAGCTTGCGGTTTCTTTTTGAGGAACGATTTTGGTGTTTTCTGCGGCATTTGCGGATTTGGTGGTTTCCAATTTCTCCAGTTGTTTCGCTATTTGTTCATCTTCAATTTTGCTAAAAAGCAACTCTGCCTTTCCAATTTGGTGACCTGCCGGTAAAAGTGCTTCCCGAGTCGCAATTTTGTCCCATTGGGATTTTTCAAAACTTTCCAATCTGTTTTCACTAGCAGAAAATTTCAGCATCCCCTTGAGTTTCACAGAGGTAAATGGTAAGAACGGTTCGCATAAGGTAGCAAGAGCGGAGGCAATCTGCAAAGCCACATACATTATGGTCTGCACCCTGTCGGGATCGGTTTTTATAAGTTTCCAGGGTTCTTCATCGGCTAGATACTTATTTCCAAGTCGAGCCAAGTTCATAAGTTCGGCCTGAGCTTCGCGAAACCGATATTTTTCAATGGAGCTTGCAATTACGCCCGGATAGGCCTTTAATTCGGCAATGGTTTTTTCGTCTAGTTCTGTGAGCTTTTGTGGTTGGGGGATGAGTCCGCCGTAATATTTATTGGTGAGTACTACTACCCGGTTTATGAAATTCCCAAATATTGCTACTAGTTCATTGTTGTTTCGGGCCTGAAAATCTTTCCAGGTGAAGTCATTGTCTTTGGTTTCAGGGGCATTTGCCGTAAGCACATAACGTAAAACATCCTGCTGACCGGGAAAATCTTCAAGGTATTCATGCAACCATACAGCCCAATTTTTGGAGGTTGAAAGTTTCTTTCCTTCAAGATTAAGAAATTCATTGGCCGGGACGTTTTGGGGTAAGATAAAATCACCGTGAGCCTTCAGCATTACCGGGAAAATAATACAATGAAAGACGATATTATCCTTTCCGATAAAATGGATGAGTTTGGTGTTTTCGTCTTTCCAGTAGGACTCCCAATCCCTACCTTCACGCTCAGCCCATTCCTTGGTCGATGATATATATCCAATAGGGGCATCAAACCATACATACAGTACCTTCCCTTGGGCACCCTCCACAGGAACTGGTATTCCCCAATCCAGATCGCGGGTTACCGCACGGGCTCTCAGGCCATCATCTATCCAGGATTTAACCTGACCGTAAACATTGCTTTTCCAGTCAGCTTTATGACCTACCAAAATCCATTCTTTGAGCCAGTTTTCATATTGATCTAAGGGCAAGAACCAGTGACGAGTTTCCTTTAATGTAGGCGTTGCTCCTGAGAAAGTGGATTTTGGATTAATAAGATCCGTGGCATTGAGGGAAGTCCCGCAACTTTCACATTGGTCCCCGTAGGCTTCTTCACTTCCACATTTCGGACAAGTTCCGGTTACAAAACGATCAGCTAGAAATTGCTTGGCCTGGTCGTCATAAAGCTGTTTGGTGGTTTCCTCAATAAATTTGTCATTTTCATACATTTTCCTGAAAAAAGCAGAAGCTGTATCGTGGTGAACCTTAGCTGAAGTCCTGGAATAATTGTCAAAAGAAACTCCAAATTCTTTAAAGGATTTTTTTATGATGCCATGATATTTATCTACTATGTCCTGTGGCTTAACACCTTCTTTCTTTGCCTTTATGGTAATTGGCACACCGTGCTCATCACTTCCACAAACAAAGGCTACATCGTGCCCCTGCATTCTTAGAAAACGTGCATATATATCGGCAGGTACATAAACCCCTGCGAGGTGGCCTATATGGATCGGGCCGTTAGTATACGGTAAGGCTGCTGTTATAGTATATCGCTGTTTTGATTCGCTCATTTAATCTGAAACTTTTTTGGAAGCCGTAAAGGTAAGCAACTGTTAAATAATACGCGTTAAATTCTTGTAAAAGACAGGCCTTGTCTGTAGAATCTTCCTGAATTTAGTATTCTACTAATACCGGAGTGTTTTTTAGATAATGCGCTGTGAAAGAAAATCAATTTAAAATGAAAAAAATACTAGTAGTCATAAGCCTTCTAACCCTTATCGCCTGTGGGAGTACAAAAAATACCGTATCGAAGGATAAATTTGTAATCGAAAACCTTCAGAATTATTCCTCCCAAGCCCTTAAAAGCGAATATCCAGATGCTAACTTAAAAGAGGACGTAGGGATGTTTGAGGAAGGCACAGTAGAACGTGCTTATTCAATACTTTATCCGGATACCCCAAACGAACTTCATATTACCTGGAAAGATGAAGATCGAACAGAAGTACATGATATTAGATTTGATGCAGACGGAAAATGGAAGTCTTCAGAGGGAATTAGAATTGGAACCACCTATGATGAACTTAACAGGCTAAATGAAAAAGAAATATCCTTTTACGGATTTGGCTGGGATTACAGTGGAGCAGTAATGTGGAATGATGGGGAGCTTGAAAATTCAGGACTGCGTGTCTTCCTGGCTCCTCAAAATGAAGCGGGTAACGAGTTTTACGGTGATCGGTTAATTAAGGCAAGTCCTGAGAAAATAGAGGCATTGGATCTTAAAGTGGAAACTATCATCTTGATTAAATAGTTGGATGCCCAATTGCCTTTTTGGAATTAAAGAGGAAAGGATCATTCCGAAGCGTCTTCTATTATAAAAAAAAGACCTGCTAAAGAATTCAGCAAGCCTTTTTTTACTTTAATCTATTTTAGTAATCTACCAGATAATCACACGATCTTCGGGATCTACATACATGTTGTCGCCTTCTTCAATTTCAAAGGCTTCATAGAAAGCATCTATGTTTTGTAACGGCACATAAGCGCGGTACATTCCTGGAGAATGTGGATCGGTCTTGATCTTATTTTGTAAGGCTTCATCACGCATTTTAGTTCTCCAAACGGTCGCCCATGACATGAAGAAACGTTGTTCAGGGGTGAACCCATCTATTTTACCCGGGCTTCCGTGTTCTTCCAGATGGATCTGCAAACCATCGTAAGCGGCATTAACCCCCCCGAGATCACCAATATTTTCACCTAAGGTAAATTGACCGTTGATATATACGCTATCCAGAACTTCTATTTCACTGTATTGGTCGGCCAGGTCGGCTCCAAGTTCCTCAAAAGCTTCCAGATCTTCATCGGTCCACCAGTTATTGAGGTTTCCTTCTGCATCAAAACGAGCACCACTATCGTCAAATCCGTGAGAGATCTCATGACCAATTACGGCTCCTATACCACCATAATTTATAGCAGCATCTGCTTTGTAATCGTAAAATGGCGGTTGAAGGATAGCAGCAGGAAAAACAATCTCATTATAACTTGGATTATAATAAGCATTTACTATTTGAGGAGGCATAAACCATTCAGTTTTGTCCACCGGTTCTCCCAGTTTGGCCATATTATCGGCCGTTCTCCATTTACTTACATTCATCATGTTTTGGAAATAAGAACCATCGTTTTCTCCTCCAGCAATTTCCAAATCACTGTAATCTTTCCACTGATCGGGATAACCAACTTTAATAGTGGTGGTTCCCAGTTTTTCAATAGCTTTTTTCTTGGTATCCTCACTCATCCAATTCAAATTATTGATCCTGGATTCGTAGGCTTTAATGATATTTGCGATCATTTCTTCAGCTTGCTCTTTAGCTTCTGCAGGGAAATGTTCATCTACATAAAGTTTACCAAGTGCTTCTCCTATGGTCCAGTTGATTGTCTGAAGAGCACGTTCATCACGTGGACGTTGTTCTTGTGCTCCCTGCAGGGTTTTGTTATAAAATTCCCAGTTTGCCGTCTCAATCTCAGTGGAAAGCGTATTGGCAGCATCGTTAAAAATGCTCCATTTCAGATAGGTTTTCCAATCTCCTACCTTATTCTCAGTGAAGATATCCTGTAAGGCATTCATGTATTTTGGTTGAGCCACAATAATAGTATCAAGTTCTTCTGCACCAATTTCATTGAAATACTTTTCCCATTCTAATGCCGGAACTGAATTTTGAAGTTCAGCAACTGTCATTGGATTATAGGTATTACGAGCATCTCTACGTTCCACTTTGTCAAGTTGAGGTTCTGCGAGCTTGGTTTCAAATTCCAGAATGGTTTGGGCCGCCTTGGAAGCCTCTTCCTGCGAATAATCTATATACTGGAGCATTTTGGTAATATGCTCTTTATATTTTTCACGTTTTTCTTTTGAATCGGGATCATCCGCCACATAGTAATCCCTATCAGGGAGTCCTAATCCAGTAGGATAGAGATAAGCAGCATTTTGGTTCGAATTCTTGGCATCAGCTCTTACCCCGAAAGAAAAGAATCCTGCTCCACCATATTGCTGCATGTCAGTAAGAAACCCTTGAAGATCCTCTTTGTTTTGGATAGCATCAACTTTCTTGAGGTAAGGCTCCACAGGAGTCACCCCTTGCTCATTTCGACTCACCGTGTCCATTATGGTATTGTAAAGGTATACGGCCTTGGCTTTATCGCTTTGAGGATCCAGGTTTTCATTGTTAGATGCTCCTTCCAGTAAAGTAAGAGCATCAGCATCGGTAGTTTGTCTTAACTCCATAAAACTACCCCAGGTAGTCTGGTCCTGGGGGATTTCCGTAGAATCTACCCATTTCCCATTCACAAATCTAAAGAAATCATTTTTTGGGCTTACGGTTGTATCCATATAAGCCAGGTTAATCCCGTGGATTTCTTCTTTTTCAACGCTGTCTTCTTTATCACTTTTACAACCACTTACTATAGCAGCTCCTAAAATGGAATAAAACAGCACATTAGTTATTTTCTTCATTTGTTAAAAAAATTGTATTTAGATCAGGCTAAAGTACTAAAAAGTAGCACATTTAATCAAAAATTATAAAAGCTAAGCAAGGATTTGAAGATGAATCTCAGTAAAGGACCTTTGAAGCTTATGTGTTTTTTAAATTCCCGTGTTTATTAAAGCTTCGATAATGAAATAGAACTGAAAAACCTCCTACCACATATTAATTTTTTGTGGTGAGGTGGATAATTCTCGTGGTTATATTTAACTGTAGCAGATAAAAAAAATAAAGCCAGTCGGTAAGATTTATTTATCAGCACTTTTATTTTCAAGGGTCTCAATCAAGTTTTGATCGAATTCCTTCTTCATCTCAGTAAGCCTTTCTACGTTTTCATTCGGCACGGCAATAGAGAGCACATAATGAGCGATTTTCCAACCATTTTTGGTTTGATGAAGTATCCCCGAGCCCCGACAAATTCCCATTTGTGTGTCCAGAAGTTCATCAAACCAGGCGATAGTCCTATTTTCATGAAAATAAACATTGCGTTCCAGGCTTTTGAAATTCCATGCCTTCCCACGGTCAAAATAAGGTTTTGAAAATCTCCGAAACTCTTTGTTGGTCCAGTTTTCGGTAGCATCGGTACCTATAAAAACCCCTTCTTTTGTCATTAAACTGAAATACATATCAAAATCGGCTTGAGAAGCAGCCTTATGCCATTGATCAACGATATGGTTGATTTTCTCTTCAGAGTTTTCCTGAGAAAATATATGAATGGAGAGGAATAAAAAAAGCAAGCTGAGGAAAAATTTATTCATTTTTATAAATATTTATTTTAAGAAAGGGTATGCCGTAACCAGCCTGGTTCTAAATAGAATCCTCAATCTGCCTAGTAGGACTGGTAGCCTTAGATATGCTATCCTGTTCTTGTTCAAGTTGGTCAAGTTCACGTTCAAAATCTTCTAGACTTTTTAAGAACAGTTCATTTAGCTGAAGTTTGAAATTGTTAAATTCTATCGGGATTTCCTGGGCGGTTTGGGATATTTTCTCCAAATTTTTATTTCGGCGGGTTGCAAGTTGCTCCAAGACCTGCGATTTGGTCGCCAAAACGTTTAATCTGGCAATCACCGCTTTTGATTTTAAGGTGTCAGGTACAGTGGATTTTAAGGATTGCATTATCTGAGAGATAGGTTTTGCATTTTCAATAATCTGATTAAGATTGTCTGATTTTAGATTATTGATTTCGTTTTGAGCAGTAATATAATTTACCCATTGCACAGCGTGTTTGCGGGCCTCAGGAAGCAATTCCACTTCAGTATCAGGCAATCTGATATTTTTACTCAATAAGGTACTGTCCAAAACGGTTTGCCCTTTGGCTTGGGGGTTAACATCGGATTTGCATCCGCCCAGTATCCATAAAGAAAGAAGAGGCAATAAAAGTTTCATACAAATACAAAGTTAAATGAAAATAAACTCTTCAGAATGCAAAAAATTGTTGGATTAACAGATATTTAAGTTGAAGAGAGGTTTTGGAGGTTTTGTTACGAATACCTTTGTAATATTAAATATATTTGCTAAAAATTGAAGGACATGGCGGAAAAAATTTTAGTCATAGGTGCCAGTGGGCAAATAGGAACCGAGTTATCCTTAAAACTTCGGGAGATTTACGGAAATGATAGGGTTGTCGCCAGCGATATTAGGGAAGGGAATGATGAATTGATGGCATCTGGTGCTTTTGAAATCCTTGATGCTACCAAACGTTCCGAAATAGAAGCCATTATTGAGAAATACGAGATTAAGCAGGTTTATCTTATGGCGGCAATGTTAAGCGCCACAGCAGAAAAATTTCCAATGAAGGCCTGGTCTTTGAATATGGATTCTCTCTTTCATATTTTAAACTTGGCTAAAGAAAAGAAAATAGACAAGGTTTTCTGGCCTTCAAGTATAGCAGTTTTTGGACCTACAACTCCTAAAAAGAACACCGCTCAGACTACGATCATGGAGCCTTCTACGGTGTATGGTATTAGTAAACAAGCTGGTGAGCGATGGTGCCAATATTTCCATGACAAATATGACGTAGATGTCAGAAGTTTGCGGTATCCAGGGATAATAAGTTACAAAACCCTTCCGGGAGGTGGGACTACTGACTATGCCATAGAAATATTTCACGAAGCCCTAAAAAATAAAGCTTATACCTCTTATCTGGGTGAGTCTACCAGTTTACCAATGATGTACATGGATGATGCTATTAAAGCAACAATAGATTTAATGGAAGCCCCATCAGAAAAAGTTAAAATAAGATCGTCCTACAACCTAAGCGCAATAAGTTTTACCCCTGAAGAACTTGCTAACGAGATAAAGAAACATATCCCGGAATTCAAAATGAATTATGCCCCTGATTTCCGGCAAAAAATTGCTGATTCCTGGCCATCTGACATTGATGACTCTGAAGCCAGAAGGGACTGGAATTGGAAACATAAGTTTGACCTAGGTGCACTTACTGAAAAAATGCTTTCGGGGGTGGCGGAGGCTTTCGAAATATCCTAAATTTCAGGATAAGACAAAATAAAAAAGCCGCTGATTCAGCGGCTTTTGTAGTTTCGAAAATAGGATAATCTATTTATTCAATAACGCGCACTTGGCTAGCGTTTACTCCTTTTCTTCCTTCTACTTCAACGTACTCCACCTTGTCACCTTCATTTAGAGTTTCCCCGTCAAGACCGGTAACGTGTACGAAGATGTCTCTTCCTGTTTCGTCGTTGGTTATGAATCCGTAACCTTTAGATTCATTGAAAAATTTAACTGTACCTTCCATTGTAAAAAAATAAATAATTAATAAAGTACAAACTTAATATAATAATATTGACAAGCCCATAAATTTTTAGGAATTATTTTGAACGGCTTTAAAATCAGCCTGTTAATCCAGGCCCTTATCCCGCATGCGATCCATGTTTTCTTTGGTTAGGGTGTAATCTTTGAGCTTCTTTCCATTCCATCGTACGTATAGAAAAATAGGCATTAGGATGAATGCACTGGCAAGAACAGCTAGCCCGATTATAACATCACCCAGGGCTTTATCATCAAAAGTTCTTATATAAAATCCGATTCCAATGGCAATGAGAATTGCGATTCCCAATATTTTCATTATTGTCTTCATAGCTAAACAGTTACCTCAATTAATTTTTGACGATAAGCCGTGAGTAATTTTGATTTAGAAATAAAACCCACATATTTACCATCTTCTACCACGGGTAGATTCCAGGCATTACTCTCCTGAAACTTCCTCATGATTTCCTTCATTCTATCTTTGCCCAGATCAATAATTTCCGGTGCACGCTGCATAATTTCGGTGACTTTCACCTCATCATACATTTTTTGCTCAAACATTATAGGTCGTATATCATCTAACAGGATAATACCCATGAAATTGCCTTCCTCATCAATAATAGGAAAAATATTTCGAGTGGATTTTATCACCCCTTCTTTTATAACCTCTCCAAGGGTTTTATCTACATGGATTGGAATAAAGTTTTTTTCAATTACCTGCCGAATATTAAGTAACGTAAGAACTGCTTGATCTTTATTATGGGTAATTAATTCACCTCGTGCTGCCAGATCCATAGTATAAACAGAGTGAGGCTGGAATTGGGAGGTGATTATATAAGCAATTGCAGCGGTGATCATTAAGGGCACGAAGAGTTCATAGCCACTGGTGAGTTCAGCAATAAGAAAGATTGCGGTAAGAGGAGCGTGCATGATACCAGCCATTAATCCAGCCATTCCCACAAGGGTAAAGTTACTTACTGAAATAGGGTTGTTCAGAAAGCCTAAGTTATTTACGATAAGAGCAAAACTATGCCCCATGGCACTACCCATAAAAAGTACAGGTGCGAAAATCCCGCCAATCCCCCCGGCACCCACCGTTAAGGAAGTTGCTATAATTTTAAAAATCACAAGCCCTGATAACAACCCAATTACCACCCAGATGTTATCCATATACTCATCAAAGAGGGACGTTTGAAGCGCATACATATAGTTTTCTTGCAGTAAATTATTGATCACATCGTAGCCCTCCCCATAGAGCGGTGGTATGAAGAAAATTAAGATTCCAAGGCCAAAGCCACCTAAGAGTAATCTATAGAGCTGGGATTTTATTTTGCTAAAAAAATTAGTGAACTTAAAATAAATCTTTGTAAAATAAATGGAGCACACAGAGGCTAAAACTCCCAGTAAGACATAAAATGGAACTTCAGAAATATTAAATTCATCGGTTAATTGGTAGTGTAAGATAATATCTGAGCCAAAAAAGAAATAAGAAGTAAGTATTGCTGAAATGGAGGCAATTAGTAAAGGGATCATCGAAGCCAGGGTGAGGTCTAGACTAAAAATTTCAATTGCGAAAATAATTGCTGCCACTGGAGCTTTAAACAATGAGGACATTGCTCCGGCAGCGGCACAACCAATTAAAAGGGTTCGAGAGGCCTGATTCATTTTGAATAACCTTGATAAATTGGAGCTAATGGCAGAGCCAGTAGCTACTGTTGGTGCCTCGAGTCCCACCGACCCACCAAAACCCACAGTTAACGGAGCGGTTAAAAGAGAGGCATAAGCCTGAAACTTTCGCATTAAACCTTGACGCTTCGAAATAGCATGTAGGGTGGTTGGAATTCCACTGCCGATATCTTTTTTAATGCCAAATTTGACAATAAGGATAGTAAGAGCCAATCCGATGACTGGAAAGATAAAATAAAAAGCATTGTGGTAATTGGCTATAAATTCATCTTCTAGTAAAAGTTGAATAAAATGGGTGAGATTTTTAATAGTAACCGCTACAAGACCTGCAAGAAAACCAATTATGGCACTTAAAAGCATGAGGAATTTCTGATTGCTTAAATGCTCATTGGTAAACCTTAGGAGTTTACCCGGTATTGTGCTGATAAACTTATTCACTAGGTAAGTTTAAGGTTAATTTTTAGTGAAGATAAAAAATCCCGCACTAAAGCAGGATTTTTCTTGTTTCTCATAACTTATAACTTCAACTGGAGGTGCAATTCATCCAATTGTATTTTATCCAGCTTGGCAGGCGCGTCAATCATCACATCTCTGCCATTGTTGTTTTTTGGAAAAGCAATAAAATCCCTGATGCTTTCCTGACCACCTAGAATAGCGACTAGCCGGTCAAATCCGAAAGCTATTCCACCGTGAGGAGGGGCACCGTATTGGAAAGCATCCATTAAGAAGCCGAATTGTTCTTTAGCCTCCTCAGGAGTAAAACCAAGATAATCAAACATCTTAGCTTGAGTTTCTTTATCGTGAATTCTTATGGAACCACCACCGATTTCGTTTCCATTAAGGACAAGGTCATAGGCATTAGCACGTACTTTACCAGGTTCTGTTTCCAGCAAAGCGAAATCTTCCTTTTTTGGCGAAGTAAAAGGATGGTGCATGGCATGGTATCGGTTGGTTTCCTCATCCCATTCCAACAGCGGAAAATCTACTACCCAAAGCGGAGCAAATTCATTTGCTTTTCTAAGGCCAAGTTCGTTCCCCAAATGCATTCTTAATGCGCTTAGCTGAGTTCTGGTTTTGCTTGCATCGCCGGCCATTACCAAAATCAGGTCACCCGGTTTTGCATTGGTAGCTTTAGCCCAGGTTTTCAGATCTTCTTCAGAATAAAATTTATCTACTGAAGATTTTAAAGTTCCGTCGGTGTTGAATTTCGCCCAAACAAGTCCGTTGGCGCCAACTTGTGGTCTTTTAACCCAGGATATTAATTTATCGATTTCTTTCCTGGTGGAGGAGGCTGCTCCCGGAACCGCAATTCCAACAACCAATTCCTGTTGGTCGAAAACATTGAAGCCTTTATTCTTGGCAAGATCATTTAATTCGGCAAACTCCATCCCAAACCTGATATCGGGTTTATCATTTCCGTATTTTTTCATTGCCTCAGCATAGGTCATTCTCGGGAATTTTTCCACATCCACGCCGTTGATCTCTTTCAATAAATGCCGGGTTAAACCTTCAAAAATATTGAGGATATCCTCTTGCTCTACAAAAGCCATCTCACAGTCAATTTGCGTGAATTCAGGTTGCCTGTCGGCCCTAAGATCTTCATCCCGAAAGCATTTTACGATCTGGAAATATTTATCCATACCGCCTACCATAAGCAATTGCTTGAAGGTTTGTGGCGATTGTGGGAGCGCGTAAAACTGACCTTCGTTCATTCGGCTTGGGACTACAAAATCACGGGCCCCTTCTGGAGTAGATTTTATGAGATAGGGAGTTTCCACTTCAATAAAATCATGGTTAGAAAGATAATTTCTAACTTCCATCCCTACTTTATGGCGAAATTTCAGCTTATTTTTAACCGGATTTCTGCGTATATCCAGGTAACGGTATTTCATTCTTAGGTCTTCCCCACCATCGGTATCTTCTTCGATAGTAAAAGGAGGGGTTAGGGAAGTGTTCAGGATATTCAATTCTGAAACGAGTACTTCAATTTCACCTGTTGGTATATTAGGATTTTTTGATTCCCTTTCAATCACTTTTCCATCAACCTGGATTACGAATTCACGCCCCAGTTTCTGGGCTTTTTCCATGAGGGCTTTTGAAGAGCGTTCCTCATCAAAAATAAGCTGGGTAATGCCGTAGCGATCACGCAAATCTACCCATACCATAAAACCTTTATCTCTTATTTTTTGAACCCATCCCGAAAGCTGGACCTTTTGGTCAATATTTGAAGTATTTAATTCTCCACAGGTGTGACTTCTGTACATAATTTTCCTTAAGTTTTTGTGCCAGCAAAAGTAAGAAGTTCTGGTGGCTTAACAGCTAATTTTTATTTGAAAATCCCCCACTTGAGGTAAATTTTAGATGCAATTAGGAGTTTTATAGACTACTGATTATTAGCACTTAAACCAGCCAATGTTAAGTAAAGGTTATGCAAATATTGCCAAAAAGTAAATTAATTGCTATATTTGTAAAGTTAAGGTTATCCAGACAGATGAAAAGATTTAAACAAATAGTGATAGCCGCGGTTTTATTTTCCAGTGGTCTGATAATGGCCCAGGATAATCCAAAACCGCGTTTTGAAAATGACGGAAACCTTATAAAAGGAACATTTTATTATGAAAACGGAAGTATTAAGCAGGAAGGTACGTACAAGAACGGGAAACTCCACGGGAAATGGGTTTCTTACAACCAGAGAGGTGAAAAGGAAACAATCGCCCAATATGCCTTTGGTAACAAGACTGGTAAATGGTTTTTTTGGCATAACAGCCAATTAACCGAAGTTCATTATAAAGAAAATAAAATAACCAGAGTTATTAGAAGAGATCGAGATTGAGCGCTTGACCTTAATTAAATTATATACGTTAATAAAAACCCCGAAGTTGTTCTTCGGGGTTTTTATTTAAGCATTTGCCTCTAATTTGCCTTGTTTTCGAGCTTCGATTTTATCCGCTGTCTTAACTTTTGCACGATTTACCAGGTAGAACATTACTGGTACGATAACAAGGGTTAAGAAGGTCGCGAAAACAAGCCCGAATATAACTGTCCAGGCCAATGGCCCCCAGAAGATCACATTATCTCCACCGATATAGATTTTAGGATCATAGTCAATAAAAAGGCTGAAGAAATCAATATTCAGTCCTACAGCTAAAGGGATTAGCCCTAACACAGTGGTAATAGCGGTCAAAATCACCGGTCTTAACCTAGAAATCCCACCTCTTACTATACAGTCGAAGTACTGTTCCCGGGTTAATAGCTGATCATTTTCTAATCCCAATTCATTCTTCTTTCGGTCTATTAGGATCTGCGTGTAATCAACAAGAACGATAGCATTGTTGACCACAATTCCCGCAAGCGAGATAATTCCCATCATTGTCATAATAATAATGAAGTCCATCTGGAAAATAATCAAACCAAAAAACACACCTACTAAACTCAACATCACCGCCATGACGATAATAATTGGTTTTGATATCGAATTGAATTGTGCCACCAGAATCAAAAGGATACCACCTATTGCTATAAGTAGTGCTTTTAGAAGAAAGCTCATATTTTCTTCCTGTTCTTCTTGTTCTCCGGTAAATTCTAAAGAGATTTCCTTTGGAAGATCGTAATTCTTTAACTCGGTTTTCAGGCGTTCTACAATCTCGTTGCCATTATAACCTTCGAGGACATTGGAATATAAAGTAATGACTCGCTTTAAATCTTTCCTCTTAATGGAACTGAAAGAGGACGCTTTTTCGGTGGTAACCAAAGAGGATATAGGTACCTGCACTATTTCCCCGGTATTCTGATCCATAAAGGTTACCGGTTGATTGAAGAGTGCATTTTCATTATAACGGAATTCGTCCATGAAGCGCACATTAACTTCATAATCGTCATCGCCATCTTTATAGGTAGAAACCTCTTCACCATAAATAGCTCTTCTAAGTGTTTGTCCTACTGCTGAAGTTGAAACACCAAGCTGGCCGGCTTTTCTGCGATCCACTTTTACATCAAGTTCAGATTTTGATTTGTTGACATCAATCTTGAGATTTTCTATTCCCGGGATACTTAGTCCCTGGATATATGCTCGCATATTTTCTGCTTCAGCAAGCATTTGCTGATAGTCTTCTCCCTTTAGTTCCATATTAATAGGGTAACCGGAAGGAGGACCAGCCTGATCTTTTTCTACAATAACCGATGCTCCGGGAAAACCTTGTACTGCATCACGAACCTCGCTTAAGACCTTACTACTTTTTACACCACGCCTTTCATTGAATTCCCTCATAGAGAGGGTGATCTTGGCTTTATGAGGCATCTCATTTTGCTGCCCGCCATCGGTCATAGGGTTTCCTGCTCCTTCTCCTACCTGTGAGATAGCCGATTCGACCATAAAATTATAGCCGTCTTCATCTTCATACTTTTTGATGACATCAAAAACTTGCTTCTCTATTTTTTTAGTGAGTTCGTTGGTTTTGTGAATATCGGTGCCTTCTGGATATTCAATATATGTAATGATTTGTTTGGGTTCATTTTCGGGAAAAAACAAGACCTTAGGTTGTACCAGGGCGATCAAAATAAAAGATACGAACAGCAGGAACAGCGTTCCGAAGAAAAAGAAATAGGCCTTTTTGCCACGCAAGGCATAAACAAGTGTTCTCTGGTAAAAATTTTCCATTTTTTTGAGAGCTCTCATCTGAAAGAAATCTACAGCTTTTGAAATAAAATATTTGTAAGCCCAAAGCAAAATTACTGCTAGGATCAGGATGTTACCTATAGCTCTTAGTACTCCTGCTTCAAATAGAAATCCTAGAACAAGAAGTAAAATACCTGTAACTCCCAGAATTATACTTAGCCGAACCAAGCGTTTTTTGGAAAATAATTTTTCCTCTGTTTTCATAAATTGGGAGGTAAGCATTGAATTGATTATCAAGGCTACAAATAATGATGATCCTAATACTATGGATAAAGTGATAGGGAAAATCATCATGAATTTCCCTACAAGACCTGGCCATAATCCTAGAGGAAAGAAAGCTGCAAGGGTAGTAGCAGTTGAAGCGATAATAGGCCAGGCAATCTCTCCCAAACCTTGTTTCGCGGCTTTAGTTCGTGACATTCCCTGGTCCATGAGAGAGTAGACATTCTCCACCACAACAATTCCGTTATCAACCAACATCCCCAGTCCCATTACCAGGGCAAATAGCACCATGGTATTAAGAGTATAACCCATGCTGGAAAGGATGATATAGGAAAGAAACATAGAAAGTGGGATGGCGATCCCCACAAACAAAGAGTTCCGGAAACCAAGAAAAAACATAAGTACCAGAACCACGAGAATTACTCCAAAAATTATGTTGTTAACCAAATCATCCACCTGGTTGATGGTCTGGGTAGACTGGTCGTTACTCAGGCTTATGTGTAAACTCTCGGGGAGGTAATTCTCCTGTTCGGTTTTGACAATCTCTTTAATGCCTTCTACTGCCTCAATCATATTCTTCCCTGCGCGCTTTTTAATGTCCAGCATCACGACGGGTTGGCCATATTCCCTTGCGAAGGTGGTGGCGTCCTTTTCTTTGAAATTGATTTGGGCAATATCTTTCAGGAATATAATACCACCATCACGTTTGACCACAACATCCTTTAATTCGTCGGGGTCTTCAATTTCTCCTATGATCCTGATGTTTTTCTGTGCTCCGCTGGTAATGATGTTTCCACCGGAAATAGTCCTGTTCTCAGCATTTACTGAATTCACTATATCATCAAAACTTACCTTGGAAGCCGTCATTTTATACACATCAACAGCGATTTCGACTTCCATCTCTTCGGCTCCTCTAATTCCCGCCTCCTTAATTTGTGGGAGAAGCTCTATTCGTTCCCGAAGATATTCGGCATAATCCTTTAACTGCTGTACGGTATAATCTCCCGTAAGGTTAATATTAAGGATAGGCATTTCTTCGGTAAGGTTCAGATCAAAGACATTGGGCTCTACTTTTGCACCGTTATCCAGAGTTGGCCAGGTGGTTTCTGCTTTTACAAGGTCTACCTTATCTTTGACTTTCTGCCTGGCAATATCCACCAGGACATCCTCTTCAAACTCAACGATTACCAGGGAATAATCCTGAAGCGTATTTGAGGTAATTTCTTTTACTCCTGCAATATTATTGAATTCCTCTTCCAGAGGTTCTGTAATAAATTTCTCTACATCTTCGGCAGAGTTGCCCGGATTAACTGAACTTACATAAATTTTGGTCTCTATGACTTCCGGGAATGATTCACGTGGCATATTGTAATATGACATCAGTCCGCCTACCATAATTATCGCGATAATCACGTAAACGGTCATCTTATTGCCAATGGCCCAGGAAGAAAGTTTAAATTCCTTATCTAATTTCATTTTACTCCTCGTTTCTTATTTTAACTTCCTGACCTTCGCGTAGGTTCTTAGCACCTTCTACAATAAGGATTTCGCCTGGTTGTAAACCATCGGTAATCTCTATCTCATCCTGATACACATAGCCGGTTTTCACAATCTTTTTACGGGCGATCCCTGATCCATCTTCAGCATCTTTTTCCAGGATATAGACAATATTTTCTCCCAAGGCATTTTGCTGAACCGCATTTTCAGGAATGACCACGGCGTCCTCTGCGCTATAATCGTTAAGTTTTAGAGTAGCAATCTGGTTTGGTTTGACCAGGCCCTCCTCGTTAGGCAAGGCTACCTGAACCCTGAAGGTTCGGTTGTTAGGGTTAATATAGCTTCCTACCTGTCTCACTTCACCATCATACTCCCGGCCTATTGAACCAATTTTAATTTTTACCTGGGTGCCTTTTGTAATATTGTTGAGATAATTTTCGGGTACCGCAGCATCCACATACATATTTTCCAGGCTCACCAGTCGAAATAACGGACTCTGGCCGGGGTTAACCACCTGACCTTCATCGGTAATGACCTCATCAATAACCCCATTAAATGGTGCTGTGACTACAGTTTTGGCTAGGCGGGATTCTAATTGTTCTTTCGATCTTTGGATAGCTTCATAATTAGTTTTGGCTTCCAGATATTGCATTTCTGAGCCTATGTTCTGTTCCCATAATCTGGCTTGGCGTTCAAAAGTAGTTTTAGCCAGAGCTTCCTGGGTTTCAAGTTGAGCAAGCTCACTTGAAAGACCACCATCATCTATGATAGCCAGAGTTTGACCCTTTCTGACATTTTGACCTTCATTTACTCTGATATCGGTCAGTACACCCGAAAATTCAGGGTAAATTATAATGTTTTCATCGGTAGCAACATCACCCTGAACCTCTGCAAAGTGTTGGAACAAAGTGTCCTGAATAACTTGTGTGGTAACCAGATCTAATTTTCTATTTTTATCAAGCTGATTAATGGCTTCATCCAACTTGTCTATTTCTGCTGTTAACTCACTTTGCTTTTGGCCTAATTCAGTTTTCTTCTGCTTTATCTCTGTTAGGTTGCCGCTTTTTATGATTTCTTCTACGGATTGTTCCTCTTTCTTTCCGCAGGAAAAGATGATAAAGCTTATCGTTAATAGAACTGCTATTTTTCTCATCGGTGTAGTATGATTGCTGGTTTTTAGTTTAGTTTTCATCAGGATATTTTGAGGTGTCGAGAAGATTTTCTAACTCAGCTTTATTGTTAATTACAGTGAGCATTGCCTGAAGGTAATCCTGCTGGGCTGTATATAGCTGTCTCTGTGCTTCACTTAATTCAAAGCTACTTCCAACCCCTTCAAAAAATTTGATCTGATTTTTTCTTTCAATTCGCTCGGAGAGTTCCAGGTTTTTCTTTTGGGTCTGGAAATTTTCGAGGCTATATTCATATTCGATCTTAGCCGAATTTATCTTTCTCATTACATCATTTCGGGTTTCTTCCAGTTCCAGAATGGCCTGCTGATAGGCTATTTTCTTTTGTTGGGTACGTGCCCCTCGCATCCCGCTGCTAAATATAGGTATGTTTAAAGAGACCCCTAAAATCGATTGCCCAAAGTATTCCTGGTCACTATTAAAAAAGGTGAATTCCTGGTTAAAACCCTGCACTCCGTAATTAAGGAATCCATTTAAGCTTGGAAGCGCTTTGGTTTTTTCAAGTTTAACTTGAATCTCGGCAGATTGGGCCCGGTTTTCAGCAATCCGGTAATCGATATTTTCTTCAACTGGGATTTGCTTTTCGAGTAAGCCCAGGTCAAAATATTCCATTGCCAGCTTATCAAGGTTGTCCGTAAGGGTCACAGGTGTTTCTACAGGGATGCCCAAACTTAACTTGAGTACGTCGTATGAAATATCTTGCATTCTTTGACTACGGTTAAGATTGTTTTTTAGTCGAAGTAGAGTGATCTCTAGTTGTTCCACATCTTCCTCCTCAGCAAGACCATTTTTATAGATTTCCTTGGTTTCATTGTAATTTTTTTCAACATTCATAACGTTCTTCTCCAGGATTTCTACACTTTCTTCTGCAACAAGTACATTCCCATAGGCATTAATAATTGCTTTTTTAACCTCGTGGTTGGTTTTTGTCTTAGCATTTTTGGAGATCTGTAGTAATGTTTTAGCCGATTGGACCCCTACGATATACGAGCCATCAAAAATAAGCTGGTTCCAGGTGGCTGTAGCATTAAGGTTGTGTTTGGTTCCAAATACTACCGGAACAAACGTACCTGGTTCTTCTCCGGCAATTTCACCAGGTAGAAGGGTTACAGGTTGTTTAAGGTAATTCTGGTAATCTGCAACTGCGCTCAACTGGGGTAGCCCCTGCGCGATGATCTCCCATTTTTGTTTAATAGCTACGTCAATATCTCTTTGGGCATTAACAGAGCTATAATTGTTTTCCAGTCCGAACCGGATAGCTTCTTCCAATGAGAAACTATATTGGTTTTCGATTTCCTGAGCTTGAATTCCTGCGGAAACCAGAAAGATGAGCATAAGAAGTTCACGCATGATTTATGTTTTTTCGTTTGTTTAAAAATTCTTGTAGTGCTTTAAGGCCTTTAGGGGTAGAGATTGCCCGGATGTGATATTCCACAAAATATTCCATTAATTTGGCGTTGCTGTACTCTTCGATAGGAAAGAGGTCCTTATCCTTTAAGCCCATCATGCCGGTAAAATGAATCCGACTTATGAAAGAAATAGGGATATCGCTGCGGTAATGTCCCGAAGTGATACCGGATTCCAAATTTTCTATAACACAGCATTGAACTAGTTCATATTGCTTACTACTTATACTTTGGTATATCTTTGGATAATACTTCTGAAGCTGATATTGAGGGGAGGTCTTTTCGTCTTTGAGGTATTTCATTGAAAGGCTTTTTATCTCGTAAATTTCTTCAATGGGGTTCATATGTTTGGCCCTGATATCCCTGATGCCCTGATTTATACTTTCAAACAAATGGTTGGTAACAGCCTGCACTAATTTGGTTTTGGTATCAAAATGAGCATAAATGGTTTTTTTTGATATTGCCATTTCACCGGCGATATCATCCATAGTTACACTTTTAAAACCGAGGTTTAAGAACATTTCGGCGGCGGTGTATAAAATCTTATCTCTCACAGATTAAAAATTTGGCTGCAAAAGTAAGTTTTGGAAACTTTATATACAAGAAAAGTTTCCTTAGTTTTAGATTAATTTAACTTGAGCTTGAAATTTGAATTACATTCTATTATGGTATTTTAGCCAAAAAATTGATACATGAGGTCCATTTCTAAGTACCGGGAAGAATTTTTGGAATATTTAGAGACAAAAATTGAAGTAAAAGAACCAAGGAATCTTTACGAGCCTATGCGTTATATCCTGCACTTAGGCGGGAAACGATTAAGACCAGTATTGGTGCTGATGGCCACTGAGATCTTTGAGGGCGATTACCGTAAGGCTCTGGATGCTGCACTGGCCATAGAAATCTTTCACAATTTTTCTCTTGTGCATGACGATATAATGGACGACGCGCCATTAAGACGTGGTAAGAAAACCGTTCATGAGAAGTGGGACATCAATACCGGTATCCTTTCAGGGGATGCGATGTTGATCAATGCGTACCAGTTATTTGAAAATTATGAGGATAAAATTTTTAAAGAATTAGCTCAATTATTTACAAGAACGGCAATGGAAGTTTGTGAGGGGCAACAGTATGATATGGATTTTGAGGCCCGTGAAGATGTGCAAATTGAAGATTATCTTAAAATGATAGAATACAAAACTGCTGTCTTGGTAGGCGCATCACTTCAGATGGGGGCAATAATTGCAGGAGCCTCCAACCAATGTAAGGAAGCTATATATCAGTATGGAAGGTTACTCGGAATTGCTTTTCAGCTGCAAGATGATTACCTTGATGCCTTTGGTAATCCTGAAACCTTTGGTAAGCAATCAGGAGGTGATATCATTGAGAATAAAAAAACATTCCTTTATTTAAAGGCTCTTGAAGCTTCAGGAAAAAGAGAGGCGAGACAACTCCAGCATCTTTACTCCATAAGTCCGGTGGAGAATTCTGGTAAGATAGAGGCAGTTAAAGCCTTGTTTGAAAGCAGTGGAGCTGCTGAACTCACACGGTTCGAAATAGAAAAATATACTCAAAAGGCCTTCAAGGTTCTGGAGAAGATCGATTTGCAGGAAGACAAAAAAGCACCCTTGCGTGAATTTGGAGAAACCTTAATGGAAAGACAAGTCTGAGTTAAGCTTCAAGAGAATTCTGAAAAAAATGTAAAGTATTTTTAAATACTGAAATTACCCTGATAATACACAGGTTTACTATGTTAAATTTCTTATAAGGCATAAGATAAATATATGGTTTTCTATTAGCCCTTTTTCTAAAAATTGTATTTTTGTCCTGTTTTTATGATTTTAAAGAAACATTAGTTTCCACTTATGGATAGATTCTCATTTCTAAATGCTGCACATACAGCATATTTCGCCGAACTTTATGACCAATACCTTCAATACCCCGATAGTGTAGAGCCCAGTTGGAGGGCTTTTTTTCAAGGCTTTGATTTTGGAATGGAGCAAAACGGTGTGGCTTCGGATATTCTGGAAGATGCCCCCGTAAGCTTCAAAGAGGGGGAGATACCCGAACACGTGATCAAGGAATTCAGGGTGATCCGGTTAATAGATGGTTACAGAACCCGGGGTCATCTATTTACAAAAACCAATCCTGTAAGGGAGCGTCGAAAGTATTCACCAACTTTGGATATTGAGAATTTTGATCTTTCGAAACAAGATCTGGATACCGTGTTCAATGCAGGAGACGTTTTGGGGATAGGACCAAATACCCTAAAAGTAATCATTGCTCATTTGGAGAATGTCTATTGTGATTCCATAGGAATCGAATATATGTACATAAGAAAACCAGAGGAAATTTCCTGGATTCAATCTAAACTTAATGTAAATGAAAATCATCCTTCTTTTTCCTCAGAGGAGAAGAAGCAAATCCTTAAGAAACTCAATGAAGCTGTTTCCTTTGAATCTTTTCTACATACTAAATATGTGGGTCAAAAACGGTTTTCTTTGGAAGGAGGGGAGAGTCTTATTCCGGCTCTTGATGCACTAATTGAAAAGGCAGCTGAGATAGGGGTGCAAGAGTTTGTTATGGGTATGGCCCATCGAGGGAGGCTAAATACCCTAACCAATATTTTCGGCAAAAGCGCTAAGGATATTTTCAGTGAGTTTGATGGAAAAGATTATGAGCAGGATATTTTTGATGGGGATGTGAAGTATCACCTTGGATGGACATCCTGCCGTATTACAGATAAAGGAAAGGGGATAAATATAAATATTGCTCCCAATCCATCTCACCTTGAAACCGTAGGACCTGTGGTGGAAGGAATTGCCCGTGCTAAACAAGACAGACGTTACCAAGGCGATTCCAGTAAAGTATTGCCTATTCTGGTTCATGGTGATGCTGCTATTTCTGCTCAGGGAGTGGTTTATGAAGTAGTTCAAATGGCTCAGTTAGACGGTTATAAAACCGGGGGTACTATTCATATTGTGGTCAATAATCAAATTGGCTTTACCACCAATTATTTAGATGGTCGTTCATCTACATATTGTACCGATGTGGCGAAGGTCACTCTTTCCCCTGTTCTTCATGTAAATGCCGATGATGCTGAGGCTGTGGTTCATTCAATATTGTTTGCTCTTGAGTTCAGGATGAAATTTGGCCGCGATGTATTTATCGATCTGCTGGGATATAGGAAATATGGACATAATGAAGGGGACGAACCCAGATTCACTCAGCCTAAGCTTTATAAGGCCATTGCAAAGCATAGCAATCCAAGGGATATTTATGCAGAAAGACTTAAGAAAGAAGGGGTAATCGAAGATGACTATGTAGGAAAATTGGAAGAAGAATATAAAGCCAGGCTTGATGAGGACCTGGAGGACTCCAGAAAGGAGGAAACTACCCGTGTGACTCCTTTTATGCATGATGAATGGGAAGGATTCGAGTCAGTACGGCAAGAGGGAATGATGGAGCCGGTTGATACAAGTGTAGATATGAAGAGGCTTGATGAGGTAGCCGAGACCATATCAAAACTGCCGGAGGGTAAGAAATTTCTTCGAAAGATAAATAAGATTATTGAAGGGCGGAGGAAAATGTATTTTGACAATAATAAGCTTGACTGGTCTATGGCTGAACATCTTGCTTATGGTACTTTAATGGCCGAAGGTTATAATGTTCGTCTTAGCGGGCAAGACAGCGAAAGAGGTACTTTCTCTCATCGGCATGCGGTTTTAAAAGTTGAAGAAAGCGAAGAAGAAATAATCCTTCATAATAATATTCCCGAAAGAGATGGGGATATATTTATATATAATTCTCTCTTATCTGAATACGGTGTTGTAGGTTTTGATTATGGTTATGCGATGACCAGTCCTAAAACGCTTACTATTTGGGAAGCTCAATTTGGAGATTTTGTAAATGGTGCACAGATCATGATTGATCAGTACATCTCTGCGGCAGAAGATAAATGGAAGTTGCAAAATGGATTAGTCATGTTTCTTCCACACGGCTATGAAGGACAGGGTGCAGAGCATTCCTCAGGTAGGATGGAGCGTTTTTTACAGCTATGTGCCCGAGACAATATGTTTGTGGCCGATATAACTACTCCAGCCAATATGTTTCATATTCTAAGAAGACAGATGAAGGCTGGGTTTAGAAAACCCCTTGTGATCTTTACACCGAAAAGTTTGTTACGACATCCAAAAGTAATTTCTACCAAAGAAGAATTTGCTACAGGTAGCTTCAAGCCATTTCTTGATGATCCAGGGGCCAAGGTTGAGAAGGTTAAGACCCTTGTTTTCTGTACTGGGAAATTCTATTATGACCTTTTGGAATTTAGGGAAGCCAATAACCGCGATGATGTAGCCCTGGTAAGGCTGGAACAATTATTCCCTCTACCTGTTGCTGAGATGAAAGCATCGCTTAAAAAATATAAAAATGCCGAGGATATTGTTTGGGCACAGGAAGAACCGAGGAATATGGGGGCCTATGGCCATTTATTGCTTCATTTTGATGAAGCAAAGAATTTCCGTGTTTGTAGCAGAAAATTTTATGGATCACCGGCGGCCGGGAGTTCAGTGAGATTTAAAAAGCGTCACGAAAAAGTGATCGCTTGTGTATTTGATAAAGATTTAAAAGATTAAATAATAAGAAGTATATTCAAAAAGATCTCTGTTTTTTAGAGATATCAAAATAAAAATTAAGAACATGGCCTTAGAAATGAAAGTTCCTTCTCCGGGAGAATCGATAACCGAAGTAGAAATAGCCCAGTGGCTTGTTGAAGACGGAGATTACGTTGAAAAAGACCAGGCAGTTGCCGAGGTTGATAGTGATAAAGCTACTCTGGAATTACCTGCAGAAGCTAGCGGAATAATTACCCTTAAAGCCGAGGAAGGCGATGCCGTAGCAGTAGGTGAAGTGGTTTGCTTGATTGATACTGATGCTCCAAAACCAGGTGGTGGCGAAGATAAAAAGGAGGATGAATCTCAAAAGGAAACCGCCACGGAAAAGGAGGAACCTAAAGAAAAAGAGAAAGCAGAGGAGCCTAAAGAATCTTCTAAGGAAACCTATGCTACAGGTAGTCCTTCTCCAGCGGCTAAGAAAATTCTTGATGAGAAGGGGATTGAGGCAAAATCCGTAAAAGGAAGTGGAAAAGACGGGCGAGTGACAAAAGAAGATGCTGTTCAGGCAAAAGCTTCTATGGGAACTCCTGGTACTGGAAAAAGAGGTGAATCTCGTAAAAAGATGTCTATGCTTAGACGAAAAGTAGCTCAACGTCTGGTTTCGGCTAAGAATGAAACAGCGATGCTCACTACTTTCAATGAGGTTGATATGTCTCCTATTTTCTCACTTCGAAAAAAATATAAAGAAGAGTTTAAAAATAAACATGGTGTGAGCCTTGGATTTATGTCCTTCTTTACTTTGGCTGTTGTAAGAGCTTTGGATATGTTTCCCGATGTGAACTCGATGGTAGATGGTGATTATCAGGTAAAATATGACTTTAAAGATATTAGTATTGCCGTGTCAGGACCAAAAGGCCTAATGGTTCCGGTAATAAGGAATGCTGAAAACTTGAGTTTCAGAGGGGTAGAAGAAGAAGTGAAGCGTCTGGCCACGCGTGCAAGGGATGGCGAAATCACGGTTGATGAAATGACCGGGGGAACTTTTACCATAACCAATGGAGGTGTTTTTGGTTCCATGCTTTCCACTCCCATAATTAACCCTCCTCAAAGTGCTATTCTGGGGATGCATAATATAGTAGAACGTCCAGTTGCTGTAGATGGCCATGTAGAGATCCGGCCGGTTATGTACGTGGCATTATCCTATGATCATAGAATTATAGATGGTAAAGAGTCCGTTGGTTTTCTGGTAGCTATAAAAGAAGCTCTTGAAAATCCTGAAGAACTATTGATGGATAATGACACAAAGCGGGCTTTGGAGCTTTAGATGATGTCTTTTCGTTGTAATTAAATAAAAAAAGGAGGTCCAAAGGCCTCCTTTTCTTAGTCCAATAACAAATTAAAATAAAACGAGGGATGCGATGTTAAGAGATAAAACCCCTATGATTGCTATGGCAAGGATGATAAAAATTACTATAGAAAGGGTCTTATTTTTAAACAAAACAGGCATCATCTAACATTAGGAACCCAAATTTAGATTATAGGATGCGTGGTGACAAGGGGAAAAATCCCCTAAAATTATTTGAGATACAAAGATTTATTTTTGTAATCTATAATTGCTTTTCCTTTTCTTAAAATATCCGCTCCAATTATACCATGGACTTTTTCCGCTTCATGATTGATAAGAGCCTCATTAACATGGCGCAGATCAAAAAGTACCAAATCCACCTTCTTTTTTTTCCATCCTTTTATTTCTAATTTGTTTTTCTGTGCAATTTGGGTGAGCATATTTGTGGCTCCTGCTCCTGCAGCTTTGATATCGCTCTCTTGGGCAAGAAGCTGAAAATGTGCCACAGCCTCCATCCCTACACAGGTGCTGGAAGCACCGGTATCCAGAATAAAATTTCCTTCAATATTGTTTATTTTCGCCACCAATTCCAGGTGATTGGTTTTGGTTATTTTTAATTTAATGCGCTTATAACCTTTCTCTTTTAGCAATTTCTTAAATGACATTCTTTGTTTTTTGACAAAGATAGGTCTTCAAAATAAATTAATTTTACATTTATGATTTTAACCGATACCCATATACATTTATATAGCGAAGCTTTTCAGGAAGATCAAAAGGCTATTATTGATGAAGCTATAAAAAATGATATCAGAAGATTTTTTCTGCCTGCAATAGATTCAACGTATGTTCCGGCCATGTATGAATTGGAGAAACATTACCCGGAGCATGTTTTTTTAATGGCCGGTTTACACCCAACCCATGTCAAGGATAATTTTGAGGAGGAGCTCCTAAAGGTTGAGCATCAGTTGTTGGAAAGGCAATTTGTGGCCATTGGGGAAATAGGAATTGATTTGTATTGGGATAAAAGCACATTGAAAAATCAGAGACTGGCCTTTAGAAAACAGATTCAGCTGGCAAAAAAATATAAATTACCTATAGTGATTCATTGTCGTGAGGCATTTGATGAAATTTTTGAGGTACTGGAGAGTGAACAAAGTGATGACCTGTTTGGGATTTTCCACTGTTTTACCGGAAACTTTGAGCAGGCCCAACAAGCTTTATCCTATAATATGAAACTCGGAATAGGAGGGGTGGTTACTTTTAAAAATGGTAAAATTGATAAATTTTTAAACCAAATTTCTATAGAGGATATTGTTTTAGAGACCGATGGGCCTTACCTGGCACCAGTACCCTATAGGGGGAAACGTAATAAACCTGTATATTTAAAAAAGGTAGCGGAAAAAGTGGCAGAAATTTACGAACTTCCACTTGAAGAAGTGGCAGCAATGACCACTAAGAGTTCTAAAGATATTTTTAAGATTTAAGGGGTAATAAATTTTAAATTTGTTCATTTGCTAAGAAAACAAGACTTTTTGTGAAGGAATTTGAAGATATAAGATTTTACCATGACGATGAGGTTCAACCAGCCTTAAAGGAAAATATAAAGCATCCAATGATAAAGGCGCTGCTACAGTTCACTTTTCCTGAAAAAGATTTTGCTGAAATTGAAAAGATTACCCTTGGCTGTACCTCTATCAGGGAGTTTCAAACCAGAGTGATTTACCATTCAGTGCAAAAAGTTCTGGAGCGAAGTACTGAAGGTTTGTCTTATTCAGGTTTCGAGAAACTCAATAAAAATGAGTCTTATTTTTATATTTCCAATCATCGGGATATTGTATTAGATACCTCACTTCTGAATAGTACCTTATATGAGAATGACCTGGTAATGACGGCTTCAGCCATAGGGGATAATCTGGTGCAAAAACCATTTCTGATGTTGCTTTCTCGTCTTAACAGAAACTTTTTAGTTAAACGAGGTTTAGGTCCCAGGGAAATGCTGAAAAGTTCACAAAATCTATCTAATTATATTAAACACCTTCTACTTAATGAAGGGCGCTCGGTGTGGATGGCACAACGAGAAGGGCGGACCAAGGACGGCAGTGACCATACCCAACAGGGAGTTTTAAAAATGATCGCTATGGCCAAAGGAGACCTTAGTCTAATCGAATATCTTAAGAAACTTAAAATAGTTCCAGTAGCAATTTCGTACGAATTTGATCCCACTGATAGGTTAAAAATGCCAGAAATCATGGCTAAACATATGCAGGAAACATATGTGAAATCGGCTAATGAAGATTTTATTAGTATTATGCAGGGAGCCTTAGGCAATAAAGGTCGTATCCATATTAGTGCAGGGGACATATTAGGAGAGGAGGTTCTTAATGGTATTGAGGAAAACGCTGTTTCGGTAAACGAGCAACTGAAGATTGTTGCCACTAAAATTGATGAGGCGATTTATAGAAATTATAAGCTCTGGCCTTCCAATTTTATTGCTTTTGATCTTTTGAATAACTCCAATAGATATTCTGATAAATATTCAGAAAAGGAGAAACGACAGTTTGAACGAAGAATCTCTCGGAGGATAGATATGAAAAATGCCCTCGAGGTAAATAGTTACCTGTTAATGTATGCCAACCCGGTAATCAATAAAGAAGCGCTTAATGAAGAATAAGGCTAATATTCTCCTTATTTATACCGGTGGTACTATAGGTATGATTAAAGATTACGATACCGGGGCTTTGAAGGCTTTTAACTTTGATGAATTGCTTCAGAATATTCCTGAGTTAAAGATACTTGAACATAATATCGAGACTTTAAGTTTTGAGGAGCCAATAGATTCCTCAAATATGGATCCCGAATGCTGGATGCAAATCGCCAGTACGATCAACTCTAATTTTGAGAGATACGATGGTTTTGTGATTCTCCATGGCAGCGATACTATGGCTTATACCGCCTCAGCTTTAAGTTTTATGTTTGAAAACCTGACCAAGCCTGTTATTTTTACCGGATCCCAGCTTCCCATAGGAGACCTAAGGACCGATGCCAAAGAAAATCTCATAACCAGTATTCAGATCGCAGGACTTCAGAAAAATGATCGGCCAGTCATAAGTGAGGTGGGATTATATTTTGAGTATAAACTCTACCGTGCCAACCGGAGTACTAAAATAAATGCTGAACATTTCCAGGCTTTTGCTTCAATGAATCATCCGCCATTGGCGGAATCTGGGGTTTATCTATCGGTAAATTACAATGCGCTATGGAAGCCTAACAGGAAACAGCCCACAAAGCTTCATACTAATTTTAATGACGATGTGTTAATTCTGAAAATATTCCCTGGAATTAGTGAAAGCACCATAAGGCATATTTTATCTAAAGATAATTTAAGAGGTGTTGTGCTGGAAACCTATGGAAGTGGGAATGCTCCCAGCGCTCCATGGTTTATTGATATATTAAAGGAAAAAATTGCTCAGGGTTTGTGTGTAGTTAATGTGACCCAGTGTATAGCTGGAAGTGTAAATATGGGGCAATATGAAACCAGTGTTAAGTTAAAACAGATAGGGGTGGTCTCCGGAAATGATATCACCACCGAAGCGGCTGTAGCCAAATTAATGTATTTGTTAGGAAAAGATTTAAGCCCTGAAGTTTTTAAAACTATCTTTGAAACCTCTCTGCGAGGGGAAATGTCATAAAATTAACGCCAACAACTTGATTGAGTTTATTTTTTTTTGTTATTTGGCGCACCGTTTAGAAAACGTTAAAAAAGAGAGGTGGCCGAGTGGTCGAAGGCGCACGCCTGGAAAGTGTGTATACGCCAAAAGCGTATCGAGGGTTCGAATCCCTTCCTCTCTGCTAAATTTATAATATTTTTATTAAAATTTTATTTTTATATCTTTAACCCTTTAACTAATTAAATTAAGACAAACAGCAATGAAAAGATTATTTTCTATTTTGGTAATCGCCGCGGTGATGGTGCTAGGAGCCGGAAACCTGAATGCGGCCAATAATGTGAATACATTACCTGAGACAATCGTAAATTTTGTACAGGATGATGAGGCTGCAGCTGCCGCTGACGAGGTAGAGGAAGAAAGCCTTGGTTTTCACCAGGAACTTAAAAAACGTTTTATAGAAGGTGGTCCAGCTTTTATGGGGATCGTTCTTTTGTGTTTAATTCTTGGTTTGGCTGTTGCCATTGAGAGAATTATCTTTTTAAATCTTTCCACGACCAACACCAGAAAACTGGCTCAGGATGTTGAAGATGCATTAAATAGTGGTGGAGTTGATGCTGCTAAAGAAGTATGCCGAAACACAAAAGGACCTGTTGCCTCAATATATTACCAGGGACTTGATCGAGCAGACGAAAGCATTGAAGCTGCAGAGAAAGCGGTAGTCGCTTACGGTGGTGTGCAAATGGGTCAATTGGAGAAAAATGTGTCCTGGGTATCTTTATTTATCGCCATTGCTCCTATGCTTGGTTTCATGGGAACTGTAATTGGTATGATTACTGCCTTTGATAGAATTGAAGCTGCTGGAGATATGCAACCATCACTTGTTGCTGGAGGTATTAAGGTGGCCTTACTTACTACCGTATTTGGTTTGATCGTGGCCATTATCCTTCAAATCTTTTACAACTATATAATCGCTAAGATCGATAGCATCGTAAACGATATGGAAGATGCTTCTATTACCCTTATCGATATGCTAGTAGCTTACAAAAACAAAAAAAGAATCTAAGACCAGATTAAATTATGACTTTACATAAAATATTAAAATATATAGCGCTCGTTATTGGTGTTATAGGTCTTGTCCTGCTCGGAAGGATCTTGGCCGAAAACGATGATGCTATCGAGGCCTCAGCCGATCTGCAGAACAGCCTTCTTGATCCGTTTATGTGGGTAGCTTATCTGGTATTGGCCATTGTGTTAGTACTGGTAGCCATCTTTGTACTAAAAGGCCTTTTTAAAGGAAATATTAAAAATACACTTATTTCTCTGGGCGCATTTTTGGCAGTTATCGTGATTGCCTATGTGTTAACGGAAGGTTCGCAGATGACTCTAAAAGACGGAAGTATTCTTTCAGCCAGTGGAGCGCATTGGATAAGTGCAGGATTAGTAACATTCTATATCCTTGCAGGAATTGCAATTTTAGCAATGATTTTCTCTGGAATTAAAAAATTAATGAAGTAATAATATGGCAAGAAGATCAGCACCAGAAGTTAATGCCGGCTCGATGGCCGATATTGCTTTCTTGCTTCTAATCTTCTTTTTGGTAACCACAACCATTGAGACAGATAGCGGGATTAGTAGGAAACTACCCCCGTGGCAGCCAGAAGAGCAGGAGCCGCCGGTAATTAAGCAGAGAAACATTTTCACTGTACTTGTTAATCGTAATAACGAGTTGCTTGTTGAAGATGAGTTTATGGAGATTGAAGAATTGCGTGAGGCAGCCTTCGAATTTTTAGATAATGGAGGAGGTACTGGTGAAGAGGCTTGTGATTTCTGTCAGGGCCCTGGGGATCCATCTTCATCTGTGAATCCACAGAAGGCTATTATTTCATTGGTTAATAACCGAGGTACCGAATACGGAACCTATATCGCTGTTCAAAATGAACTGGTAGCGGCTTACAACCAATTGAGAGATAGAGAAGCTGAACGTATGTATGGAAAATCCTATACCCAGATGGAAAAGGAATATAATGATCCTAACTACACCGGGAATAAGGATAAACTGAAAGAACAAATTGAGGTTATTAAAGACATGATACCTCAAAAACTTTCTGAAGCAGAGCCAACAAGTTAACAGGCTTACAAACAAAACTTAAAATTTGAGACTTAATTATGTCTAAATTCAAAAAGAAAACAAACGAAGGACAACCTGCTATTAGTACAGCATCCCTGCCGGATATTGTGTTTATGTTACTGTTCTTCTTTATGGTGGTAACCGTAATGCGCCAGAACACATTGATGGTGCAGAACAAATTGCCATATGCTGATCAGGTTGAAAAACTTGATAAAAAGGATTTGGTGATGTATATCTATGCAGGAAAACCAAGTCCGCGTTATCAACAACGTTTTGGAACTGAAGCCAGAATCCAGTTAAATGATAAGTTTGCGGATGTAAGTGAAGTTCAACAGTTTATTTTCTCTGAAAGAGAAACTAAACGTGAAGAATTGATTCCCTATTTAACTACCGCCTTAAAGGTGGATGAAGAAACAAATATGGGATTGGTTTCAGATATCAAACAGGAATTAAGAAAAGCCGAAGCGCTTAAAATTAATTATACCACATTACAAGGCGATGCTTTAAGAAACATGGAATAACGCAAAGCCTTTGATCTTTTCAAAACTGTAAAAACATCCTGCCTTAATTAAATTTTGGCAGGATGTTTTTTTATATTTAATACTTAATTATTCAATCAGATGGATTGGTTTAGGCTTTTTTTCTTTCTTTTTCTTTTGATGCCCTCAATGCTCACTGGTCAGATAGATGAACAGGATCAAACAAAAAAAATCCCGGATTCCGTTCCGTCAGTCATTGATAGTTTATATCGTGAGGATCAGTTTTATATTGGGCTAACTTTTAACCTAATTGATCAAAAGCCTTCCACTATTTCCCAATCGAGTTTTTCCGGGGGACTGCACCTTGGTTTTATACGAGATTTCCCCATTAATAAAGAAAGAGATATTTCTTTGGGGGCAGGTTTAGGCTGGTCACTAAATAGTTTCGGACATAATTTATTTATCGGTCAAACTGGAAATGGGGAAAGCATTTTTAGAAGCCTAGACAGAAACTTTGATTACGACACAAACCGATTTACCACTCAACTTATAGAAGCCCCTATTGAATTTCGTTGGCGTACTTCTTCGGCTGAGAGTTATAAATTCTGGCGGGTTTATACAGGACTAAAATTTGGTTATATCTATAAATTCAAGTCGAACTTTGTCCAACCGGGTAACCAGGTCGTACAATATGACCTTCCCGAATTAAATCGATTCAGGTTGGGGGCCAACCTTACCTTTGGCTATAATACTTTTAATTTTCATTTTTATTACAGTCTCAATCCTCTCTTTAGCGATGCTAAGGTGGATAATTCTGAAATTGGGATGCATCTGGTTCGTATAGGCCTTATGTTTTACATCCTATAGCCAGAATCTCCATAGAATTAATTGAGGCAAAAATCCTGTCAGAACTCCGAGTAATAGTTCTGCCGGAGTATGAGCCTTGTAATATAGTCGGGAGGAACCAGTTAATCCGATCGCCAGAATTAAAAAAAGGATGCTATAAACAAGGTTTATACGGTAATGAATACTAATGCCTGCCAGGAACATGATAAGGCCAGCCAGTCCCATCATATGGAGGCTTATTTTTATTTTGAAAATGGTACAAAGATATGCTACTACTGCTGAAGCCAATATCCCGGCAAAATAGTAGAATAGGGCAGGATAATTGTATGCATTTAGAATCTGGTTTAGTATCATTAAAAGCAATAGGATAAAGAAAAAAAGAGGCCATTTCCGTTCTTTTGTTTGCTGCATGAAGATTCCTCCTACCTTTCCCAGATTACGAAGTAAGAAATAAAAGACGATTGGGATAAAAATGGTGAGAATAGCAATGGCTAGTAATTTAGCCTGAATCACCCCCAAAGGAAAAAATCGAGGGGTAATTAAGAAGTAAAATAGGCTTCCTCCCAGTGGCATCCATATAGGATGAAAAATATAGGACGCACTTTTTAATAGAAAATTCATTAAATTTCCTTTCGTAAACGTGCCACCGGAATATCGAGTTGTTCCCTGTATTTAGCTACCGTGCGACGGGCGATAGGATAACCTTTATCCTTTAATACTTTAGCTAGTTTCTCATCCGTTAATGGTTTTTTCTTATTTTCTTCTTCTATTGACATTTCAAGGATCTTTTTTATCTCTCGAGTCGAGACATCTTCACCTTGGTCATTCTTCATCGATTCAGAAAAAAACTCTTTTATAAGTTTTGTCCCATAAGGGGTATCTACATATTTACTATTAGCTACCCTGGAAACTGTAGAAACATCCATACCAATTTCATCGGCGATATCCTTAAGAATCATTGGTCGGAGATTACGTTCATCCCCAGTTAGGAAATACTCCTTCTGATAGTTCATTATAGCACTCATTGTGACCATAAGGGTTTGCTGGCGTTGTTTAATGGCTTCAATAAACCATTTTGCTGAATCCAGTTTCTGCTTGATGAACATCACCGCATCTTTCTGGTCCTTGGTCTTTTCTTTCGATTCTTTATACCCTTTAAGCATATCACTGTAATCCCGGGAAACATGCATTTGAGGTGCGTTTCTTCCGTTCAATGTTAATTCTAGGTCTCCATCAACAATTTTAATGGTAAAATCGGGAATAACATGTTCCACTATTCTGGTATTCCCTGAATAAGAACCTCCGGGTTTGGGGTTCAAATGCTCGATAACGTCGATGGCTTCTCTTAATTCGTCCTCGCTTATGTCATGTCGGGAAAGGAGTTTCGTATAATGCTTTTTGCTAAAGAGATCAAAGGATCTTTTCAGGATATCGGTTGCAAGCTGAACGGCCTTAGTAGGTTCGCGTCTGTCTAATTGAAGTAACAAACATTCCTGTAATGATCGGGCGCCAACTCCGGCAGGATCCAGAGCCTGGACTTTTTTGAGCACATTTTCAATAGTTTGTTCATCGGTGTAGATGTTTTGAGTAAAAGCAAGATCATCAACCACATCTTGTAATTCTCTCCTGAGATAACCACTTTCATCTATACTTCCTACAAGAAAATCTGCGATCTCTTCTTCATTATCGTTGAATCTTAAAGTGGATAATTGGGTTTTTAAATATTGTGTAAATGATGTTCCCGAGGCATAGGGCACACTTTTCTCATCATCATCTGCACTGTAATTGTTTGCCTGAAGTCTGTAATTAGGGATTTCATCATCACTAAGGTATTCATCTACATCAATTTCTGTTTCAATAGTATCATTGTCGTAGTCTTCCTCATTTTCAGTCGAAAAATCTTCTTCATATTCATCTTCATTTTCTATTTTGCCATCTTCCAGGGCAGGGTTTTCCTCCAATTCTTCCTTTACCCTTTGTTCAAAAGCCTGGGTGGGAAGCTGTATAAGCTTCATCAGTTGTATTTGCTGAGGAGAGAGCTTCTGTGAGAGTTTTAGGTTTAATTGTTGTTTGAGCATAATCATAATTTTGCCTTAGTACAAAAATAAGCAAAACAAGCCAACACTGGGGTTTGGCATAGTAAATGATTGTGGTAAAATTTTGTTAAGTAAGTCTACTTAATCCTTCGATATTTATGAATTTTTTGGGAAGTGGAGCTACAATATTTAACCATTGGCACGTTACGGGATGTTGAAATTCCAGGCTGCTGGCAACTAGGAATAATCCATCGGGTTTAAACGCCCTAATTTCATTGCCATACAATTTATCCCCTACGAGAGGAAACCCTGCTTTCATTAGATGAATCCTGATCTGGTGAGTTCTTCCTGTCTTTGGACTAGCAGAAACTATAGAAAAATATTTTCCCTTGATCTGAAAGCTTTTTATTAATGAAATCTCTGTTTGCGATCCTTTACCTTCTATTTTAAAATGAAGATCTTTTTTCTCCGGAAATTTTCCTTCCACTAAAGCCGTATAGGTTTTCTGAATCTTCTTCTCTTCAAAATCTTTCTGAAGCTTACGAAGGCTATTCCCGGTTTTTGCGATTAGTAGTAAACCTGAAGTGGGATTGTCCAGCCTGTGAGCCGGTTGTGGCGTAGGAAGAGCCGTTGCAATTTTTGAGGGTTTTAAATTAAAAGGTAGCGCATTGGCAATGGTCTTAAAATAGTTACCGCTAGTTGGATAGCCTGGCGGTTTATTTACCACGGCGATATGATCATCTTCAAAATGCACTTCCAGCTTTAGACTGAAAATTTTTTGTGGGACTTCCTGTTTAAAGAGTTCTATTTTTTGCCCTTCCTTAATCCAATCTCCGGTATTGGCAGGCTCGCAGTCAATTTTTATTTCGCCACGTTTAATGGCCTTTTTAATGCTGCTTTTGGTGGGGGCAGTCTGGAAGATGGAAACCGCATATTCCTGCAGCCGAATATCTTTTACGCCTGCAGGAACTATATGAGTTTCAATGAGTTTCAAATATTAAAATTCAGCGTTTTGCGGGGTTCTCGGGAAAGGAATTACATCTCTGATGTTGCCCATGCCAGTAACAAACTGCACTAAACGTTCAAATCCAAGACCGAAACCGCTATGGACGCAGGTCCCAAACTTTCTGGTATCCAGATACCACCAAAGTTCATCCTCGTCTATGTCGAGTTCTTTCATTTTGTTTTTCAATACCTCGAGACGTTCTTCCCTTTGTGAGCCACCAACGATCTCCCCGATTCCGGGGAAGAGAATATCCATAGCTCTCACGGTTTTTCCGTCCTCATTAAGACGCATATAAAATGCCTTGATATTTGCCGGATAATCAAACAAGATCACGGGACACTTAAAATGTTTTTCAACCAGGTAGCGTTCGTGTTCGCTCTGAAGATCGGCACCCCAATCCTCAATAACATAATTAAATTTTTTCTTTTTATTAGGCTTACTGTTTTTCAGGATCTCAATGGCCTCGGTATAGCTTACTCTTTTAAAGTTATTATCGAGAACAAAATGAAGTTTTTCCAGCAGGGTCATTTCACTTCGTTCTTTCTGAGGTTTGGTTTTGTCTTCATTTTGAAGCCTTTGCTCTAGAAATTCCAGATCATCTTTGCAATTCTCAAGAATATATTTCAGCACATATTTGATAAAATCTTCAGCTAAATCCATATTCCCATCCAAATCACAGAAAGCCACTTCAGGTTCTATCATCCAGAATTCCGCCAGGTGTCTTGAGGTATTGGAATTTTCTGCTCGAAATGTCGGTCCAAAGGTATAAACCTGGCCTAGTCCAAGGGCATAGGTCTCTGCTTCCAACTGTCCTGAAACTGTTAAGTTCGTTTCTTTTCCAAAGAAATCTTTTTTAAAATCAATATTGCCATCCTCTTCTTTAGGTGGATTTTTTAAATCAAAGGCAGTCACCTTAAACATTTCACCGGCTCCTTCTGCATCACTACCGGTTATTATAGGTGTATTTACATAATGGAAATTATTTTGCTGAAAATAACTATGTACGGCAAATGATAATTTAGAACGTACACGCATTACGGCACCAAATGTATTAGTCCGTACCCTTAAATGTGCTTGTTCGCGAAGTTTTTCGAGGCTGTGACGTTTGGGTGAAAGGATGGTTAGCTTTACATCTTCCGGGTTGGCATCTCCCAGTACTTCCAATTCCTTTACCTCTATTTCCACACGTTGTTGGCTGCCTTTACTTTCTATAAGTGTACCAAGAACTCGAATAGATGCTCCTACACTAACCCTTTTTAAGAGATCCTCATTGAAATTTTCGAAATCTACAACACATTGTAGGTTGTTGATAGTTGAACCATCATTCATCGCGATAAAACGATTGCTTCTGAATGAGCGTACCCAACCTTTTACTTCAAATTCCTGTAAAAACTGATTGCTGGCTAATATTTCAGCAATTTTTGCTTGTATCATTTATGTTAGATTTAGAAAGAAACAAAGATAATTTTTCCGTTTATGCTTAGCAAGTAAGCGCTTTATTTTGAAAGCTATTCGACTTAATAATTTTATTTGGAGTGATTCTTCTCTTCATTTATGATCTCCTGTTCATCCTCTTCGCTTTCAATGATGTTCATTGCGGGTTCCTTCATTACCTCCTTATTGGCTATACTTCGTTCCAGAGACAATAACAGTGAAGGCAACAATAATAAATTAGAAAGCATAGCAAAAAGTAAAGTTGCAGAAACCAGACCGCCTAGAGCTACTGTCCCACCATAGCTACTGATCATAAAGACTGAAAACCCAAAGAAAAGAACAATAGAGGTATAAAACATACTTACTCCGGTTTCTTTCAATGCGGCATAAACCGACCGCTTAATTTTCCAATTATTGGCCTTGAGTTCCTGTCTGTATTTTGCTAAGAAATGTATGGTATCATCTACCGATATTCCAAAAGCAATACTAAAAACAAGAATGGTAGAAGGTTTTATAGGGATACCTAAGAAACCCATCATGCCTGCCGTTACCAGTAATGGCAGTAAATTAGGAACCAGAGAGATTAATATCATCCTAAATGATCTAAATAGCCATGCCATAAAAAGGGCAATAAGCAATATGGCCAGGGACAAAGAAATAACCAGGTTTTTGACCAGGTAATTTGTTCCTTTTTGAAAAATGAGTGCTTTTCCTGTCAGGGAAACATCATATCGTTCCTCGGGGAATATTTTATTGATTTCAGGCCAAAGATTCTCTTCAATCCGTTCCATCTTGTCGGTTCCAATATCTTTCATATAGGTTGTAATTCTGGCATACTGACCGGTTGAATCCACATAGGAATTCAAAAGTTCTGCTCCCGAGGACATACCCTTGGTATAAGGCATAATGAAATTTTGTTCCTGCGATGTGGGAAGTTGAAAGTATTTAGGATTGCCGTTATAATATGCCTGTTTGCTGTATTTCACCAATCTTACTACGGAAAGGGGTTTGGACAGTTCAGGGACATCGGTGATTTCCTCTTCCAGGCGTTCTAGTCGTTTCAAAGTGGAAAGTTTCAATACTCCTTTAGGACGCTTTGTATCAACAAGAATTTCCAGGGGCATTACTCCATCGAATTCTTCTTCGAAAAATTTAATATCCTGGAAAAAAGTGGCCTCCTGAGGCATGTCCTCCAGAAGACTCCCCGAAATCTTAATAGTGTAAATGCCGATAATACTAAATACCAGTAAAAAAACTGAAATGATATATATTGCAATCCTGTGATGGCGCACCATCCGTTCCATCCAGTCCACAAACCCTCCTATCCACCTTTTGTTAAGGTGTTTTAGATGTTTGTCTTTCGGAATGGACATATAGCTATAGATAATGGGAATAATAAGAAGACTTAGCACAAAAATTGCCAAAATATTTATGGAAGCCACTAAACCAAATTCCTTAAGCAAGGTGCTGTCAGTGAGGATGAAAGTTGCAAATCCAGAGGCAGTAGTCACATTGGTCATTAGGGTGGCATTCCCCACTTTTGTAATTACCCTTTGTAGTGATTTGGCCTGATTACCGTGTTTTTTTATTTCCTGTTGATATTTATTGATCAAGAAGATACAATTGGGAATTCCTATTACTATAATAAGTGGTGGAATTAAAGCGGTAAGTACCGTGATCTCATAATGTAGTAATCCAATCACGCCAAAAGCCCACATTACCCCGATACATACGGTTATCATTGAAATTACTGTAGCCCGTACCGACCGAAAGAAGAAAAAGAAAATCAGGGACGTTACACTTAGGGCAGCAAGAATAAAAAGTCCAATTTCATCAATTATATTTTGGGAGTTAAGGGTACGGATATAAGGCATTCCGGAAACTTTAACGTCAATGCCGTGCATTTCCTCAAACTCCCTAATAAGAGGCCTTAATTTTTTCAGAACAAAATCTTTCCTTTCTACCGAATTAACTATTTCCTTATTTATATAAAGGGCAGACTGAATGGTGTTAGAATGCGAACTGTAAACGAGATTTTCATAAAAAGGAAGCGCAGTGAAGAGTTCGTTCTCATAGGCATTGAGCTCTTCCTTATCGGGTTTGTCCTCTTCGATAAATGGAACCATTTCAAAACGGTTCGGATCGTTAAACTTTTTTAGCTTTTTTAAATTGCTTATAGAGATCACGTGATCTACCTCAGGGTAATTTTCAAGCTCCTGGTTAAGAGCTGTCCAGGCCTGAAACTTTTCAGGGGTAAACAATGAGGAATCCTTAACCCCAAGAATCACGAGATTGCCTTCTTCTCCAAAAGTATCGAGAAAGGAATTATAAGTTAAATTAGCCTGGTGTTCATCAGGCAATAAATTGGCTTCCGTATAAGAAAACTTCATGTATTTCCATTGGGTAGCCAGAAATGCAGTGGCGGCCAATACCAGGAATATTATAATAATTCTATTGCGAAGAATTAATCTTGCAACAGAATTCCAGAAGCCAAAGCTGAAAATTTTGGACATGGGTGAGATTTAAACGAGCGCAAAGGTATAAAAAGCCACACTAAATAGCGGATTAATAACTGTAAAGTATAGGCTTTAGATCTTTAGCTGGAAAGTGAATTTAAATGCGAAGTTCTGTTTGAAACCCGGTAGGTTATAACTACCATAACGGTAAGCACTTCCCAGGCCAAAACCAGCCAGAATATTATTCACCTCGACTCCCACTTCTGAATATAGTTGATCCAGGGTTTTAAACGAAATATTTGCGTGATTTTCAGGATTTTTAAATGTTCCGATGGCGTGACGGGATATCAGTACAATTTCCGGTTTGCTAAACCTGTTGAGTTCGATTGGTCGGAATTGATGCTTAATATGAAGCATTACCTGGCGGTCACTGAAGAATTCATTGTAATACATGGTTTCAAAGCTTGTATGTCCGGCTACTGAGAAACGCTCTAAGATTTCGCTTTGATTACCATTATTAGGGTAGGCGTGAAAAGCATGGGTGAGCGGCAGGTCCCCAGTAGCATAATTACCTTCCAGAATAAATTCGGTGCGGGACTTATCTAACCTCCTTATCTCATGTTCTATTTTTAATCCGGCCTTGAAGAAATTGAAATCACCCTTCATAAATCCAGAAAAAGCCTGGGTGAGCTGTCCAGTGAATTTCGGGTATCCCTTTTCTATCAGGATATTTTTTGTTGGGGTACTTAAAAAACGTGCAAATGGACGCCATAAAAAAGAAAAGGTGGCCTGGCTAAGCTTATAATCTTGCAATTGTTGCTCATTGTGGATATAGGCGTACTCCCGAATATTGGTGATATTACTTTGACTTATTTGTAATTCACTATTTATCGAAGGGGTAAACCTATGGGTGAGGCTTCCACTAATGGTTTTATCAGTATAGAAAAAACTGATGTTCACAAAACGAGGTTCAATTACTGAGAATTCATTAACCCCTTGCAGATAATTGAAACTACCCACTTCAATAATATCGCTCGAATAGTTAAATTTCAAGTTAGTTCCACTTGGTTTAAAAAGTGCTATTTTGGTGCCTACACCATATTTTAGAACTTCATCTTTAAAACCATATACCGAGTAAGCGTTAAGATTGAATTTATCTGAAAACCTATTGTTAGTTTTTCCTCCGACTCCCAGACGTATTCCTTCGTAGTTATTAAATTTCAAAAATTTCCCTAGGTCAAAATCCCAGAAACCCACTGGAAAGTATCCCGTGCCAATGGTGTTTTTGATTCCGATCCGGCGTTCCACATCTTTTTTCTTAACCAATTCAACTACTCTTTCTTCTAAATTTTTATCTGAATAAGTAAAAGGCTGCTGTCGGTTTTCTTGCCAGAATTCTTTATCTGGATTAAAGGCTTCGGGAGCAACCTCTACCTGGGCAGAGATACCTTTAATGTTATTTTTGGTGTTTAATTGAATTTCATAATTTGTGCTGGTAGAGTTAAGATAGAGTCCGGATTCAAAATCCTTACCTGCAATAACGGTACTGATTATGTCTCCACCGCCCTGAAGTCGGCCGGTAGATATGACTCCTCCAAAAACCGAAATGTCTTTGCCTCCTCTACCTGGTCTTATCCGGGTAACTTGCTTCTTTGGGAACCAAAGATTTTCTTTCTCAAAATATTCATATTCCTGATCGATTTCCAGTTTAATCGCACCGAGTAGCTGTGCTTTGGCTTTTTGAATGGCGAAACTTTTGGAGTCCAGATATAAGATCCCTTCCAAACCTGCAACGGCATGCTCTCTTTTTGGCTTAAAGTGCACCACGATGGCTGGTCTTGCACCTGTGGTAGTATCTATAATTTTAAAATCATAATTCCGGAAAGCTTTTTTGGAAAGTGGTCCTGCGTATTGAGTCTCAAAAATGGTATAATCCTTTTTATAGAGTGAGAAGGGATTTACGGAAAGCGTAAGTATCTCATATACGGGTTTTTTAAAACCTGCATTTTTCATTCCTAAAACTAATTCTTTTAGCCCCCGACCCTGCTCAAAATGATATTGAGATACTTTTTCTGAAAAATAAGCTGCCCCGGTTTGAATAATTGTCTCTACTTCAGCCATAGTGCTGTCAGTCTCCAGGCTAATTTGGTTATTTTCATTATCGATGAGGAATTTATTGTAGCTTCTGAAACTAAATGAATTTAAAGCTTTTTCAGGATCATTCTGATTTCTTTTAGAAATTGCTTTTCTGATAAGGCTGTTTGCTGGATTTTCTTCTGAATTCAAAAAAACGGCCTCCAGATTTTCAGTAAAAGGTCTCAACCTGATAAAGATGAATTCTGTCGCAGCCGAAAGTTGGATAGTTCTTGAAGAAAAACCAACATAAGAAAAAGTGGCTTCAGTTATAGTATCTCTCAGGGTAATTGAAAATGAACCGTCAATATTGGTAAGACCTGGCGGCTCATCCCCAACGGAGATTTTTGCATAGGGAAGTGGCTCCCCCGTGGCAGCGTTTACTACCCGGCCGGAAATTGTATGCTGAGCAATAGCACTAGTAAAAGAAACAATACAAACGATAGCAAGTATAAGGCATAGACGCATATTATCTCTTTACAGGTGAGGTTAAATTTCTGGAATTTAGTCCTAAAATAAAAATTGTCTGACAGGCTTGGGCAAGCCGATCAGACAATTGTATGTTAAATTATTAAAAGCCGCTTTGCTAGACGGTCATGATCTCTTTTTCCTTAACCTCTAGGATTCTATCGACCTTGGCAATGTAGGCGTCTGTTAACTCCTGAACTTCATCCTCAGAAGTTCTGAGAAGGTCCTCTGAGATATCAAGTTTTTTAAGTTCGTTGTTGGCTGATTTTCGATCGTTACGAACTCCAACCTTTGCATCTTCGGCTTCAGCTTTTGCTTGTTTTGTAAGTTGCTTTCTTCTTTCTTCAGTTAATGGTGGTACACTTATTATTACATTTTCACCATTGTTCATGGGGTTAAAACCTAGATTGGCCTGCATGATCCCTTTTTCGATCTCACCTATAAGGCTTTTCTCAAAAGGTTGAATGGAAATGGTCCGCGCATCGGGGGTATTCACATTGGCCACCTGGTTAAGTGGTGTTTGTGAACCGTAATATTCTACCATTACACTTCCAACCATCGATGGACTGGCTTTTCCGGCCCTGATATTGGCTAGTTGTTTTTTTAGATGGGCTATGGCTTTTTCCATTCCCTCTTTGGCACTATCAATAATAAATTCAATTTCGTCTTCCATCTTTATAAAGTTTAAAATGCAGGTTTTTTGAACTATAGATTTACTTTGGTTCCAATATTTTCTCCGGTTACAACTCTTAGAAGGTTACCGGGGGTATTCATGTCAAAAACAATAATGGGTAATTCGTTTTCCTGGCTTAAGGTAAAAGCCGTCGTGTCCATCACCTTTAGACCTTTACGGATCACATCATCAAAGGTAATATAATCAAATTTGGTTGCTTTGGTATCCTTTTCGGGATCCGCGGTGTATATTCCATCGACGCGGGTTCCTTTTAGAATGACATCAGCGTGAATTTCTATTGCTCTTAAAACGGCTGCGGAATCGGTTGTGAAGTAAGGATTTCCAGTACCTCCACCAAAGATGACAACCCGACCTTTTTCAAGATGTCTAATCGCTCTTCTTCTGATAAATGGTTCAGCGACTTCATTGATGTGGATGGCTGATTGCAGGCGGGTTTGCACCTCGGCATCTTCAAGTGCACCCTGAAGTGCTAGGCCATTAATTACGGTAGCAAGCATTCCCATGTGGTCTCCCTGTACGCGGTCCATGCCTTTACTTGCTCCGGCGACGCCTCGGAAAATATTTCCACCACCAATTACAATTGCGACTTCAACACCTTTATCTGTTACCGATTTAATTTCTTTAGCATATTCTGCCAATCTAATTGGATCAATGCCATATTGGCGGTCTCCCATTAAAGCTTCACCCGATAATTTTAAAAGTATTCTTTTATACTGCATAGCCGGTTTTTGATTAATTGCTGCAAATATAGGTATAATCTTAAATTGATAAATAAGGTTTTTCAATGGATTCATGTTAAATGCCTTCCCCGAAAGCTAATAGGATGTGGCTAGGTTTTTGCTATATTTGAAGTTCGAAAAAAAATAAAAGAAGAAATGATAGGATATTATATAATTGCTGGAGTACTCTTTATCGTGAGCATGTATGTGAGCAATAAGTTAAAGAGTAAATTCAAAAAATATTCTAAGGTTCACCTGCAAAATGGAATGAGCGGGAAAGAGATCGCGGAAAAAATGTTGAGTGATAATGGCATTTATGATGTAAAGGTTATTTCAACCCCCGGAATGCTAACCGATCATTATAATCCACAGAAAAAAACCATTAACCTTAGTGAGGGGGTATATACCCAACGTAACGCTGCTGCTGCGGCAGTGGCAGCTCACGAATGCGGGCACGCTATTCAACATGCTCAGGCCTACAGTTGGTTGCAAATGCGTAGCCAGCTGGTTCCTATTGTAAGTGTAGCTTCCAGGTTTTCCCAGTGGGTCATCTTTGGAGGTTTGATGCTGATGGCCACTACGGCTATGGGAAGTACTATTTTGTTGATAGGTATTATTCTTTATGGTATGGGGACCCTCTTCAGCTTTGTGACACTACCGGTTGAATACGATGCCAGTAAGCGAGCTTTAGTGTGGTTGGAAAATGAAAATATGCTGTCTACCCAGGAACATGATGCCGCTGAAGACTCATTAAAATGGGCGGCACGGACTTATGTTGTGGCTGCAGTGGGCTCTTTAGCTACATTGTTGTACTTTCTTAGCATTTATATGGGCAGGGAATAAATCTTTTTTGAGTCCCATAAGTAAAAAGGCCGTCAAATCAAGACGGCCTTTCTCGTTGGCAAAGAAGAAATCTTCTGTATAGCCTGGCTTAAGCTTATTTAGATCTTCGGATCTTCCTTGCCTGCTCAAACAAACTAAAATTATAGGCTTTATAAATTTATACCTGACATTGCCGAGGGCTTATTAAGTAACCATCATGGAATTTTAATTAAACTTATTTCCTTTTTCGACAATTCATGAACCATAGAGCCCTAGACTATTTAAAAAAGACTTATAAAATATTCAGTGATTTAAAAACAATAGGAGCCGGCCGGAAATTCCGACAGGCTCCTTGACAATTAAACGAATGTTTAAAAAATTCACTCTTACTTTATAGGGTTTAGAATAAGATCAATCCTTTCCAAGGCATCCTGAAGGTGATACCTTGTTAGAGTATCTCCTGTTCTGCCGATAGCATTTCGTATCTGGCGTTCCAGGGTTTTAAGTTCCCCACGAACCACGGGCCGAATATCACTTTGCGCCACATTTATATCACTCCTTGAAGTCCATGCGCGCATACGGGCTGGTATTTCAGATTGTTCCTGAGTCATTAAGTATTCCATTCTATCAATATAGGCACGTTGAAGGTTTCTGCGATACCGGTCAATTCTTTTTCCACTAGATAATTCGCTAAATAGGCCTTTGCGAAGGTCGCCCATCATCTCTAGAAGTGAATAAGCCTCCCTACCATTTACCTCTTCATTTTCCATAAGACGTGCCATTCTTCCAAAATCCAGGAGGTTATTTAAGGTCCGTACCTGGTAGTTTCTGATGCGTTCAATATTTCCATCGAATTCAATTTTGTTGAAAATTTCTTGGTCGATGAGCCATTCCGGGGTCGAAAAAAGTTGATCCTGTAGAAACTGCATTGCATTCTTCTGGTGAGCAGGCCGTACGTGGGTATAAACTGCTCCTTCCTGGTCATAGGTCTTGTAATATTCATAGACCCCGCCGATGTTAGCTGTCACATGACCCATGTATCTATTATACTGGCTGAGAACCTGTGAATACAAGTCATCGAGATCTTCGTAATTTTTACCGGTTTCTGCAGTCCACTCTATAAGATTTGGAACAATTCGTTTAAGGTTTTTGATTCCGTATTCACTGGCAAGAATAGCATCATCTCCTAGATCTTCTGTCTGAGAACTTGGGTCAATAACTCCACCTCCTTGCTGTCTTCCAAATCGATAAAGTGGGTCTCCCGCTTTTTCCAGTATCCATTGATCGAGAATCTCCTTTTCCTCTTCAGGGGTTTTATCAAGAATAGGCTTGTAGCCCCATTTGATTGCATATTTATCATATGGACCGATATTTGGCATTAATGCTACATCTCCATCTCCTGGCTGGGCGATATAATTGAAGCGTGCATAATCCATAATAGATGGAGCAGTTCCATATTTAGCAGTGAACTCCGGATCACGCAGTTTTTCTACAGGATAAGCTACACTACTACCCATATTATGAGGTAAACCGATGGTGTGACCTACTTCATGGGCTGATACAAATCGGATTAAACGTCCCATAACTTCATCCTCAAATTGTGGCATCTGGGCATCTTCGTTGATCGCGGCGGTTTGCACAAAAAACCAATTTCTTAAAAGGGTCATAACATTGTGATACCAATTAATATCAGATTCCAGGATTTCTCCTGATCTAGGATCACTCACATGTGGGCCATTAGCATTAGGGATAGGGGAAGCAAGGTATCTTACTACCGAATATCGAACATCTTCAGGACTCCAGTCTGGATCCTCCTCTTTGCTAGGCGGATCTTTGGCAATGATTGCATTTTTAAAACCAGCTTCTTCAAAGGCCACCTGCCAATCTTCAATTCCTTGTTTGATAAAAGGTCTCCATTTTACCGGAGTTGCCCGGTCGATATAATAAACGATGGGTTCTTTGGGTTCTACCAGTTCACCGCGTTTAAATTTTTCCCTGTCTTCTTCTTTAACTTCCAGTCTCCAGCGATCAAGGTATCTAACTTCTTTGCTTTTATGATCCTCTCTTCCGTAGTCAACCTGCCCACGAGCAAACCATCCTACCCGCTGATCGAAATAACGGCGTTCCATCGGTACTTTAGGGAGAAGAATCATGGAGTTGCTGAATTCTAAGGAGATCGATCCGGTGCTGGCGTTTGATGGAGGTTCTCCTGCATTATAGGTTTTTACGTGGCGAACCTCTATATTTTCGGGATAACTTCTAATGGTATCTATATAAGATCGGGCATCGTCCAAACGTGATACCTTATAGCGCTTCCGTGTTCGATCGGGAAGTCCAAGAGCCATAACATCTTTGGTATAAAGCTCAGTAACATCAATGACGGTAGTTTTGTTTACCGAATCATTCCCGTAGGTTTTAATAGGAAAGCGTTGTAAAACAGGTTCGAAATTTGAATTGACGACTGCCTCGTGAACGGGCAGGGAATCAGCTGCATAGATCTCGTGAGATACTACCCTCAGTAAGACGTTACCGTCTTTTTTTTGCCAGCGGTGAACCTGGGTGTTTTGTTTTCCGCCTCCAAAACCTATACCTGAAGCGGTTTTTGCAATTCTGGTTACCGTAAGCATTTCGCGATTAAAAAGGCTATCAGGAATTTCGTAGAAATATTTGTCTTCTACACGATGAACTGTGAATAGGCCTAAATCTGTTTTGGCGTCTTTAGTGATCACCTTTTCATAAGGCTTAACTCCATTGCCATTTTTTTTGGCTTCATCGGTTTTGCTAGCGGAGGCGCTATCTTCTTCCGGTTGAAAAACAGCACAACTGCTAACCGAGACCGAGAGGGCGAGAAGGAGCAGTTTGTGCGAAAATTTTTTGTTCATAAAAAGTAGTTTACTTTGTTTAAGATATTTGATGGTGTAATTATTTGAGCAGTGGCCAAAATATAAAAAAGACCACCATCAGGCAGTCTTTAGACGAATATTTATTAAAAAGGTTTAAAAAACAAGTTAAAAATAACTTAATTTAATCTTTGTTCAACGACAAAGCACCAAACATTCCAAGGTTAACTCGCTTTGATTTTCATCGTTTCTCCATCCTTGAAAACATCAATCATTTTATGTTTTCTTAAAGATTTCAGAGCTTTATCCCATTTTTTGTTGCTCAATCCCGATTTGGTTTTTACTTCCTCTAAATCGTGAATTTCGTTATCTTTCAGAATGCTGAATACTTCTTTTTCTTCCTCACTAAGTTCCACAGCCTTTTTCTCTGGTTTCATTTGTGGGAAGAACAATACCTCCTGAATCGATCTGTTATTGGTGAGAAACATTATCAATCTATCCATTCCAATACCCAGACCTGAAGTAGGTGGCATACCATATTCCAGGGCTCTTAGAAAATCCTGATCAATAAACTCAGTCGCTTCATCATCACCTTTTTTAGCCAGTTTTAGTTGCTCTTCAAAACGTTGGCGTTGGTCTATAGGATCATTTAGTTCTGAATAAGCATTTGCTATCTCCTTACCACATACCATTAATTCAAAACGCTCGGTTAACTCTGGATTTTCACGGTGTTCCTTACATAAGGGGCTCATTTCCTTTGGATAATCAGTGATAAAAGTAGGTTGGATGTAGTTCCCTTCACATTTTTCCCCAAAAATTTCATCGATAAGTTTCCCTTTTCCCATCGTCTGGTCAACCTCAAGGCCCATATCTTCTGCTGCCTTTCTAATTTCCGCTTCAGATTTGCCAGTGATATCGAAACCTGTGAATTCTTTTATAGATTCGGTCATGGTGACACGTTTGTAGGGCGCCTTAAAATCTATTTTATATTGACCAAAAATTGCTTGGGTAGTTCCGTTAACTTGCAGGGCGCAGTGCTCCAAAAGATTTTCAGTGAAATCCATCATCCAGTTGTAGTCCTTATAGGCTACATAGATTTCCATAGCGGTGAATTCAGGATTGTGGGTGCGATCCATTCCTTCATTTCTAAAGTTTTTGGAGAATTCATAAACCCCATCAAATCCACCAACAATAAGTCTTTTAAGGTATAGTTCATTGGCAATCCTTAAGTATAGCGGGATATCAAGAGCATTATGATGCGTTATAAAGGGTCTGGCAGCCGCACCCCCGGGTATGGATTGTAAAATTGGGGTCTCGACCTCAAAGTAACCCTTTTCATTAAAGAAATTCCGCATAGCATTAAATAATTTGGTGCGCTTAATAAAAATTTCCTTAACATGTGGATTTACTGCAAGATCGGCATAACGCTGGCGATATCGTTGTTCAGGGTCATTAAATCCATCATGGGTGTTACCATCCTTATCTGTTTTTGGAAGCGGAAGAGGACGAAGTGACTTGCTGAGCAAGGTGAAATCTTTGACCATCACTGTCATTTCACCCACTTGAGTTTTGAATAGCTCTCCTTCAATACCTATAAAATCCCCTATGTCCAATAATTTTTTGTAGAGAGTATTGTATTTATCCTTGTTTTCGCCAGGGCAAATTTCATCACGGTTAAAATAAACCTGGATTTTTCCTTCAGCATCCTGAAGCTCAGCAAAAGAAGCTTTTCCCTGGATGCGACGTGACATTAGACGCCCTGCTAGCACCACTTTTTTTCCGACCTCAAAATGCGATTTCAATTGTTTAGTGGTGTGGTCTACCGGGAATAGTTCGGCCGGATAGGGATTTATACCCTCTTGGCGAAGGGCTGCGAGTTTGTCTCGACGTATTATTTCCTGTTCAGATAGGTGCATGATAATAGTTTGAAATTTAAATACCTGCTTTTTCTGCAAGGCGGATGCAAATATAGTGAGTCTCAGGCTACCAACCAATGGAGTGGCAGGCCGAATTTTAATCTTATCTTTGCAATAAAATCGGTTTAAAAATCTTGAATTATGAGTATCTGGAGGGTTTTGCTTTCTATTTTATTTCCACCTCTTGCGGTTTATGACCGCGGCTGTGGATCTATTCTCATTGTCTTGCTTTTGACCTTATTAGGATGGATACCCGGTGTTATTGCCGCACTTATAATTTTGAACAATCCGCAGAGGTAGAAGATGAATAAGAAAATTGAATTACAAAAACTAGGCTTAAAAGATTATAAAGAAACCTGGGATTACCAGGAGGAGCTCTTTAAAAGTATTCTGGATCTTAAAATTCAGAACCGACGTGAGGACCTTAAATTAGAAACTCCTAACTATTTTCTTGTGGTGGAACATCCACATGTATATACTTTGGGTAAAAGTGGCGACATTAAACATCTCTTGGTTTCCGAAGCGGAACTTGAAAAAAGAAATGCCAAATATTATAAAATAAATCGAGGAGGAGATATAACTTACCACGGTCCAGGACAGCTCGTAGGATACCCCATTCTTGACCTGGAAAATTTCTTTACCGATATTCATAAATATCTTCGTTTACTAGAGGAAATGGTGATCCGGACGCTAGATGAATATGGAATAAAATCGGAACGAAGTCCTGGAGAAACGGGGGTATGGTTGGATGTGGGCACCCCCTTTGCACGTAAAATTTGCGCAATGGGCGTAAGGGCCAGTCGTTGGGTGACCATGCATGGTTTTGCACTCAATGTTAATGCAAACCTGGGTTATTTTGATAATATTGTTCCTTGCGGAATTAAAGGTAAAGCGGTAACCTCTCTAAATGTCGAACTGGGGAAAAAAGAAATTTCAATGGATGAAATTCAGGAGAAATTATTGAACCATTTTTCTGAACTTTTCGAAGCAGAAATTAATCAGTTAACGGACCTGGATTGATTACTATGGTATCAACCTAAAGGTTAAACATTTATGGTGTACCAAAAATAGTCTTTTCCTTAATTTATAAGAATGCTCCGAGGATTATAGTTAAACTCCCTTTACACCATTAAATTTAAAAACTATAAATTAATAATTCGCCGGTGTCGCCTTTAACTACAAACTCAGGATGATCATCATCATTGCTGTTTGTTAAATCAATAGCAGAGGTGCCATATACTGGGAAACCAGGCAATAACTCCGCATTACTGTCGAAAACATACACCTTTTGAGTTTGTAAATCAGTAATACTTATGTAGTATTTGTTGTTTTCCAAAAAAATTTGAGGTTCGGTATAAAGTCCAAAATCTAAAGCGAGCTCCTTGTCTTTGATTGTTAAGGTATTTTCAGAAAAACTAACCAGTAAATTATGGGTGGCGTCTATTTTATGATTTTGAGCAAGCCTTAAATCTTTATCTGAAAACCCTCCGTTTTCATCTATTAATACAAGCTCTCCTACCTCGTTGCTAGAAATAAAATGACCATTATATTGGTACCATCCATTATCAGAAAAGTTAAAGCGTTTATTAACTTTCACCCGGTGACGTCCCTGGCGGGATAGAATATTGAGTTTGCCGGAGTTTTCAGCAATAACAATATAATCTTTGGTGCCTATTCGAATGTGTTTTGGAGGGAATAATATTTCTGAGTTGGTCTTGTTGAATTTAAAACCATTTACTCTTCTTCCTTTTGAATTGTACATATAAAGTTTGTTCTCCTGGGTAATTAAGAATCGGTAATTACGATTATTATCGTAATCGAATAGTGCTAAAGACTGCGTGATCTCATCCTGGAATTTAAGAGGAAAAGGATTCACAGGATTTCCGTTTCGATCAATTATCTCAAGTCGGTTTTTAGTTACAAATGCAAGTTGGTACTTTCCGTTTTTTAAGATATCAACTTCCTTGATTTTACCCCGAATAGGGCCATCCAATTGTTTTTTCCAATAGATTTCCCCTTTATTAGAGATAAGATAGAGTACATTATTGATGTCCTGGACGGCGATATCCTTTTGGCCGTTTTTATGATTACTGAAGAAAACAGGGTTTCCCAGAATTTTCTCATCCAACTTGACCGAAAGAAGCTGTTTGGTTTTTTCTGTATGAATTGATCCCTGGGTTCTTTGATAAATTCCATGAATATGAGAAAACTCCCTGTCAGCGACAATCTGAATAGCTGAGAGATTATTGGGTTCGAAATTCAGTCCGGAAATGTCATCTTTAAACTTGTTTGACCCTAAATTTTTTAAATTATCTTTAAAATTCTCATTATTAGCAACCAACAAAATATTTGAAGCTTCTGATAGATGTGCAGAGGCTTGCCCGTAAGTCACGTGTTGAGCAAGGACTTTCTTATTCACGAAAGCCGTAATCACATCTTTGAGAAGTTCTTCCGAATTGGCGAAGATGACAAAATTTTCCAGGGTGGTATAAAATTTCAAATTTACCTGGTTAATTAATGGTTTGAGGTTTTCCACAAACAGTGATGAATTATCGAACCGATAGAGGGTGCTATTTCGGAATTCTTTACCATCTCTACTAAATCTTGCCAGATTTTGTTTGGCAAGATTTACATCGATATTATTGAGTACTAGTAATTGATCTGATGGGTAAGTAATAACGCCTATTTCTGAGACATTCTTAAGGATTTCCTTTTCATATTCAGAGAATTCCTTTTGGAAAAAAATCTTGAAATTCTGATGAAATTGTTCAAAATTATCATACCCAAATGAGGAGAAACCTGAGGCTGTAATAGGAACAACCCGGGGGATCTGGTTTGGCGAGGAACCAACTTTTTTAAAAATATGTTGGATGCTGGCTTTCTCAGGCCAGAGACTTACTCCATTAAAATTGAGAGATCCGTTTTTGTGATTAAGATCAACGGCGTTCCAGGTGGCAAAATTAATCAGGCTGGAGTCTGTAGCGGGGAACCATTGCTTAAACTTCTCTCCAACCCGCTCATTGTGAAAATATATTGAGGTTTTCTTTGGATCAGAAGCTTTAAAGGCTTTTTTAAATTCCGAATCGTTCAAAATGCCTTTATTTTTCAGGATAGTTTTTAAACCTTTAAGAGAATTTGCTGCAAAGAATACACCGTCTTTCCTACAGGTAAAAAAGACGTTTCCTTCAAGGTTTAACTTGTTTATCTCAAAATCTTCAAATTTCAAGCGTTCCACCGATTTGTTCCTTACGGAGTCCAGTTTAATTTGTGGTTGACTTTCACTAATGATGGTAAATGAAAAGGCCTCTTTTTTTAGGTTAGAAAAAGCGATCAAAGAATTACCCAGGTTTTCAATATGATTTAGGAAATTGAGGTTTTCCTCAAGTTGATTCTTCAACCTAAAGTCATTTTCTTTAACAAAAGCTAATGAAGAAAGATCTCTAGAAAGCGCCTTCAGGTCGTGTGATTGAACCACCACAGCTGATTCCTGTGGTAACCAGGAAATGAGATCTTTTTTTTGAGCTTTCGGCTGGCAGGCCAAGAGTAGAAAAACGATTACTCCCGTGAGCATTCTTTTCATGATATCAGGAAATTTATGCTAAAATTAGTAACTTCACTTGAATTTGGAAGCTAACCAGCCGTTTTCCCGTGAATAATTCTCTTTCTATATGAATAAAAATGCAAAAACGGTGGTTTTACTCGCCGGACCTCTTGTTTTTCTACTTCTTCAACTGGTAGGAAAACCAGCTTCAATGCCCGGCCCTGCATATGATGTGCTTTGCATTACGATTTGGATGGCGTTATGGTGGGTGACCGAAGTGATTCCTATCGCTGTTACTGCATTAATGCCTATAGTTTTATTCCCGTTAACAGGAGCGCTTTCCATCGAGGATACAACAGCTGCTTTTGGGCATAAATATGTGTTTTTGTACCTGGGTGGATTTTTACTGGCCATAGCGATAGAAAGATGGAATCTTCATAAACGAATAGCGCTCTCTATAATTAGGCTTATTGGAACTAACATAAAAAATATTATCCTGGGATTTATGCTTGCTACGGCCTTTCTTTCCATGTGGATATCCAATACAGCTACTTCAGTGATGATGTTACCAATTGGTGCTGCAATAATCTCACAATTGAAAGAAACACGCGGTACCTTGGAAGAAGCCAGTGGTCCATTTGGAAAAGCTTTAATGCTTTCTATTGCCTATAGTGCTTCTATTGGGGGTATTGCCACCCTAATTGGAACTCCGCCTAACCTGGTGTTTGCTGGGATCATTGAAGAACTTTATGGGATAGAGATAAGTTTTCTCAAATGGATTTTACTGGGTTTCCCGATTTCGATTTTTCTACTTTTCATTTGTTGGAAATATTTAACCAGCTATGCTTTCAAGTTTGGCCAGGAAGTTATTCCTGGCGGAAAAGCGGAGATCAATCGACAACTTAGATTATTGGGGACCATGGGGAAAGGTGAGAAGAGAGTGTTAAGCATTTTTGCTGTAACGGCATTTTTTTGGATAAGTAGATCCTTTTTCCTCCAGCCTTTACTACCCTTTGTAGATGATACCATAATTGCTATTGCTGCAGGAGTTATTTTGTTTGCCTTCCCGGCTGGCAAAGGGAAAGGCCCATTGTTACAATGGGAAGAAGCCGTAAAACTTCCCTGGGGAATAATACTGCTTTTTGGAGGTGGGATGGCCTTGGCTAGAGGTTTTGGTGATTCTGGCCTGGCTGTGTGGTTTGGAAATCAGTTAACGCAACTTGAGCATTTACCCTTGTTTTTGGTAATCCTGATTTTGGTAGCAACAGTAAATTTTTTAACTGAAGTGACCTCAAACTTAGCTACCACGGCTATGTTGCTTCCAATTTTAGCTCCAATGGCTCTCGCTCTCGAGCTTCATCCTTATTCTCTTATGATAAGCGCTACCCTGGCTGCTTCCTGCGCTTTTATGTTACCAGTTGCGACTCCCCCAAATGCTGTGGTTTTTGGTTCTGGATATCTGCATATCCCGGACATGATAAAAACAGGGATTTGGATGAATTTGTTTTCCATCCTGTTGGTAAGTTTTGTAGTATACTTCGCCTTACCGGTTTTATGGGATTTTGACCCTGAAATTGTTCCTGAAATCTTTCAGAACATTGACATCTAATCTTGTTTGTTTCGGGTCTTTAAAAAATATTTGGGGTTTACGCCATATTTTTCTTTGAAGATCTTAGAGAAGTAACTTCGATTATTGAGGCCAATAGAAACCACGATTTCAGAAATATTTTTCTCTGAACTCATCAACATTTCTTTAGCGGCCTCCAGCTTTTTATGCTGCATATATTTATTTACCGTGAGGTTGTAAACATATTTAAAACCTTCCTGAAGTTTATTGACATTGGTGCCTGCTTCTTTAGCAAGGGCTTCAACAGTATGATTGCTGCCTAGATCTCCCTGAATACGTTTGACTACATAATTAACCTTTTCAATATCCGATTTTCGAAGTATCTGTGGAAGTTTATCTTCTGCTTCATCATCCTGGTACTGGGCGATCTGGATAACCAGCATTTCAAAAGCTTTTCCCTCAAGAAATAACGACCGTAAAAACCCTGTATAATTACGAGTGTCTATTTCCTCCATCAAATCAGCTGCTTTTATGCTGTAATTCCCCTGATAGTAGAATTGTTTTTCAGAAACATCATCTTTAAAAAGATCTTTAAGTGTGGGGTCAAGATCCTTGAAGTTATGATTGGAACGGGAAGAAAACGCGGACCTTATAATTTCCAAACTGGAAACATGGGTGGGAAGATTAGCCTTGAAAAAAAGTACGTGCCCGTCATACCCACTGCTGGAGACAATGATATTTTGATAAGTTTCTATGGTATTAATCTTTTCCTGAGATTGAAAGGAATGTCCAACATGACCTTCTGAACAAAAGATGAATTTTAATGGATGTACCGTATTAAGAGAAAAATGGATTTCGACATCTTCATAGAACTTGCAATTATAGGTAATGACCCCCATTCCATTATCAAAACTCGCACCCCGTATAAAACCTTCGCCTAGATTTTCAGGGATGTCCATGACATATTCGCCATTACTATTTTGTACCTCTACTCCAATGACCGCGGCTATATCTTCAATAATATCAATAACCGGGAGTGTTTTAACATCTATCCTCATAAATAAATTTCACAATAATAATGATACGCCTAAATTAAAACCTATGTTGTTAAATTCTTTGTAATTTAAGAAACCTTAACGCCCTGGAATTCCCCGTAAAATTAAAATTTTAACGTTTGTTTTAGGGTTTAAATGGCTAATAGGCTAATAGTAGTTTTAAAAACGTTAGAATTTGGTCGAGGGGTTGAAAAGTTTGGCCTTTTCTTTTGCTGGGTTTTTATAACTGGCAAGATTAGTTTTTATAACGTCAATCCAAACTGATTAATTTTCAGAGATTTACCGTTTTGAATTTTAGAGCCCTTCTCTTATTCGGTTCTTCTAATTATATTCTTATGGAATTAATATATGTTTTTTTAGGACTGGAAATCCTTTTTATTCTTGGGGCAGCGATTTTTTTAATCCGAAAATTGATTAATTCAAGGCGTGACCGTAAGGATAGGATTTAATCCCTGATATTGTTTTCTCCCTTCATTTCTAAATCTCTGTTTACCTGGTGGGTTTCTTTTCTCTTGTGTGAGGTCCTGTTTCCTTGATAAATAAGGCAATTTACTATCAATGGTTTCTCTAAATTGTAGTTGAAAATCAACTAAAGTTTGTTACAGGTTTTGATATGGACAATAAAGCAGGATGGTTTTGTTGATCTATTCGAGAAGCTTGGAGTGGACTAGGATGGTCTGGTATTCCACAAAGAAAACCCTATCTTTAGCGAAAAAATTAGAAATGTCAAAATCTTATTATGACCCAACCGATCTTCGGAAATTTGGTGAAATTAACCAATGGAGTGAGGAGCTTGGAGAGAAATTCTTTGATTACTACGGAAAGGTATTTGAGGAAGGGGCTCTTTCAGCCCGTGAAAAATCACTGATCGCCTTGGCGGTTTCCCATGTTGTGCAATGTCCTTATTGTATTGATGCTTATACCAAAGATGGTTTGGAACGCGGGATTGAAAAAGAAGAAATGATGGAAGCCGTACATGTTGGGGCTGCCATAAAAAGTGGAGCCACTCTTGTTCACGGGGTACAAATGATGAATAAGCACAAGAAATTAAGTATGTGAAATCTTTCTATTAAGAACAAAGTATTAAATGGGAATTTTTTTACCCTGGTACAGATCGAATTCTTAAATAAAGAGCCGTGTTGACTCATTATTAGATGTATCTAATTAATTATTACTCCTTTTAATTGAACCAAGAATATGTCCAGCAAATCATTATCAGCTAGAAAAGACAGCCTTTCTAATCCTGAAAGACAATTGGAGATCCTGGATGACGGTCTCTTTAAGGAAGCTGAGCTTCCTAGGTTTAGAGAAAAACTTGCCGAGACAGGTAATTTTCCTTTAAAACCGGGAAAGTTGGAGGTGCTTCAACTCAATCTGGGTTATATGTGTAACCAGGTATGTTCCCATTGCCATGTTGACGCAGGGCCGGACCGCAAGGAGATCATGACCAGGGAGACAATGGAGCAATGTCTTGAGGTAATCAGGAAAACCAGTGCACATACTTTGGATCTCACAGGAGGAGCTCCTGAGATGAACCCTAATTTTAGATGGTTTGTAGAGGAAGCCGCCAAAGCAGGGGTAAAGGATTTTATAGTTCGGTCCAACCTTACAATAATTGTGGCCAATAAGAAGTATCACGACCTCCCTGAGTTCTTTAAAAAACACAATGTTCATGTTGTTTCATCCCTACCTTTTTACAAAAAAGGAAAAACAGATAAACAGCGTGGAAATGGTGTTTTTGATAAATCCATAGATGCCCTTCAGAGGCTAAATGAAGTAGGTTATGCTCAAAGTGGATCCGGTTTAAGGCTTGATTTGGTTTATAATCCTGCTGGTGCATTTTTACCTACTAATCAGGAGCTGATGGAACGAGATTTTAAAAAGGCATTAAAAAATGATTTTGATATTGATTTCGATAGCCTCTTTGCCATTACCAACTTGCCTATCAGCCGTTTTTTGGAATATCTAATTGCATCAGAGAACTACGAAGACTATATGTATGAACTTGTCAATGCCTATAATCCGGAGGCGGTTAAAAATATAATGTGTACCAATACTATATCGGTAAGTTGGGATGGCTGGTTGTATGACTGCGACTTTAATCAGATGCTAGAGCTGAAGGTAGCTTCCAATGTGAACCATATTAGTGCTTATAATGAGGATGTGCTGAAGGAACGTGAGATAAGGATTTCTCAGCATTGTTATGGTTGCACTGCTGGTTCAGGGAGCAGTTGCCAGGGAACAGTCGCTTAATTTTCTTAATTTAAATAGATTTAGCTTGAGAAAAACCTCCGAAGAACTACTGATAATTTTCGCCAAAAATCCTTTAAAAGGGAGGGTGAAAACCCGTTTAGCACAGGAAGTCGGCAATAATGCCGCTCTGGCAATTTATAATTTTCTTTTGCACCATACCTACGAGGCTACGAAAAATCTAAAGGTAGATAAGGTTATATATTATTCAGAAGCCTTTCCGGAGCAGGAAATTTTTGATTCCGAGAATTTCCGTAAAGAATTACAACGAGGGCAGGATTTAGGCGAAAAGATGGAAAATGCTTTTTGCGATGCTTTTGAAAATACCTATCAACGAGTTATTATTATAGGAACGGATCTTCTTGAAATTTCACAAAAAGATATTAAAGATGCATTTGATCATCTAAAGAAAGAAGATGTGGTAATTGGTCCTGCAAAAGATGGAGGATATTATTTATTAGGAATGAAATCACTAAATTCGAAGGTGTTTAGAAATAAGGCCTGGAGTACAGATTCGGTACTTAAAAATACGCTACAAGATTTTAAAAAGGATAAGGTTAAAATCTTGAAAAGCTGTAATGATATCGATGTTTTAAGCGATATACCCAGGGATTCAGAATTAATAAAATTCATAGATTAAACAATGGTAAAAGAACTGGATGAATCTACTGATTACCTGGTCTCCCGTGGATTTGATAATCCGGATATAGGAATTATCCTGGGAACGGGATTGGGGAAATTGGTCGAGCAAATTGAGATAGAAGTAGAGGTGAGTTATAATCACATCCCATACTTTCCAACTGCAACGGTAGAGTTTCATAAAGGCAAATTAATTTTTGGAAAACTTGGAGGGAAGAAAGTGATAGTAATGCAGGGGCGCTTCCATTATTACGAAGGTTACGGTCTAGGGGAGATCACTTATCCTGTAAGGGTGATGAAAAGGCTGGGAATAAAGAAGCTGCTCGTGAGTAATGCCTCGGGTTCCATTAACCTTGATTTCAAAAAGGGGGAACTCATGCTTATTGATGATCATATCAATTTATTGGGTGATTCCCCACTGGCTTTCCATGGAGTAGAAAAATTAGGCGAACGTTTTGTTGATATGAGTCAGCCTTATGATCCTGAAATGAACCAGATCATAGAAGAGGCGGCAAAGAATTATGGAATTGTTTTGCATAAAGGGGTCTACGCGTCAGTTCTGGGTCCCCAACTGGAGACTCGTGCAGAATACAGGATGTTAAAGATTCTGGGCGCCGATGCCGTAGGAATGAGTACGGTGCCTGAAGTTATCGTGGCTAATCATTTGAATATTCCTGTTTCGGCGATTTCGGTAATTACCGATGAAGGTGACCCTGATAATCTTGAGCCAGTAGATATCAAAGAAATTATTGAGATGGCGGAAAAAGCTGAACCTAATATGATTACGATTTTTAAAGAGGTTATTAAAAATATATAGAAGAGATGAGTTATCTGGAAACCACAAATGATATCTATCGGCAAGCAGCAGTAATTCCTGATGTGGGCCTTTGTTGTACCACTAATCCTATTTGGGAACTCCCTGGACTTAAAATTCCACAAATAATGCAGGAAATGAATTATGGTTGCGGTAGCACCGTACATCCACGTGACCTGGTAGGTGAACCTAAAATTCTTTATGTCGGAGTGGGAGGTGGAATGGAATTACTTCAATTCGCTTACTTTTCACGTCAAATCGATGGGGTGGTCGGGGTAGATTCTGTGAATGAAATGCTTGAGGCCTCAAGGAAGAATTTCATCGAGGCAGAAAAGCAGAATCCGTGGTTTAAAAATGAATTTGTTGATCTTCGAAAAGGGGATGCCCTATCCTTGCCTTTGAGCGATGAAAGTATTGATGTGGCAGCACAAAATTGTCTTTTTAATATATTTAAAACAGATGACCTAAAAAAAGCTTTGAAGGAGATGTACCGGGTTTTAAAGCCTCACGGGCGTTTGGTAATGAGTGACCCTGTTTGCGAACAGCCTATCAATGATGAACTAAGAGAAGATGAGCGTTTGCGAGCTTTGTGCCTTAGTGGAAGCCTTCCGCTCAAGGAGTATGTAAAAGCGCTCACCGAAGTGGGGTTTGGAACTATTGAAATAAGGGCCAAAAAGCCATACCGAATATTGGATCCTAAAAACTATTCTACATCTGAATTGATAATTGTTGAGGCAGTGGAGCTTGCTGCCATAAAAGATCCTATGCCTGAAGATGGCCCTTGCGTTTTTACTGGTAAAGCTGCTATCTATTATGGAAATAATGATTATTTTGACGATAAAAAGGGCCACATTTTGTTGAAAAATCAACCTTTAGCTATCTGTGATAAAACGGCCAACGAGCTAGCAAAACTAAGCAGAGATGATATTTATATTAGCGAATCGACCTATCATTATGATGGCGGGGGCTGCTGTTAAATTTAATTATGGAACATATTGTCATCATCGGAAACGGGATAGCAGGTATAACCTGCGGACGGTATATCAGAAAGTTATCTGATAAACGCATTACCGTGATCTCTGCGGAAAGCGATTATTTCTTTTCCCGCACTGCCTTGATGTATGTTTATATGGGCCATATGAAATGGGAGCACCTTAAACCTTACGAGGATTGGTTCTGGTCGAAAAACCGAATAGGGCTCAAGCGAGCCTGGGTAGATGAAATAGATTTTCAACAGAAGAGGCTTGATTTTTCTTCAGGAGAGACCATGGAATATGATAAACTTGTGCTAGCTACCGGCTCGGTTTATAATAAATTTGGTTGGGAAGGACAGGATTTAAAGGGTGTACAAGGTTTGGTGTCAAAACAAGACTTGGAGCTTCTGGAAGAAAATACCAGGAACTGTAAAAAAGCCGTTATTCTTGGTGGAGGGCTTATAGGTGTGGAACTTGCCGAAATGCTTATGACCCGAAATATTGAGGTTACTGTCCTAATCAGAGAGAAGGCCTTTTGGCAAAATGTGTTACCGATGGAGGATGCCAGAATGATTTCAGCACACCTGAAGTCACATGGCGTTGATCTCCGTCATGAAATTCAACTCGATAAAATTGTAGGAGATCAAAACGGTCGCGTGAATGCTGTAATTACAGAAACCGGTGAAAAGATAACATGCCAGCTGGTTGGTCTTTGCGTAGGGGTGAGACCTAACATAGACTTTTTAAAGAATTCAGCTCTCGAAACCAGTAGAGGAGTTTTAGTAGATCAATATTTGCAAACTAACATTGAAGATGTTTACGCTATAGGGGATTGTGCAGAGCTCAGGAAGACACACTCTGGGCGAAATGCGATTGAAGCTGTGTGGTACACAGGTAGGATGATGGGGGAAACCCTGGCAAAAAATCTAACTGGGAATTTAAAAAAATATGATCCTGGTAATTGGTTTAATTCAGCTAAATTTTTTGATATTGAATACCAGACTTATGGAAATGTTTCAGCAAACCCAGGAGAAGGGGAAATGCATTTTCGTTGGCAACATAGAGATAACACCAAGGCCATTACAATTGCTTTCGATGCTTCGGATAATAGATTTTTAGGGATCAATACTTTTGGAATTCGGATGAGGCACGAGGTTTTTGACCGATGGTTAAGCGAAAAGCAAAGTATTCATTTTGTTTTAAAAAATTTAAAGCAAGCTAATTTCGATCCCGAATTTTACGATAGGTACGAAAAAGAAATTTTCAAGGCATTTAAAGAAAATATAAAGCAGGTATGAGTAGAATTCAGAAAAATATGTCATTAGCTGGCCAGGCTCCTGGTGCACTTTCAGGTACCCAGAAACTGGCTAGTGCGATTGGGCTGATTGGTTTGTTTATTCTTTTGCTGGCTTTAGCTAACGTGAATTTTCCAAATAAAACGCTTTTTCTCAGCTTATCTCTTGTATTGATAACTGTGGGGACGGTGATCTTTGCCAACGATCTATATCGCGGGAAGCACCCGGGAGTAAAGAATGATGGTATCTGGTTTAAATCTATGACAGGCCGTGGTCTTTGGGCCTGGGTCACCGGGATCGCCTTAACGCTATTCTATATTGTACTTTACTGGTTTCCTCAGTTTTTAGGGCTTACAAAGGAAGGTCCCAATACCGGAATTATATCTCTTTTCGACCCATTGAGTTATCTTATTAATGGCGGTCCGGCGAGCCAGTGGTTTGTATATGGCACACTGTATACTCTTGCTATATTTATCTTCGGTTATAAGTTTATTCTGAAGTACAGAACTAACCGCTATGAGGTTCTGCGTACATATTCCGTCATGTTCTTTCAGCTTGGATTTGCCTTTTTGATTCCTGAAATTCTTATTCGGCTAAACCAACCCTATTATAATCCTGCTAATATCTGGCCACTCAATTACGATCTTTTTGCCGGATACAAAGTCAATGAGTTCCTCTCTGCGGGAAATATTGGAGTATTTATGTTGGGTTTTGGGTTAATTTCCATTTTTGTAATTACCCCAATTTTGACTTATAAATATGGTAAACGCTGGTATTGCAGTTGGGTTTGTGGATGCGGGGGTCTTGCTGAGACTGCAGGAGATCCATATCGTCATTTGTCGGATAAATCGCTTTTTGCCTGGAAGGTGGAACGCTGGGTGATACATAGTGTGCTTGTTTTTGTTACAGTGATGACTATTGCGGTGGTGTATTCATTTTTGGGAGAAAATACCGGGGAATTCTGGTTGACCCGAAATATCTTTCTATGGGGTGCTGCAGGGTTTCTTACCTTATTGTTCGCGGCTATTATGATATTTAAACGTCAGGAATTAGCTAAGGATGCTAAATATGGTGCCATAGGTTACCTGGTAGTGATTCTTTCTATAATTGGAATTAATTATTTCAGTGGGAATGGGAATATCTTCTTCTTTCCCGGGTATCAGCTTAGGGAATGGTATGGTTTTTTAATTGGAGCAGCTTTTTCTGGGGTAATTGGTGTTGGCTTTTATCCTATCTTCGGGAACAGGGTTTGGTGTCGGTTTGGATGTCCTATGGCGGCAGTTTTAGGAATGCAACAACGTTTGTTCTCCAAATTCAGAATTACCACCAATGGGGGGCAGTGTATTTCCTGCGGTAATTGTTCTACCTATTGTGAGATGGGTATCGATGTACGCGCTTACGCGCAGAAAGGAGAGAACGTTGTGCGTTCGAGTTGCGTGGGCTGTGGAATTTGCTCGGCAGTATGTCCGCGTGGGGTACTTAAATTGGAAAACGGTCCCATGGAAGGACGAATTAATTCCGAAGAGGTTTTACTCGGTGATGATGTGGACCTTTTGGATTTGATCAATCAAAAAAGCCGTTAAGCTCCCTGACTTTCCAGACTTTTTAAAAGAAATTTTATGAACCCTGAGAGCTTCTGTATACTGGTTTATTAGCGAGCAATTGTTGTTGTTTTGTGAAGACATGCTATGGGTTACAAAAAAATTGATATACTTTTGCAACTTCAAAATGCAGTGTTATGGCAAAAAATTTAGTGATTGTTGAGTCCCCGGCAAAGGCAAAAACCATAGAAAAGTTTCTCGGAAAGGATTATAAAGTTGCTTCGAGCTTTGGGCATATTGCCGATTTACCTACTAAAGAGTTAGGGGTAGATACCGATGGAGATTTTACGCCTAAATATATTGTATCCAAAGATAAGAAAGATGTTGTAAAAAAATTAAAGAGCCTGACAAAGGATGCTGATATGGTTTGGCTGGCAAGTGATGAGGACCGGGAAGGAGAAGCCATAGCATGGCATCTTGCGGAAGAACTCGATCTAAAAGATGAAAAGACTAAACGAATTGTATTTCATGAGATCACAAAATCGGCAATATTAAGGGCGATTGAGAACCCTCGGGGTATTAATTATAATTTGGTAAATGCACAACAGGCCCGACGGGTTTTAGATAGACTGGTGGGTTACGAACTCTCCCCGGTACTTTGGAGAAAGGTAAAAGGAGGGCTTTCAGCAGGAAGAGTTCAATCAGTGGCAGTTAGGCTAATCGTTGAACGGGAACGAGAGATTCAGGATTTTAAGGCAGAAGCCTCTTTTAGAATTGATGCTGAATTTACCACAGAAGACGGAAAATCTTTCAAAGCCAAACTTCCAAAAAACTTTGACACCCGTGAGGAAGCTGAAGCCTTTTTAAAGGAAAACCTTGAGGCAAAATATAAAGTTGCCGATCTTTCTACTAAACCTGCTAAAAAATCACCAGCACCACCTTTTACAACTTCTACTTTGCAACAGGAAGCTGCCAGAAAGCTTTATTTTTCTGTGAGTAAAACAATGACTATGGCTCAAAGACTTTATGAAGCTGGTCATATTACCTATATGAGAACGGACAGTGTGAATCTTTCGGATGATGCCAAAAAGGGTGCTAATGCCGAAATCATCAAGGCCTATGGTGAGAAGTATGCGAAAACACGTAATTACAAAGGTAAAACAAAAGGTGCACAGGAAGCCCATGAGGCTATTCGTCCAACTAACTTCCAAAGTCATAGTGTTAATGCGGACCGGGATCAACAGCGCTTATATGAGCTAATTTGGAAAAGGGCTATCGCCTCACAAATGAGTGAAGCTCAGCTGGAACGAACCAATTTGAAAATTGAAGCTGATAAACACGATAAACTGTTCACGGCAAGCGGAGAGGTTATCAAGTTCGATGGGTTTCTCAAGGTTTATCTTGAAGGTCATGATGAAGAAGAGAGGGAAGAACAAAGCGGGATGCTCCCGGCTTTAAAGGAAAATCAGAGGCTCCTAAATAAATACATAACCGCCACCGAGAGGTTTACACGTCCGCCATACCGATATACCGAAGCCTCTCTTGTTAAAAAATTAGAAGAATTAGGAATTGGCCGTCCTTCAACCTATGCACCTACGATTTCTACCATTCAAAATAGGAATTATATCGAAAAAGGATCGGTAGAAGGTGTAGAACGGAATTACCTTCAATTTGTCCTTTCCGCCTCCAAAATATCGGAAAAAAAATTAACCGAAACCGTGGGCAGTGACAAAGGCAAACTTGTTCCAACTGCGGTTGGTATGGTAGTAAACGATTTTTTGGTAAACCATTTTTCGAATATTCTGGATTATAATTTCACGGCAAAGGTGGAACAGAATTTTGATGACATAGCGGAAGGAAATGAGGAGTGGACCAAGATGATGAAGAATTTTTATAAAACCTTCCATCCACAGGTAGAGGACGTTGCCAAAAATGCAGAAAGGGAAGTTGGTGAACGTATTCTTGGTGAAGATCCGGAAACCGGCAAACCGGTGAGTGTGCGGTTAGGAAAATTTGGTCCAATGGTTCAAATTGGATCGGTTGAGGATGAAGAAAAACCCAAATTTGCAAGTTTGAGTCCAGATCAGACATTGGATTCCATAACTTATGAGGAAGCGATGGATTTATTCCAGCTTCCCAAACATCTTGGGGAGTATAAAGGAGAAGATGTTGAAGTGAATAATGGTCGCTTCGGACCTTACGTAAAGTTTGGGAAAAAATATGTTTCGTTAGCCAAGGGGGAAGATCCGTTAAGTGTGGATTTTGATCGAGCTATGGAGCTCATACAAGAAAAGGAAAAGGCTGATGCGCCAATTTATGAGTATGAGGGAATGCCAGTGCAGAAAGGTGTAGGCCGATTCGGCCCTTATCTAAAGTGGAATGGTATGTTTATTAACGTCAATAAGAAATATGACTTTGACAACCTCTCTGACAACGATATTGAAACCCTTATTGAAGACAAAATCAGAAAAGAAAAAGAGAAAGTTATTCACAACTGGGAAAAGGAAGGGATTAGAGTTGAAAAGGCGCGTTGGGGTCGCTCTAATATCATAAAAGGGAAGACTAAAATTGAACTTCCTAAGACTGTTGATGCTAAGGAGCTTAGTTTAGATGAGGTTAAAGACATCCTGGAAAAAAAGGGTGGAAAAAAGAAGACTGCAAAGAAAAAGGCACCGGCAAAAAAAACAGCAGGGAAAAAGTCTACAACCAAAAAGACTACAACCAAGAAGAAAACTACCAAAAAGAAATAAATTATGGATTTAGAGTTTCTGAGTCCCGTGAGCCCTGATCTGCTTGAGGAATTTTCGGAGGAAACAGGCCAGATTCTTCATGAAAATCTGGATATACATACTGAAAGTTCAGGCTTGCCAGAATTGGAAAATGTTCAGCTGGCCTTGGTAGGAGTAAAGGAAAACCGACTATGCGAAGAAGGAGAAAGCTATCTTCATTTTGATAACATTAGAAGAGCATTTTATAAACTTTATCCTGGCAATTGGCACCTGAATATTGTAGACCTGGGGGATATCGAGAAAGGCGCTACAGTAGAGGACACTTATTACGCGCTTCAACATCTGGTATCGGGTCTTGTGAAAAAAGATATTATTCCGGTGATTATGGGAGGAGGACAGGATTTAATATATGCCCAGTACCGCGCGTATGATACCCTGGACCAAATGGTAAATTTGGTAAATATCGACCATAGATTTGATTTGGGAGATGCCGAGCAACCGATAAATAATCGGTCCTATGTGGGTAAAATTGTAGTGAATCAGCCTTATAATCTTTTTAACTATTCGAATCTAGGCTTTCAAACCTATTTCAATTCCCAGGATGAAATAGAATTGATGGATCGCTTGTTTTTTGATGCATATCGTTTGGGGGAAATCGTAAATGATATCAGTCTTGTGGAACCCGTTATGAGAGATGCCAACTTGGTAGGAATCGACCTGGGAGCGATGGATTCTGCAGTTTTAGGGCTAGGAGACTCTCCAAATGGTTTTGACGGGAGGGAGATCTGTGCCTTATCCAGGTATGCCGGAATAAGCGATAAAGTTTCCTCTTTTGGGATTTATGAATACACACCTGGAGCGGGGGAGAGAAAAGATATGCTGGTTGCGCAGGTCCTTTGGTACTTTATCGAAGGGGTAAATTACCGTACTAATGAAAATACTATTTCGGCAAGAAAAGAGTTTATTAAATATCAAGTGCCAATAGATGAGGAGGTTTTAGTATTTTATAAGAGTCCATTAAGTGGTCGATGGTGGATAGAAATACCTTTTCTTGCCAAGGTCAATACTAAATTAAAACGTCATACGTTATTACCTTGCAGCGAAGAAGATTACATGGATGCTTGCAACCAGGTAATCCCTGAAAGATGGTATAAAGCCAAGAGAAAAAACGAAGTTTAAACAAATTTCAGACACTAATTGTATTTACTGTATTTTTACCGAAATTATTGTTTTTTAAAAAATAAATAGATAGGTTTACTGCCGTAAAAGCAATATGTCTTAACCTTAAGAGAAATTATGAAGAAGTTTATTTCGCTAATTGCTGTTCTAGCCTTGCTTTTTAGTTGTGGTCGGGGAGACCGGGGACAGCTGGTGGGTGCGAAAGGGAAAAAGTGGAATCCGGAGAAGCCTTACGGTATGACATTAATCCCAGGTGGAGCTTTTATCATGGGGAAATCTGATGATGATCTAGCTGACCAAAAGAATGCCCCTCCAAAAACGGTGACCGTTCGGTCCTTTTATATGGATGAAACCGAAATCACTAATGCGGAATACCGTCAATTCGTAGACTACGTGAAGGATTCTATTATCAGGGTTCGCCTGGCAATTATGGCTGAAGATATGGGGGAGACCCCTGGCAGTGGCGGAATAGGGGAATATGCTTTTGCAGATGCAGATACCGATGATCTTACACCTTATGAGGAATATATGCTAAATTCCTATGGTACCGGAGGCCCAACAGACGATTATGAGAATCGAAAACTAAATAAGGATGTTGATATAATCTGGGACACTGAAGATTATCCCGATGTATATTATGCCGAAGTTATGGATACTATGTATATTCCCATGGAAGAGGTGTATAACGGGCAGCGCACCATCGATGTTAAAAAGCTAAAGTTTAAATATTCCTACATGGATATACAGAATGCGGCAAGGACACAGGGGAACCGACGTGATTTTATTGAGAATGAGGAAATTGCGATTTATCCTGATACGACCGTATGGATTAAAGATTTTAATTATTCATATAATGAGCCTATGCATAATGACTATTTCTGGCATAGTGCTTTTGATGATTATCCCGTGGTAGGAGTTTCCTGGAAACAGGCGAAAGCCTTTACTCAGTGGAGAACTTTTTACCATAATGCTTACAGGCGATCCAAAGGAGATCACAATGTACCATCCTATCGTTTACCTACGGAAGCCGAATGGGAATATGCAGCCCGAGGAGGCCTTGAAGGAGCGACCTATCCCTGGGGCGGGCCTTATGCCAAAAATGACCGTGGTTGTTTTATGGCAAACTTTAAACCTTTACGCGGAGATTATGCAGCAGATCAGGCTCTTTATACTGTAGAGGCAAAATCTTACGATCCTAATGACTATGGACTGTATAATATGGCTGGGAATGTTTCAGAATGGGTCAACTCCTCTTATGATCCAGCATCTTATCAATACATGTCTTCAATGAACCCTACGGTAAATAACGAAGAAGATATGCGAAAAGTCGTACGTGGAGGATCCTGGAAAGATGTTGCCTATTTCCTTCAGGTGAGCTCCCGAGATTATGAATATGCAGATTCTGCTAGAAGCTATATCGGTTTTAGAACAGTTCAGGATTACTTGGGTACCGATGTAACCCTTAACCAGAACAACCGTTAAAATACCCTAAACTATTTAACCTATTTATAAAATAAAGAAAATCTAAATCTCTCTTAATTATGGCAAATTCAAGATCCACAAAAAAAATAACCAATATGGTGTACGGATTAGGTGCATCTATTGTAATATTGGGAGCCCTTTTTAAATTGATGCACTGGCCTGGTGGTAATCCAATGCTTATTGCAGGACTTATTGTTGAAGCCTTGGTTTTTGCTTATTCGGCCTTTGAACCGGTAGACGATGATCTTGACTGGTCTTTGGTATATCCTGAACTGGCAGGTGGAACTGCTGCGGATAACAGAAAGCAATCTATGGTTATCGAAGAAGAAAAGGAAGCAGAAGGCCTTTTATCTAAGAAGCTCGATGATATGCTTCGAGACGCAAAAATAGACGCAAGTCTTATGAGTAGTCTAGGAGAAAGCATCCGTAATTTTGAAGGAGCTGCTAAAGGAATTGCTCCTACGGTGGACGCTATGGCTTCTCAAAAGAAATACAGTGAAGAACTAACTATGGCTGCCGCTCAAATGGAAACTTTAAATAATATTTATAAAGTACAGGTAGAGTCAGCTTCACGTCAGGCGGAGATCAACGAAGAAGTTGCAGAGAATGCCGGCAGACTTAAAGACCAAATGGATTCGCTAGCTAATAACTTATCTTCACTCAATGGCGTATACGGTGGAATGCTAACCGCGATGAATGGTACAAGGGTGACCACTAATTAGTTTAATTAAACCCAATACGTTATCCGAATTTTTAAACAACAAAACTAATTAGCACATGGCGTCTGGAAAACAAACACCAAGACAAAAGATGATTAACCTGATGTATCTGGTTTTCATCGCGATGATGGCATTAAATATGTCTAAGGAAGTTCTTACGGCTTTCGGACTTATGAATGAAAAATTAAATGCCTCTAATATATCAACTACGGAACGTAATAATGCTTTTATGGCAGGTCTTGAAGCCAAAGCCGATGAGCAACCAGAAAAATATGTTTCCATAATGGAGGATGCTGAAAGAGTCCACGAACTTTCACAAAATCTCAACGATTATATTGAAGGTATTAAGAACGAACTTTTGGCTGATTATGATGAGGAAGGAAAAAAAGATTACGAAGCAATGGACAGGTCAGACCGATTGGACAATATGTTCTTTGCTAGTGGAAGAGTTAGCCCAAAAGGAGAGGAATTTCTGGAACAGATAAGAATTTACCGGGAAGGAGTAATAGACATCATTGGAGATGAATATTCTCAAATCGCCGAAGAGGTCGCAGAAGAATTTTCAACAGAAGAGGTAACCAACAGAGAGAACGTCACCCAGCCATGGCTTATGTACCATTATCAGGGATATCCTTTAATCGCTTCTCTTACTAAAATGACCCAAACTCAATCTGATATTAAAACTACCGAAAATGATATTCTTTCGGCTATGTTATCCGGGCAATTGCAAAGTGAGGTAGCCATGACTAATTATACAACTTTGCTCGAGACTCCTAGATCTGCTTACTACCAGGGAGAAACTTTTGACGGGTCTATTGTTTTGGGAAGAAAGGATGCTACAACCAAACCGAATAGGGTCGAATTAAGCCTGGATGGGCGGGAATTAAGCGATTCTGATTACTCTATTGAAGATGGACGGGTCGTACTTAATGTAAATGCTGGAAATGCCGGGCAACACAAACTTGAAGGTAGCCTTATTTTTGTTGAAGATGGTGAAGAAACCGTTGTTCCCGTTGATCAGGAATTTTCTGTAATTCCAAAACCTAATTCAGCGACCATTTCTGCTGATAAGATGAATGTGCTTTACCGAGGTGTTCAAAATCCCCTTACCATTTCTATGGCAGGTGTACCGGATAATAATGTTAGCGCATCAGCTCCAGGATTAAGAAAAACTTCGGGCAGTAGCTATATGATGGACGTCACAAATCTTCAAGCCAGAGAGGTTAAGATTAATGTTACTGGAACGATAGATGGTGAAAGCTATCCCTCGAGTTCGACTTTCAGGATAAAGGATATTCCTCGACCTGTGGGTACAGTGCGTGGGGAGGACGGTGCTGTGAAAATGCAACGAAATAGTCTGGAGGTGTCAACAATTGGAGCCACATTACCTGATTTTGATTTTGATATTAATCTAAATGTTTCTGGATTTAGCTTTAAGGTTCCCGGACAACCAACCATCCAGGTTAATGGAAGTCGTCTAGACGATAGAGCAAAAGCTGCCTTGAGACGTGCGGGTAGAGGAGAAAATGTTACAATATTTGACATTAATGCGCGTTTATCTAATAATTCCGGATATATGCTGAAAAAGGTAGCTCCCGTAGTAATTGAGCTTACTAATTAATAAAATTTATGACCATGAGCTTGAGAGGATTATTTGCAATAACATTGGTGCTATTAACCACAGTTTCCTTCGGGCAGACAAATATATTGAATGCCAAAAGCCCTGAAGATATCGGTAAACAAACCGAAGCTCAGCGCTTAAGTGATATGAATGACGAGCCTTTGGAATATGGCTATATTGAGGACAGGGATGTGCTTTGGTCTAAAAACGTATGGGAGATAATAGATCTAGACGAAAGAGTGAATTTTCCGCTGTTCTACCCTATCGACACAAATAATATTGGTGGAAATAGGCGTTCTCTTTACGATGTTCTTATGAAAGGAATTAAAGATGGAACTATTGAAAATATATATGCCGATTCCTATTTTACAGAGAAACGTTCCCTTAAAGATATTGAGGCTACCTTATCAAAAGTTGATACCACAGATTTAGGGATTGAACAATATAACGCTGGAGAAGAGGTGGATGAGCAATTTATTGATAGAAGGGATCTTAGTTCTGCTGATATTGCAGAATATCATATCCGTGGGATGTGGTATTTTGATAAAAGGCAAGCTGAATTGAAATATCGTTTACTTGGAATTGCTCCAGTTGCTCCTGATGTAAATTTTATTGATTCCGGTCAGACAGACCTTGTTGAACTTTTTTGGATTTGGTTTCCAGATGCCCGGGAACTTTTACATGAACACAAAGCATTTAGTGGGGGAAATAGTTCACAAAGTATAAGCTTCGATCACTTGCTTAATGCCCGGCGATTTAACGGAATAATCTATCAGGAGGAAAATGTCCATGGAGACCGCCAGATCAACGATTACATTGTTGATAATGCATTTATGCAACTGCTGGAGTCTGAACGAATTAAGGAACAAATTCGCAACTTTGAACAAGATATGTGGAATTATTAAAAAAACCTATAAAGAAAAAATTTTAAAGCGTCCATGATGGGCGCTTTTTTAATGAATGGATGCTTGGTTTTTTTAATTTCCACAGAAGTTTTATTTTTAAGTTATGTTAGACTATTTAGTAGTAGGTTTAGGCTTAAGTGGGATTTCTGTATGTGAACGTCTTGAAGAAAACGGCCATAGTTACAGGGTTTTTGAGGGAGGAACGCAAAGAGCTTCTCTGGTGGCTGCTGGCCTTATTAACCCAATAGTCTTAAAACGTTTTACGCTTGCCTGGAACGCTTATCAACAATTGGATTTGGCAATCCCCTTTTATAAGCGTATCGAAGAAAAGTTGAGAGTAAAGCTGTTTTATAATATTCCGATTTTTAGACGCTTTAATTCTGTAGAAGAACAAAATAATTGGTTTTCCGCTGCTGATAAACCTGGACTTGCCGATTTCCTCAATACTGATCTTAGGTCAAAACTAAATCCCTGCATTAAATCAGATTATGGCTTTGGGGAAGTCTTGCACACCGGTACGGTTAATACTGAACTGATGATCTCCGAATATGGGAATTATTTAAAAAATCAAGGGAAGATCTGTTTTGAAAATTTTGATTATGGGCGTCTAAAAATTTCAGATCACCAAGTTGAATATAAAGGGCTTATTGCCAGTAAAATAATATTCTGCGAAGGCTTTGGTCTAAAGAATAATCCTTTCTTCAAATATTTGCCTTTAACCGGGAATAAAGGTGAATACATTACCATTTATTCTGAAGAACTCCAGTTGAAGGAAATAGTTAAGGCATCTGTTTTTATTATTCCGATAGGCAATAACCTTTATCGTGTAGGAGCAACATATAATAACCGGGATCATTCCCCAGATCCAAGCTTGGAGGCTCGGGAAGAGTTAACTCATAAGCTTTCAACTATTATAAGCTGTAAGTTTGACGTTGTGGATCAAGTGGCCGGAATTAGACCGGCTAGCAAAGATAGAAGACCATTAGCCGGGCAACATCCGGAGCATAAAAATATCTTTTGTTGTAATGGTTTTGGTAGCAGGGGTATGTTGATCGCTCCAATGCTTTCACAGGAACTTATCAAACTAATTGAAACTGGTAAACCATTATCTCCTGAGGTAGAATTAGGTCGATTTACCAAAAAATATTATTCAGGCTGATGAGCTTTAACTATGTCCTTGTTATAACTCATAAAGAAATTGATCCATATATTTCTTGATAGCCTCATAATTACAGGCATAAATACAATTAAAGTCCCGATAATTGCCCAGAAAGAGATCATTAATCCTGCGCCAAAAAACAAATGGGCAATAATAAAAGCGGCAACAGCAAAGGCAACACCCACAGCATAGCTTACATACATGGCTCCGTAAAAAAAGGAAGGCTCGATTTTATATTTTGTACCGCAATAAGAGCAGCGTTCGTGCATCTCAAAGATGCGGTTAAGTATATATGGGTTTTTTTCCTTGTACATACTTTCCTGGTGACATACGGGACAAACACCGAATAAAATACTATATAACTTTTTGCCTTTCAGGAACTTCATCGTATTTTTTTTGCAAGGTAAATTTAGGCATATTTGCAAAAATAAAAACAATAAATGCTGAATATTCATAATCTGTCCGTTTCCTTTGGCGGCGAGTACCTTTTTGAAGAAGTAACTTTTAGATTAAACGGTGGGGATCGAGTTGGTCTAATTGGAAAAAACGGTGCCGGGAAATCTACTATGTTAAAGATACTTGCTGGAGAACAGGAATATGATCAAGGACAGATAGCTAAGGATAAGGAACTGAAGATTGGCTTTTTAAAACAGGATATAGATTTTGTTCAAGGTCGAACTGTAGTGGAAGAAGCGCAACAGGCTTTCGAGGAGATAAAGAACCTGGAAAAAAAGATAGACCACATTAACAGCCAGCTCGCCACAAGAACAGATTACCAGAGCGATTCTTATTCTGACCTTATTCAGGAACTCAGTGAAGTCACCCATCAATATGAAATTATAGGCGGTTATAATTATCAAGGCGACACAGAGAAAGTACTACTGGGACTTGGTTTTACAAGAGATCAATTCGACAAGATAACAGACACCTTTTCTGGAGGCTGGAGAATGAGGATAGAACTTGCTAAAATCCTTCTTCAGAATAACGATATTTTATTGCTGGATGAGCCTACTAACCACCTTGATATCGAGAGTATTATATGGTTGGAAAGTTTTCTGAACAATTATCCGGGCTGCGTGATTATTGTATCCCATGATAAAATGTTTCTCGATAATGTGACAAATCGAACCATTGAAATTTCTCTTGGAAAAATCTATGATTTTAAAAAACCCTATTCACAGTATTTGGAGCTCCGGAATGAATTAAGGGAGCAACAACTTGCTGCTCAAAAGAATCAGCAGAAGGAAATAGAGCGTAATGAGAAGCTCATAGAGAAATTCAAGGCAAAGGCATCTAAAGCCTCAATGGCACAGTCGCTTGTAAAAAAGCTTGATAAATTGGATCGTATAGAGGTAGATGAAGATGATAATGCGGTAATGAGCATCAATTTTCCTATTTCAGTACAGCCGGGGAAGGTGGTGATTGAAGCTGAGCATATAGGAAAGGCCTACGGGGAAAATCAGGTTTTAGAGGATATCAACCTGTTGATTGAACGAGGTAGTAAAATAGCCTTTGTAGGACAAAATGGTCAAGGTAAAACCACCCTTGCCAAAATAATTATAGATGAAATATCATATACAGGTCAGTTAAAATTAGGGCATAATGTCCAGATAGGATATTTTGCGCAAAATCAGGCAGAGTATCTAGATGGGGAAAAAACCGTACACGATACCATGATCGATGCGGCCAACGAAAAGAATCGGAGTAAGGTAAGAGATATACTGGGCTCTTTTCTCTTTCGAGGGGAAGAGGTTGATAAAAAGGTAAAAGTTCTTTCAGGTGGTGAGCGAAATCGCCTGGCATTAGCAAAACTAATGCTTCAGCCATTTAACGTTCTTGTGATGGATGAACCTACCAACCATCTTGACATTAAATCCAAGAACGTATTAAAACAAGCACTAAAGAATTTTGAGGGAACTTTGATTCTTGTCTCTCACGACAGGGATTTTCTTCAGGGACTCACAAAAACAGTTTACGAATTCAAAAACAGGAAAATAAAGGAGTATCTTGGCGATATAGACTTTTACCTTGACCAAAGGCAGGCTGAGAATATGCGTGCTATTGAAAAAAAAGATGAGTCCCCGAAGGGAACAAGGAATAATTTAGGAGATCAGGGAAAACAATCCTACAAAGAGCAGAAAAAAGTAAAGTCTCTTAAGAACAAACTAAGCAATACCGAATCCAGAATAGGAAAACTGGAAAAAGAGATCAAGAGAAAAGACGAAGAGCTCGCATCAAATTATGAGAAAGTTATGGCCAGGCCAGATTTCCTTGAAAACTATAAAAGGAGCAAGCAAGAACTGGAGGAATTGATGGCAAGATGGGAGGAACTTCAGGAAAAACTTGACCGTTATGCATAATTTATAAATTGTTGATTAAACTATTTGAGGCTTTTTAAGTCTAAATGCCGTATGGATTTAAGGAAAATTATTCTTTCGATAATGGGAGTATTGCTTATAGTATTAGCAATATTTGGAGCAAAAGCAATTATAAATAGTAACGTGCAAGAGGTTCCCGCGGCCAGAAAAACCGTAAAAAAAGTGTTTGTGGATACCGTTAAAAATCGTACGGTTCCTATTGTTATTCCTGCCAACGGGAATGTAACCGCTCTTAAAAAACTTGAATTATTTTCTGAGGTCCAGGGGGTTTTCCGGTCAAGCAGTAAGGATTTTAGACCTGGACAAAAGTTTTCCCGAGGTCAGGTTCTTCTTACTTTAGATTCGGAAGAATACTACGCGGGAGTTCTCTCAGCCAAAAGTGAATTGTTCAATACCATTACCTCAATAATGCCGGATTTACGCATGGATTATCCTAAGGCGTTTGAAAAATGGCAGAATTATCTCACCGAGTTTGATGTAAACAAAACTACGCCGCCCTTACCTGAAATGGATACGGAAAAGGAAAGGTATTTTATTACAGGTCGCGGAATTACTTCAGCATATTACGAAATAAAAAACCTGGAAGAGCGTCTTAGCAAATTTACAATACGAGCTCCATTTAATGGAGTGCTAACAGAGGCCTCAGTAAACCCAGGAACTCTGGTACGGCCCGGTCAGAAGCTTGGGGAATTTATAGATCCTACAGTATATGAACTGGAAGTCGCAGTACCTAAAAAATTTGCCGACTTTCTTAAAGTTGGGGAGAATGTATCTCTTGAAAACTTAGAAAAGACCAAGAATTATGAAGGAACGGTGAGCCGTATTAATGCGAGGGTAGACAGGCAATCCCAAACCATTCAGGTGTTTATAAAAGTTACGGATCCCGATATTCGTGAAGGCATGTATCTAGAGGCGATGCTTGATGCCAGAGATGAAGAAAATGCCATTGAGATCCCCAGAGAGCTATTAATAGATCGCTCTAAGGTATATGTGGTAAGAGACAGTATACTCGCTCTTGAAGAAGTTGATCCTGTCTATTTTGCCTCCAAGAGCGTGGTCATAAAAGGTCTGAAAGATGGTACTCAACTGATTTCGGCCCCCGTTCCCGGAGCTTATCCCGGCCAGGTTGTTGAAATTCAGCAGGAAGAAGGCTCAACGGAAAATCTTTAGTTTTGAGAAAATTAATAAGTTACTTTATAAAATACGAGGTGGCCGTAAATGTGGTCATTCTCGCATTTGTAATTTTTGGTCTTGTAGGAATTTTCAGCCTGAATTCATCTTTTTTTCCTTTGGAGGATTCCAGGATCATAAATATTAATGTGAATTATCCTGGTTCAGCACCTGAGGAAATTGAGGAGGGAATTATTCTTAAGATAGAGGATAACCTCAAGGGTCTTGTGGGAATAGATAGAGTGACCTCTGTAGCTCGGGAAAGTGGTGGCTCCATCACCGTGGAGATAGAACAGGATGAAAATATTGATGTGATGCTCACCGAAGTGAAGAACGCGGTGGACCGCGTTCCCACTTTCCCCGGTGGTATGGAGCCTCTGGTGGTTTCAAAACAAGAAAGGGTCCGTCCTTCCATAAGTTTCGCAATAAGCGGGAAAGGGGTTCCATTGGTAACTTTAAAACGTATTAGCGAGCAAATAGAGAATGACTTAAGGAGGATAGATGGAATCTCCCAGATTGAAATTTCGGGTTTTCCCCAAGAGGAGATTGAGATTGCCGTTAGCCAAAATGATTTACTAGCCTATAACCTGACTTTTGAAGAAGTTGCGCAATCTGTTAGATCAGCGAATATCCTGAGCACAGGGGGTACTATTAAAACCGATGCAGAAGATTATTTAATTAGAGCAAACAGTCGTTCCTACTATGCCGACGCCCTTAATGACTTGGTAGTGCGATCTTCTGAAAGTGGCCAAATCATCCGGCTCAGTGATGTAGCTACAGTACGAGATCAATTCAGTGAAACGCCCAATGCCTCATATTTCAATGGAAATATTGCGGTAAATGTTTCCGTTAGTAACACCAACAATGAGGATTTATTATCTGCAGCTTCTGCTGTTAAAAAATATATTGCAGATTATAATTCAAAAAGCAGTAATATTCAGTTGGATGTGGTCTCAGACTCCTCTATAACTTTAGGCCAACGCACCCGCTTACTTATGGAAAATGGAGCGATTGGTATTCTTTTGGTAATCTTCTTTCTTGCACTTTTTTTGAATATTCGCTTAGCATTTTGGGTAGCCTTCGGACTACCAATAGCTTTTTTGGGGATGTTTATTTTTGCAGGCCAATTTGGGGTAACAATTAATGTACTTTCTCTTTTCGGAATGATCATCGTTATTGGAATTTTAGTCGATGATGGAATTGTGATCGGAGAAAACATATATCAGCATTATGAAATGGGGAAACCACCCATTCAGGCAGCTCTCGATGGCACAATGGAAGTGGTGCCTCCAATTATCTCGGCCATAATCACTACAGTACTGGCTTTTTCAGCATTTCTTTTCTTGGATAGTCGTATTGGTGAGTTTTTCAGTGAAGTCTCTACCGTGGTGATCCTTACTTTAACGGTCTCCCTTGTCGAGGCGCTCATTATTCTTCCGGCTCATATCGCACATTCGAAGGCGCTACAACGACGCAAATCAGAAGTACCGAATAAGAAAAATTCCGGCTTTTTTAGTAGAATGCGGGAAATTAATAAGCTTGGAGATCGGATTATGCGTTATAATAGGGATAAATTTTATAGTCCAGCTTTGAAATTCGTATTGAGACAACAGGTACTTTCCTTAGGCATTTTGGCTTCAATTTTAATTCTTACAATTGGGGCTATAGGAGGAAATTGGATTAGGGTTACTCTCTTTCCCAGTATTGCCAGCGACAGGGTGAGTATTAACTTATTAATGGCAGAAGGGGTTAATCCCGCCCGTACAGATTCAATTATCTCGATGGTTGAAGATGCTGCCTGGCGAGTGAATGAAGATTTTACGGCAAGACAAACCGATAATATTCCTGTAATCGAGAATATCATAAAAAGGGTTGGTCCCGGGAATAATAAGGCTTCCTTACAGGTAAATCTTTTACCAGGAGAAGAAAGGGATTTTAGTTCTCCCGACATAACCAATGCGATAAGGGAAGAAGTAGGTCCTGTTTTTGGGGTTGAGAATTTGACCTTTGGATCGGGTGGAAATTTTGGCGGTGATCCGGTGTCGGTTTCCCTTCTCGGAAATAATCTTCAGGAACTTGAAGCTGCAAAAGAGGAATTAAAAACAATTTTTGAAAACAACCCACTTCTAAAAGACGTAAAGGACAATGATCCTAAGGGCATAAAAGAAATCAATATTCAGCTCAAAGATAATGCATATGCTCTGGGTCTTGATTTAGGCGAAGTGATGCGGCAAGTTCGAAATGGGTTTTTTGGAACCCAGGCCCAGCGGTTTCAACGAGGACAAGATGAAATAAGAGTTTGGGTGCGCTATAATCGTGAAAACCGATCTTCTATCAATGATCTTGATGACATGAGGCTTACTACGCCCTCTGGGAACCGTGTGCCTTTTAATGAAATTGCAACTTATGAAATTATAAGGGGAACAGAATCAATAAGTCATCTTGATGGCATGCGGGAAATACGAGTAAGTTCGGATATGGAAGATCCTAACGGGAGTTCGACAGAAATTCTATCCGATATTAAGAATAATATAATGCCTGAATTATTGGCTAAATATCCAAGTCTTGGAGTTTCTTATGAAGGTCAGAATCGTGAAGCAAGTAAATTGACTAATTCTGCTAGGAGTGTGCTGCCGGTAATACTATTTCTGATCTATGCTACCATAGCCTTTACCTTTCGAAGCTATAGTCAACCTTTTTTATTGATGTTAATGATACCTTTTAGTGTGATAGGTGTAGCGTGGGGACACTGGATTCATGATTTTCCTGTAAATGTTCTTTCAGCCTTGGGAATTATTGCTCTTATTGGTATTATGGTTAATGACGGTTTGGTACTTATAAGTAAATTCAATGGAAATCTACGATCCGGAATGAAATTCGAAGATGCTTTGTATGAAGCCGGAAGAGCCCGATTTAGAGCTATTTTTCTTACCTCGGTTACCACTATAGCAGGTATGGCACCTTTGCTACTGGAAAAGAGCAGACAGGCCCAATTTCTAAAGCCTATGGCAATTTCTATCTCCTATGGGATCGCTATAGCTACCGTTTTAACTCTTTTATTGCTGCCTTTATTGCTTTCTATCAGCAATAATATCAAAGTAGGAGGGAAATGGCTCACAACAGGGAATCGTGTTGGTAATGAGGAAGTAGAACGTGCAATTAAGGAACAAAAAGAAGAGAAAGAGCATGAAGAAAGAATTTAGGTTTACTCTTATTATCGTTCTTTTGTTTGTATTCCAGGCCTCATCTCAGGAAGAGGAGGTTATTACTAAAGATGAGGCGGTAGCAAGAGCCCTTGAGAAGAATTTTGGTATAAAAATAGCCAAAAACCAAGTGGAAATTGCGGAGAATAATCAAGGGATTTTAAATTCTGGCTATTTGCCAAGACTTAGGGGTCAGGCCGGTGCTGGTTATGATCTTAATGACCGCCTGACAGAGCCAGAAGACCGTGAAAATGTTGATCAGAAGGGCATTGAAAGCAACCGATATAATGCTGCCATTAATGTTGATTATACTTTATTTGACGGCCTGGGAAGACTATATAATTATAAAAGCTTAAAGGAGCAATACGACCTTTCACAACTTGAAGCTAGGGAAACCATAGAGACTACTATCCTACAGCTCATGAGTGTTTATTATGAGATAGCTCGTCTTACTCAAAATATTGAAGTCCTGGAAAGCGTTTTAGAAACCTCTAAAGAGCGAGTAATTCGTTCACAATACCAGTTTGATTATGGACAGACCAATAATCTAGCGGTTTTAAATGCCAGGGTAGATGTAAATAACGATAGTATTAATCTGCTAGAAACACGACAGCTTCTTTATAATACAAAACGTGATTTGAATGTATTGTTAGATAGGGAAATTACAGATAAAGAATTTGAGGTAGATACCACGGTTAGTTTTATTCCTGAACTTCAACTGGAAGCATTCGTGGAAGAGGCATCCCTAAATAATGTATCGTTATTGCAAATGGAGAAAAACCTCAATATTAGCAAATATAATATCAAGATAAATAAAGCTGGTTATTTACCTACAATTGATCTAACCGGGTCTTACGGGTGGAACAGGAACAGAAGTGCCGCGACGGCATTTTTTCCAGGGAGCACTACTACAACAGATGGTATTTCGGCTGGGGTTAGCCTTAACTGGAATCTCTTTGATGGAGGAAGAACTCACGTCCAGATCCAGAATGCTAAGATCAATTACCAGAATCAGGAGCTGCTCAAAAAACAAATAGAACTTGAAGTAAGACGAAATATTGCAAATGCCTGGGGTAATTATCAAAATAAGCTTTACATATACCGTGTTCAGGAAGAAAACGTCGCTACTAATAGGGATAATTTTGAACGTTCTGAAGAACAATTTAAGCTTGGACGTATTACATCTATAGAATTTCGCCAGGCCCAGGTTAATCTTCTAGATGCCCAAACCAGTTTAAACCTTGCCAAATATGATGCAAAACTTGCAGAATTGGAACTACTTCAGCTTACTGGTCAGTTACTAAATATTGAATTATAATGTTAGAACATTTTTTCCAATGTCCATTCTGTTGGCAGGAAATTTCTGTACTGTTAGACCCTTCCGTTACTCATCAGAATTATATTGAGGACTGTGAGAATTGTTGCAATCCTATTGAGATTAAAGTCGAGTTTTCCGGAAATGAACTCCAGAATTTTGAAGCTTTAGGAATTGAACAATAACTTTTTTTCTAAGAGGTTGTTTTACAGATATTGATAACTACGAGATTCATAGTGTGCTAATTTTTCTTCAAAAAGCTTTGTGAGAACTTAAATTCTGTCTTATATTTGCAGTCCAATATCGCGGGATAGAGCAGTAGGTAGCTCGTCGGGCTCATAACCCGAAGGTCACTGGTTCGAGTCCAGTTCCCGCTACTAGTAAAATCAAGGCTTCACAGAAATGTGGGGTCTTTGTTTTTTCCAAGGGGTACAGAATAGGTACAGAATACTGGTTCTTTTCATTAGAGCATATATATCTGTACTAATTGTAATTAATTGAAATCAAATCCTATTATTTTTAATTTCTCCGAAATAATTATCTATAACTTAATTTTATTTTTTTGAATAAACATTCGAGAGAATATTAATAATTTTGAGCACCTGGTTATATTAATTTAATCCCCTTTAGACCTTCAATTATTTGATTTCACCTTGAATTGATAAAATGTAATCAGTAAGATCTCCTATTATCTTATTCTTTGAATAAGTAAAATTTCCTTCAAGAAATTCTTTAATATTACTTTTAAATTCTTCTGTGGTTTCTACTTTATTTAGATGTCTTTGTATATCTGTACCATACTCCTTTTCAATTTCTTCTAACCATTGGTTTTCTAAACTATTTTTTTTACTAAGTCTATTTCTATATTCTGACAATTTCCAGACATTAAACATCATTTGTGAAAACGATTCTGCATTTTCGTTTATAGGTATAGTCTTTAGAGTTATATCGTTTAATGAATTCAACATTGATTTATCAACGTTTATAGGCATTGGGTTGCCATAATCGCTTTCTTCAAACTCTCCAGTCTCGATAAAACTTTTAATCCTCTCAAAAAACACTTTTTGAACCCTAAAACCATTACTTATTGCTTTTGAATCTTGGATATTGATAAAATTAAAGAAATCGATTTCTGTAGAAGATAAATCTACTAAACCTTCAATTAGATATAAAGAGTCTTCTTCAAAATTTTCAAGGGTTAATCCAGTTATACCAATTACTACTTCGCTTAAAGTCTCTGTTTCTATTACTCTATTCGGTAGGTGAAATGAAAAATATGATTCATTTTCAGATTCTTTAAGTATATGATGTATTCCTTCTAATCTATTTTTATTATATGTTTCCCACCAATTTCTTATAGTTGTCCTAGAATTAAATAGCTTACTTCTATTAGAACCTATAAAGTATGATACATAATACGAGACAGTAATAAGTAATCTATCATACCAGATTTGTTCTTCTTCTTTTAATTTAGATATGTCATAATACACAAAAGAAGACTCTGCTACATTATCAAATGATTGTTGCATTGGTATTAACTTGTGAAAAACTGCTTTTAAATTTATAAATGCTACATTCCTGTCATTATCCTTTTTAGGTTCAACAATGTTAGCTAATTGATTGAGAGTGTTTCTTAAGGAAGAACACCAATCATTTATTACTTTTTCGTGTTCTGAAAATTGACCTTTATCAAAATATTTTCTTGACTGACGATTATATCCTTTTGTATTGCTTAATAAATTAGTTAAGGATGTAATTTGCTCTATTAATCTATTTAAAGATGACTTAAATTTGGATTGATTTCCTTCCATTGAGGATTCAAAATACCTAACATATATTTTTGCAAAATTCAATGATTCTTCTCTTAATTTTATATACTGACTTTGCCATTCATAACTGGAAGATGAACGATACTTATCAAGAATTGTATTGTTCCATATTTGATTGATATGCACATCAAAAGTATCTACAATATTTACTTTAGGCATTGCTTTAATTGAGTTTTGCAGGACTATTTTATAAATTTCTTCATTAGGAAAAGGAAGAATAATAGCTTTAGTGCAATACTTACTATAAATAGGCAATAAACTAAAAACGGTTTGAATCCTATAAACGCTAAATTCATTAGCCTTGTCAGCATCTTTATCTAATAAATATTCTATATGTATATCTTTGTAAGCTTCCCTTAAAACCGAACTGTTTAAAAGTAGAATAATTCTTAATTTTAAACAGTATGAAAAAAAGTAAATTTTCCCCTCAGCAGATCTCTAAGATCCTCAAAGAATTCGATAACGGTAAAACAGCTGCCGAGATCAGTCGTGAATATGGTATTAGCACCGCTGCCTTTTATAAATGGCGTGAACGTTATAGTGGCATGAACGGTAAAGAACTGAAGCGCTTAAAGGAACTCGAAGAAGAAAACCGACGGCTCAAGCAAATGTATGCTACCCTTTCTCTGGATCACGAGATGGCCAAAGAGATCATCGAAAAAAAGCTTTAAAGCCTTGCCGTAAGAGAACAATAGCTAAAGAACTTGCTCATTACGGTATAAGCAGGGCGTGCCGTGTTTTAAAAATGAGCAAGAGTGTGTTTTATTATACTCCTCTCCCTAAAGATGATAAGCCTATAGAAGAAGCCTTACAGCAGAAGGCAGAGAAATATAGTGAAGAAGGCTTCTGGATGGCCTATGAGCGACTACGCAAAGAAGGCAAGTCGTGGAATCATAAAAGAGTTTATCGTGTATATAAGAATCTTGGTTTAAGCCTAAGGCGTAAAGTGAAGAAAAGACTACCAGCAAGAATAAAAGAACCCTTAGAAGTACCTCAAACCCTTAACCATACCTGGAGTATGGATTTTGTAACAGATGTTCTGGATAATAAGAGAAGGTTTAGAGCCTTTACCATTATTGA
>NZ_JBSYGG010000007.1:0-167907 GCF_054121475.1 Salegentibacter profundi
TAAGGCTTCTAAGGTAAGTTTCTGCACATGAAATCGATCTGTAACCTGTATGGCTTTAGGGAAGCATTTCCTGGCAATGGTTTTCATGGAGTTGGCCAGTCAATGGCCTTGAATAGCGATGCCGCCAGATTAGGTCCTTATTATGGAGATGAAAACATTCTTGTCTATAGAAAAACGGGGAATACAAAAAGCATTTTCACGCAATTTTTTGAAACCTAAGATATTTCCGGATTTTCCCCACGATTTACTTACTTATAATTAAGAATATAATTTAATTCACGCAACCTTTTACCATTTGACACATCTAAAGAATAAGCTAAACTATTAGATAATGAAAAAATTAAAGCTTATTCCGCTGTTGATTATACTCCTATCTCTTGGTATTTTCTCTTGCAGTAAAGATGATGATATCAATGAAAAATCTGATTTTATCTCAGCCACAATAAATGAAGAGGACTGGCATGGAGGAGCACCAGAAGTTTATCTTGATCAGGAAACCGATACTTTAACCATACTTGGCTCAGGGGATGAACAGGTTATTGTAATTAAAATTAAATTAAAAGAAGAAGGAACCTATGATTTATCAGATTCTCAAGGCAGCTATTATACAACCGTGGGTGGGGATGTTCTCACAAGTCTCTATAAGCTCGACCCGGAATCCGACTCGCAACTTACTATTACAGAGTACAATTCTGAGAGAAATACGATAAAAGGGAATTTCACCCTCACAATGCTTCAGGAATATAGTAATCCTGAAAGCGAAATTGACATTCTAAATTTCACCAGTGGGAAATTCAGAGGAACTATTATAAACCAATCTGATTTATAGTACGTATTTTTTAATCGACAACATTAACAGTGAAAAGAGTGCACGGGTACCAAGGTCTCGCTCATGAAAAGCCTAATAACTGGATAGGTTTAATAGAATTATGGCTAAAAGTTTCCTCTTCTCGATAAAGGCCCCTGTGCATCCTGCACCGTCCCTGTTACCTGCTGTTGTGCTGTAGCCGCATTTCCGGCCCATAAAATCAGCATTGAAATAATTAAAGCTTAGTATTCGTTTAGATATTTAATCGATTAGTATTTTCATCATTTCGTTAGCAGAAATCCGCCCTATTTCATCAATCCTATCCCTGGGCGTTTTATCTCCAATTTCATAGGTTATCCCTACTGCATCATGTCTTTTGAGAAACCACCCTTTAGACACAGGCTTTTTACTATTGCTAGAGGCTTCATTCACTTGATAGGAAGGAATCTCAGCCTCTAAAGCTTCAAACCAATTATCAATAAAATCAGGGAGCGCGGTTCCCTCTCTTCGATCGTTGGTATAAAAAACATCCTCAAAAGTAGAATGAAAGTCCAGGCCTAGCACCAAATTGGAATTATTTTTCTCAACCTGTTTATCAATATATTTTACTGTTTGATAAACTTCCGGTTGACGATACCGAGACCAGTCCCGGTTTAAATCTATTCCACCTACACTGTGTCTCCAATGACCCAGGTCTACCCCATCTGGGTTTAGTAAAGGAAAAGCCAGAATTCTGTATTCATTTAAAAATTGATCAGAAAGTTCATTTTCCTCCAAGATGGTTTCAAGGAAACTCTGGTATGCGAGATAACCGGTAACTTCAGGTGGATGTTGCCGGGTAAGTAAAACCACTATTGGCTTTCCCTTTTTCTTTCCTTTGTATATGTCCAGAACATTTAATTCCCTGCCTAACTTGGAGGATCCATATTTCTTGACTTTTACATAGTCCTTCCCCTTTGTTAGCTGAGTGTACCAGTTTTTGACATCTGACGAATTTGCCAGTTCCTGAGCAGCAATCATCACAGGATCCTCATCAAGGGAAACTTTTACGGAAAACAGGGAGTCAATTTTATGAAAGTTAGTCGAATCTATCTGCTTCCAAGTTTGATTGTCTTCTTTAATTTTGGGTAGGTACCGATGCTTTGAACTATCCGGATAATGAAAGGCTACATAAATATCCTTGGGTCTGGAACTCCAAAGGTTAAAGGCATAATGTGGACTGGGATTGATAGGTTTATTCTCAGGACGAATTATTACCTGTACAGTACTATCATTAAGTTTTTTGAACCCGTTTAATCGGGCACCATCGAACTCATTACTTGCATAAACGTTCAAATATTCAAGTTCATAAGTTGTTTTTTCTTGAAGTTGTACCGGCTTATCCCTGGTATCAACAGGACTCTCAAAAGATACTTTCTGAGGTGTCGAACAACTTAACAGGCTTGCAATACTTAAAAAAATAAAGGCTTTTCCAGCCAGAGTAATTTTGGGACTCATATATTTCTTTTAATTGAATCGGTGAATTTAAAGACAATTAGGTAGATTTACCAGACCTATTTTGCGTTTTAATATTCGAGGCGTTCTTAAACTACATGGTTTAACCCTGGATCTAAAAAAAGAGCCGTTATATAAGAGCTTATATGATGCATTAAGAGAGGCTATCTTAAAAACGTACTCTTCCTCCAGGAAGCAAACTACCACCCACGCGGATACTTGCTAAAGATCTGGGCATATCCAGAAGCAATGTTGTCAAAGCTTATGAAATTCTTATTCTTGAAGATTTCATTAAGTCTAAAAAGGGTTCAGGTTAATTTATCCGATCGCCAAAAGAAAAAAAACTTCGATTAAATTTTAAACTTCAGGATAAGCAGAGAGCTCATCCTGAAATCTCAAATCGAGCAAAAGCTTTCCTTAAAAATGCTGCTTCTCCAAAACCAAAAAATATCGGAAATATCGCATTTCGGCCGGGATTGCCCCCTTTAGATATTTTTCCCGTCAAGATTTGGAGAAAACTCATTGTAGATTACTGGCGAGGCAAAACCTTCTGAACTATCTTATTCCAACCCCATCGGACTTCCCGAACTTCGGAAAAACCTGGCTTCTTACCTGAAAATTCATAGAAATATAGACTGTTCTCCCGAACAGATATTAATTACTTCAGATACAGTACATTCTCTTTATCTTGCTACTGCTTTGGTTAATACACAGGATGAAGTTGTGCTGGAAAACCCAACCTTCACTATGGTTAGTCAGCTATTTAAAAGTATAGAGGCCAGAAATATACCTGCATCAATAGATAAGGAGGGTCTTCACATTCCAAAGGATAGTAGTAGCAATCCAAAAATTATTTATACCACGCCTTCTAATCAGTATCCCACCGTGGTGAAGATAAGTATGGCACGAAGAGCTGAAATACTAAAATGGGCCTCCCAAAAAGGAGCGGTAATTATTGAAGATGATAATGATCAGGAATTTACCAATTGGAATAATCCTATGACATCTCTTTTTAGCCTGGATAAACAACATCGCGTCATTTACCTGGGAAGTTTCAACAAACGGACTCATCCTTCTTTACGTTTAGGATACATGATTGTTCCTCCCTATTTACTCGATGCTTTTACAGTTTTACAACCATTACCAGTAGATTTGTATCGGTATATAAAATAAGGAGTTTAGGGCTCCAAATAATTCTCAAATTTAAGGGCAAAGAAAAACGGTTTTTAAGAACAAAAATAAGGGCTGGAAATATCCTGCAGTTTAATTTATAGTAGCCTGAATAAATATTAGGATTAGAACCGTTCTTTATAAAAAAAGCCCGGGACGAACCAGGGCTTTTTATGATCAACAATTCTCTATTAAAAATAGGTAGGGCACGAATTATCAATCTCCAAATAGTGATAAAAATCAATAGGGAAAATTGGGGGCAAAAAGGTGTAAACTCCTTGAGTTTCATTAAATATAGTCGCTTTTATGGTATGTGCATAATTTATTCTATAAAAGCCCCACAAATTCGATATAAATCTATTATTATCCTCATCTTGTAAAGATTCTCCTATCTTTTATGAAAAATATGTGCTAATTAAGCTAGAGAACTCCTTTTTAAATTTTTGATTCATATTAATAAAAAGGCCTACTTCAGCCAACAATCTCTCTTTAAATCGCTGTAATTTATATCCTAAAAAAAACCCAAAGTCTGATTTCCACCCTTTTATGCTCGATTTTCTTTCTAAATTTATTCAGATGGTTCTGGAAACTAAAGGGCTTTATCAAAGGCTTTCAGACCGTTGCAAAAAAATGAATTCATTATAACAAAACAAGACGTTTAAAAGAATGCTAGATATATCGGAATTATCTGAGAAATCGATTAAGCAAATTTTAACAAACCTTGAGGAAGAAAAGGAATTAAGTTGTAGTCTTCCCGGGGGTGGCATGCTTCATATTGAGAAGGATCTACCCTATTTAATTGTATACCGCCGAGGAGAAAATGATCCAGGTACAGCCCGGATGGTCATGAGTGAGGCTTCCTATCTTATTATTGGAAATAAGGATTTTAAAGCATACCAGGATCTACTTTTTCGCATATCTGATAAATTAGCCACTGAATTTAAATCCTATCTCTTATTTGAAATCTATGCAGGAGAGTCAGGCACCAATTGTTTTACGATAAAAGGTCCTGCTAAAAAACTGGCGTCTTCCCTTGAGCTTTTGCAAGAAGAATTGGAAAAGATAAATGAACGCTATTCAGGGCTTTATCTTAAAGCCGAAATCAAGGATACCCCTAATCGCCAAAAGGAAGGTGCTTCCCCTTTAATGGAGATCGAACAAACCAAGCAAGCCGGGGCTGTAGTAGTTGGTCTTGAAATTCCCCCTGTATTTCGAAACATAGAAGGAAAGCTTTACCCTGTGTTTTTTCGGGGTTACCGTGATTTCATAATAAAAGCAATCCATAAAGGAATCTTTGATTACATAAGGGTGCAAACCTCATGTGGGTTGGCAAGCTTTCATGCATTGGGAAGAAAATACTTAAAGGACAAAGTTTTTGAAATCGATAAAAAGTTAGGACAAATTGAGAGTTCTTATGAATTCCTATGGCTTATCTCTCCTTCTAATATACATGAAATCAAAAAGAAATTTTTCGATTCGAATTTCGATAAAGTACTTGATTATCACTACCGACTTTTACCTATCGATCCCGATGTTCTTAAACGGGAGTTATATAATCTCAAAATCGAGGAAATAGACGATCCTGCGATGTCCCACCTTTTCAGGGAAAAACGAGAGGAATTGGACCAGCAAATTAGCATGCTCAGTGAGAGAGGTACCAAAAACTTTTTCTATAACAGCATCAGGCTATATAAAGGAATAGAAACCATCTTAAGTGAAGAAGCCGGTAAACTCTTAAGGGAAGTTGACGAAGAAGGACCTTCAAAGGATGCTGAAATGATTGACTCGAAAGGTTTTTCCAGTCTAGCGCGCCGGGAATTCGATTATTTTACCGAGCAGGATGAAAATTTTAAAAGTAAGGTTCATATCCGCAAAGATGTCAATATAATGATGGTCTCCAAAGGGGAACTTTTTATACCAGAGGATTATAGGATGAATAAAACCGAAACTGAAGCCTTGATCCAGCATGAGGTAGGTACCCATGTATTAACATATTACAACGGAAGCCAGCAACCCTTATCGTTATTAAGAACCGGCCTTGCAGATTATGATCCTTTACAGGAAGGTTTAGCAGTTATGTCCGAATACCTGGTAGATGGCCTAACCGCGAACCGTCTGAGAACCCTGGCTGGAAGAGTAATAGCAGGATCGGCCCTGTTGGAGGGAGGAGATTTCCAGCAGATATTTCGTCTTCTAACGGCTGATTATGGCTTTTCGGGGGAGAGAGCCTTTAATATAACTTCCAGAGTGATGCAGGGAGGAGGTTTTTTAAAAGATATCATCTACCTCAAAGGTCTGGTCGAATTAAGGCAACACCTTCAAAATGGCGGCGAATTTGAACCATTACTGGCAGGAAAATTCGGCTTAAAACATATCGAAATCATCAAAGAACTAACCGAAAGAAAAGTATTAAAGAAATCGGTGCTTAAGCCCAGTTATTTATTAACCGAAAATGTTCAAAATAAATTAAACCTAATCAAGGAGGGTTTACCTCTTTCAAAAATGATAACTAGATGAAAATATGCTTTGTATTAAATGATGTGGAAACCGAGAAGGTTGGCACATCGCTATTGTTAATGAGTGCAGCTTTTAACCGAGGTCATGAAGTATTTGCTATGGGGGTTGGAGATTTTAATTTTCACCATGATAGCCCGGTAAGTATTAATGCCACTCATATCCCAAAAAATACTAAAACCAAATCTCCGAAGAAATTTCTTGAGATTCTGCAAAGCAGCAAGGCTAAGAAAAAGAGGCTAACTTCTAAAGATCTCGATGTCCTCTTTATTAGAAATAATCCCACTGAAGAGGGTTCGGGTCGTGAATGGGCAGAGCAATCCGGCGTTGCCTTTGGAAGGATGATGCAACAGGAAGGCGTACTTGTTCTAAATGATGCTTATGCACTTTCCCATGCCTTTATAGACAAACTTTATTTCGAAGAATTACCAGAATCCATCAAACCGGATTCCCTTATTACCCGAAGCAAGGAAGACATCCTGAAGTTTTGGGAAAAACATGATAAGAAAATGGTCTTAAAGCCTCTGGAAGGTTCCGGGGGTAGAGATGTATATCTAATTGACGAAAATGAAAGGAACGTTAACCAAATCATTGAAACCATAAGTCAGCAGGGCTATGTTATTGCCCAGGAATTTCTTCCTGCCGTGAAAGATGGTGATGTGAGAATCCTCTTACTCAATGGAAGGGTAATGGTTAAAGATGGTGTTCAGGCTATAATCCGCCGTTCTCCTGGGGAAGGAGAATTCAGAAGCAATTTTACCCAAGGTGCCACCGCCAATAGTAGTGATCTCACTCCAGAAATGCAACGTATTGTAGATCTAACGGCACCCAAACTAATCCGAGACGGGCTCTTTTTTGTTGGATTAGATGTGGTCAAGGATAAACTCATTGAGATCAACGTTTTAAGTCCTGGAGGTATGGAAAGATTCAAGGACATTGGATTGCCAGATTTCACCCCAATGGTGATCGAAGCCATTGAACGAAAGATCGATTACAAGTCAATGTATAAAGGACAGCTCTCTAATCAGGTGCTGGCCACAATGGATTAAACCAAAAAATGGAATTGTATGGAGAAGAAAGAGATCCCGAGAATTATAGGAAAATATACAAGTGGTAAAAAAGGACCACTGCTTTTTGTTACCGGCGGTGTACACGGAAATGAACCGAGCGGTATAGAAGCCCTTGAAAGAGTTTTTGCTGAATTAAAAAAGACAAGTCCAGAGATCGAAGGCACTTTAATTGGTGTTTCTGGTAATAAGGAGGCACTTAATCAAAATAAGAGGTACTTAGAGGAAGACCTTAATCGTACCTGGACTGAAGAAAATATTAAGCAAAAGAAAAAAGAAACCCACGAGCAAAGGGAGATGTGGGAGATTATTGAAGTACTCGAGCAATATCCGGAAAGCGATTTCACCAAACGTTATTTTTTAGATTGCCACACCACCTCCTCCCCCAGCCTTCCTTATATTTCTGTTCAAGAGGTCAATGACAATGATCAGTGGGCACACAAATTTCCAACTTATATAGTAAGAGGTTTTAGCGATATGGTTTACGGATGCATTGACCATTATTTAAGCAGAACAGGACTTACAGGATTCGTTCTTGAAGCCGGTCAGCACACGGATAAGACTTCAGTTGAAAACCACGAAGGTGTGATCTGGCTTGCTTTGAAAGAAGCCTGTAATCTCGACCTTACAAAGATTTCAGGCTATCCCGACTGTGTCAATAATTTCGCAGAAAAAAATGCTCCTGAGCAAAGGACTTTTGAACTTGTCCACCGATACGGCCTGGAAGATTCAGATCAGTTTAAAATGGAACCTGGCTTCGAAAACTTTCAAAAGATCACAAAAGGAGAGTTTCTGGCTATTCATAATGGGAAGAAAATTAAAAGTGAATGGAATGCACGCATTTTTATGCCGCTATATCAGGCCCAGGGAAATGATGGCTTTTTTATCGTTGAGCAGGTTGATTAAGCAAGAAGCAAGTCAAAGAAAAGTCCCCTTAACATCCAGTTTTTAGGGGGCTTTTTATTTTTTAACCACACCCGCAATTTTACCTGTTTCACAATAAAGCCGTAGTAACTCTTTATTTTTTAACCCGTACTGTCCGTCAGGCACTTTGTAATCACCAACTCCACCTTGAGAACGAATGAGCTTTATTTCAAGCCCCGTTCTGGGGTCTATCATAGGGCTTTTGCAGGTTTTAGCCTCTAATACCATTCCCTGGGGTACAATAAAAGCATCAGGGGTGTTCTGTGCTTGTCTGATAATATCTCCCTTTATCGCGGGAACACTGGTTCCGCATGAAAATATTGAAAGACTTAGTAGTAAAAAAATAATCTTTTTCATTTCCATAGTATTTTTAAAGAGCCCTCCATTTAAACAAAATAAAAAGGGGTTAAGAGACACTTATTTTGAAAATTCAATACACACCGGTGTTTTAACCTCCACTGGGTCTAAATGAGAAGTTAATCTACCATCCATTCTATTAATTCTAAAAATAGCAATATTCCCCGAATTCTGATTTGCGGCGTATAAAAAATTACCATCAGGAGAGATCGCAAAATTCCTTGGGAACTCCCCTTGAGTAGCATAATGATCTATCAATTGGATTTCTCCATTTTCCCTGTTAACCCGGTAAGCTACAATACTATTATGCCCCCGATTTGAAGCATAAAGAAAATTACCCGTGGGGTGAAGGTGAATATCTGCCGTGAAATTTTTTTCATCAAAATTTTCCGGAAGACTGGAATAGGTTTCAAGCAAGGACAATCCTCCTAATGAATCCCTTTGAAAGGCACTTAGAGTACTATTGAGTTCATTAATGGTATAGGCGAAATCTTCATCTTTTGAAAAGCTAAAATGTCTTGGACCGGCACCTTCTGGAAGATTGACATACGGCATTTTATTGGGCACCAGTTTTCCCGTTTTGACATCAAAGTTAAAGATCCAAAGTTTATTATTACCCAGGTCATTGATATAGGCGTACTTATTATCTGAAGAAATACTCACAGAATGAGGATGTGATTCTTCGGGATTGTCAAGTACTATTTTCTGTTGTATTATAAGGTTGCCCTTCTGGTCTCTTTTATAAACCATAACTACTCCACCTACATAATTTGAAACAAAAACGAATTCCCCGCTTTGATCGGTCTCAATATGACAAGGTGCAAATCCGGCAGTGGAAACCCTTCCTAATTCCTCCAAATAATGATCCTCCTTTATGCGGAAGGAATGGATATAACCTGATGGTGCATCCCCTGGACCTAACTCACTTACAGCGTAAAGGTTTTTACCATCGGATGAGGTCTTTACAAAGCTCGGATTAACGACTTCGGCCACACATACGGGCTCACTTAAATCTCCGGTTTCTGCATCCTGATGCATCAAATAAATGCCGTCAGCTTTACCCTCAACGTGGGCTTCTGATTTAGTATAGGTGCCGATATATACAGGGTTTTGTGAAAACACGTGGAAACTTATCAGACTCAATATAATAGGAAGAAACTTCATTTTATTTATTATTTATAACCATTTTTTACGTTTAAAATAGAAAAGCATTAATACAAATATAGTGAGCATTATCCCCCAAAGCACATAATAACTGTATTTCCAACGGAGTTCGGGCATGAATTCAAAATTCATCCCGTAAATTCCGGCAATAAAGGTCAGTGGAATGAAAATCGTGGCAATGATCGTAAGGACTTTCATCACTTCATTCATTTTATTACTAATGGTAGTCATGTACATATCCATTAGCCCCCAGGTCATCTCCCGGTAGATATCGATATTATCAGAGACCTGAAGGATGTGATCATAAAGATCCTGCAAATAATTTCGGGTGCGAGCATTAATGAGATCCCCGTCCATTTTTTCAAGTCTGCTCACTACCTCCCGAAGCGGAAAAACAGCCCTTCTGATTCGTAAAATCGTACGTTTGAGTTCCTGAATTTCAAAGGTGATATCATCGTTCGGCTGGCTGTCAAAAAGGCGTTCCTCTAGATATTCAATCTTATCAGCAATATCCTCTATAACAATAAAGTAGTTGTCGACAATGGCATCAAGTAGTGCGAATAACAGGTAATCGGCACCGTTGGAACGGATGCGCCCGTGCGAGCGACTAAGTCGGTCCCTTACATTATCGAAAACATCTCCCCCTGCCTCCTGAAAACTTAAAACATAATCCTTCCCAAGTACAAAACTTATATGTTCATTTTCAATATGTCCATTCTTCCCGTGGTACAACATTTTTGCCACCACGAAGATGTAATCCTGATACTCATCTATTTTTGGACGTTGGTTCGTATTTACAATATCCTCAATGATGAGCTGGTGAAGGTCATAATATTCCCCTAACTTTTCAATGTTTTTTGTATTGCTGAGACCATCGATATTGAACCAGGTTACCTTATCAGGGGCTTCAAATTTGAACGCATCCTCCGGGGTCTTGGAAATAAAGCGTTCAAAACTTTTCTTATTATAATCAATAACCTCCAGTTTGGTTTCAACCGACTCTTTATGACCTACATAGGTTGCAGTGCCTGGTGCCTGGTGTAAAGCTTTATTTGGCTTGGGGCGACGCAGGGAGTACCTCTTTCTTTTAATCATCGGGAATTCTTTCCCATAAAGGTAGGAAAAAGACTCAAAGTATCATGGCAGAAATTACACCATGAAAATTTATAAATAAAAAAGTATCCCTAAAGATTAGATGCCTGGCTTATCTATTATTAGGCAATGGCAATCCTTTTAAGGTCAACCTACTCTTTAAGTTAAGGGATTTATATGAAGTACTTTCTGATCCTTAGATCAACCAATTCATTTGGAACCAATTATTCGACCACATACATCTCATTGGAAGCCTTGATATATTCCTGAGGATTAAATGTTTTTTCAAAGCTATTTCTTACCAGGTCCAGTTTTAATTTGAGTTGGGCCATTCTGTCCCTAAGATATTTATCGTCCTTATACTTTTCTATAAGGTGCTCATATTTATTGAGGTTCTCAAGAATCCTAAAAGTAATAGTTCCAAATCTAATTTTCAGATTTTGGACAGCGATCATCTGGTCATGATAATCCTGTTTCCAGTTTTCAGGATTTTTAGCTTTTTCCTCTACGATTTTATTCTCAGCCACCTTGGAAATATCCAATATATACTGGGTCCGTTTTTTAGCATCAGTTTCATTGGTGAAATTATTCTCAAACTCTTTTAAATCAATCCCCAGCATATCGGTAAGGTTCTCCTCCATCGCTTTGTTCTGAAGCTTCTTCAACTCATCCAGACTCTTGTTGATCGATTCCCATTCGGTCTCAATCAGATTCTTGTCATGGGTAAATTGAGCTACAGAAGTAGTAAGTTTCAGCATCTCATTACTTCGTTCCCTAAGGTCTCTATCACGGCGTTTAAGGTTATTGATGAAATTTCCAATACCGTCAAACAGGCTACCGGCAAGCATACCGGTAAAAGGAGTTCCTTTAGTAAGGTCTCCGGTCACATTGAGAATATGACTTAAAGCATCCAGACGAGCATCATCTTTTTTTTCCTCATCTACATACTTTTTAAAAGTGCCAAACCATTCCTGGTAACCATCGTAATTCATTGGATTACTAACCTGATCCAGGGTAGCGTAGAATTCTCTCGAACTGTTGAAAAGATTGAGGGGTTTTATTTCACGTTCCATCGAGGCCAGATTCAACACCGCCGAACTATAATTGTATTTATAAACACTCACAGTATTCTTATCAAGTTCCTCTTGCCGCTCCTCAAGGTATTTTACACGCTCAAGTAGTTTTTCCACTTTCTCAGCAGAAGAATTTGAATTTTTAATGCTCTCATCCAGGGAGCTGATTTTAGAATCGATTTCTTTTATTCTGTAATCCAGATTCCGGCTAAGCAGGCTACGTTCCCTGTTGAGCTCGGTTAGCACCTGTTCTGTCACCGACTGATTATCACTCAAATCCTGAGCCTGACTTACTGCGGGAAGGCAAAGCATCAGAAAAAATATAAACAAGGGTATCTTTTTCATAGTATTTAGGGTTTATCAAACTTGATTTCCAGATTATAAGCTTAAAACGCACATATTTTTAACATATTTTGTGCCATGGTCTCTGAAAGGTAAATTTAATGCAGAAAAACTTAGGAACTGTGAAACTTTTCTAAACTACTGTTATAAAGTGTTTATCTTTTACCCATTATTTCATTTTGTGAGCTAGTAAGTCCATTTATCATTTTAAACCTGAGCCTTATCATATTCCTTATTTTAAAGGTGTTGTAACTTTATTATCAAATCCCTTTGTTTATCATGAAAAAGTCTGGCCTTGATCTCTATATTTTACTGCCTATCAAGAATTTCATAGAAAAACAGACTTCCGTGGGATTAGTCTTAATATTTTCAGCTATCCTGGCTATGATCGTGGCTAACTCTCCATTTGCAGAAGCCTATCACAGTCTTTGGAAACAATACATTCATCTCGGGATAAATGATTTTATATTACGAAAAAACCTATTGCACTGGATCAATGATGGATTAATGTCTATTTTCTTTTTTATGGTAGGTCTGGAATTAAAAAGAGAGATCCTGCAGGGCGAATTATCCAGTCTGGGTAAATCTTTCTTACCTGTTGCAGCAGCCCTTGGTGGTATGATTGTTCCTGCCTTAATTTATTATTATTTAAATGCCGCGGGGCCGGGCGCCTCCGGTTGGGGAATTCCAATGGCTACCGATATTGCCTTTGCTTTAGGAATTCTTTTTCTTTTAGGGGATAGGGTCCCATTTACCTTAAAGATTCTCCTTACAGCAATTGCTATAGTCGATGATATGGGAGCCGTCCTGATTATTGCCTTCTTTTATACCTCGGAAATTTCAATGGAAAGCCTGGCGGTTGGTGCTTTCTTTCTTTTAATCCTGATCAGCGCAAATATTATTGGCATAAGAAATACTTTGTTTTACGCCATTATGGGAATAGGTGGTTTATGGCTGGCAATTCTGCTCTCTGGGGTTCATGCAACCATCGCTGCGGTGCTGGCTGCTTTTGCCATACCCACTTCCAAACGCATCAATACCCCTCTTTTTCTGCGTAAAGCGAAAATGCTTTCTTTTGAAATTAAACAGCACTACCGGGACAGGGAGAAAAATCCCATTGAGGCAGAAGAAAAGATCACCCATACCATTGAGAAACTCTCCTCGTTAACCGAAGATGCAACTCCTCCCCTCCAACGTCTGGAACATGCCCTTTACCCTTTTGTGAGTTTTGTAGTCCTCCCTGTTTTTGCCTTTGCCAATGCAGGTGTTACTATTGATTTGGATTCCTTTGTGCTTTTTAAAAGCCCTGTGACCCTCGGAGTTATCTTTGGTTTAATAATCGGAAAATTCATCGGCATCGTCCTCTTCACAAGATTAATGGTATTCTTTAAAATATCGGACCTGCCCAGAAATGTTAAATGGAAACACATCTATGGCCTGGGATTCCTTGCAGCTATCGGCTTTACAATGTCCTTATTTATTACCGAACTCGCCTTTGTGGATGAAGCTTTGCAAGGCCAGGCAAAGATCGGAATTCTTTTGGCCTCGATGATTGCAGGTTTAATAGGGTATTTTTACCTGATCCTTATTTCAAAACCCAGAAAACAAAAAGTTTAAGTTTAACAGTAAAGCAAAAGACTTTCCTTAAAATTTTCCTAATTTTAACATATATAAATACTATGAACTATTCCTAATTAACGCATAAACCTGATTCTAATCATAGTACTACCGACACAATTAATTAAAATTTGCCAAAAATTTGGGCTTGCATATGACCAATTGTTTTCACTGCGGGGAGGAATGTAGAGAAGAACATTTACGATATCAGGAGAGGGATTTCTGTTGTACGGGCTGTAAAACCGTCTATGAGATCCTTAATGAAAGTGACCTTTCCTATTATTACGACCTGGATAATAATCCGGGGATTTCTCCTGCTTCTTCCGAGCGAAAGTTTGATTTTCTTGACAACCAGGAAATCGTTGCAAAACTTCTGGAATTCAATGAGGATAACATACAGGTGGTCAATTTACTCATTCCATCCATGCATTGTAGTTCCTGTATCTGGGTATTGGAAAACCTCAATAAACTCAACCCAGGTGTAAAAACTTCCCAGGTTGATTTTCCTGGAAAAACAGTCCGGATCACTTTTAATTCAGATGAAGTCTCTTTAAAAGACCTGGCGTATTTGTTAAGTAGGATTGGCTACGAACCTTATATATCCCTTAAGGATTTTGATCAAAAGAAACCCGGTATTAACCGAAGTCTGATCTATAAATTAGGGGTGGCTGGCTTTGCTTTTGGAAATGTAATGTTTCTCTCCTTTCCCGAATACTTTGAGGTGGATGAATTCTGGTTGGACCGCTTTAAAAATCTGTTCCGCTGGATGATGTTTGCTTTTTCGCTTCCTGTTGTTTTTTATGCAGGTTCTGGATATTTTATTTCTGCTTATAAAGGGCTCAGGGCAAATCTGTTGAATATTGACGTCCCTATAGCTCTGGGTATAGCCGTATTATTTATTCGCAGCACAACGGAGATTGTCCTGGATCTTGGAACTGGTTTCTTTGATAGTCTAACAGGACTAGTTTTCTTTTTGCTTTTAGGCAGATTTTTTCAACAAAAGACCTATTCTTATCTGTCCTTTGAAAGGGATTACAAATCCTATTTTCCTATTGGCGTAACCCGGCTTAATGCAGAAAAGAGTGAAGAGCAGGTTCAGGTTTACGATATTGAACCCGGGGATCGAATCCTGATACGAAATGGGGAATTAATTCCCATTGACGCCGTCCTGATAAAAGGCAATGCGCTAATCGATTATAGCTTTGTGACCGGTGAGGCCAATCCCGTGGAAAAATTATATGGAGAGACCCTGTTCGCCGGGGGCCGCCAGCAAGGTGGATTAATCGAAATTGAAGCCATTAAAGCAATAAATCAGAGTTATCTCACCAAACTCTGGAGTAATGAAGTTTTTAAAAAGAATAAGGATTCGGCTTTTCAGAGTCTTATTAATCAGATTAGTAAACGGTTTACCACGGGCGTCTTAAGTATTGCCTTCCTGGCAAGTTTGTTTTGGATCATTTACGATCCTACCAAAGTCCTAAATGTATTTACCGCAGTTTTAATTATTGCCTGTCCCTGTGCCATTGCCCTGGCGACGCCTTTTACCCTGGGAAATTTGTTGCGGATTTTTGGAAGAAATAAATTTTACCTCAAGGAAGCAGGAATTATTGAACAAATAGCACAGATTGATTGTCTGGTCTTTGATAAGACAGGAACGATCACCACCAATAAAAAAGCCGAGATCTATTATGAAGGCCTTACGCTCTCCGCGGAAGAGGAAAGACTTCTCAGCGGAAGCCTTCGGGCCTCGGGCCATCCGCTTAGTCGTCAATTATACGATATTCTCAATAAAAATGATATTCTGACTCCCGATGAATTTACCGAATATACCGGAAAAGGTATTGAGGCAAAACATAAACAAAGCAACTTAAAGATAGGTTCGGCTGAATTTGTACGACAACCTGCTTCGCAGGTCGCCGAGGCTAACAAAACGGCCGTTTATATTAGCAGTAACCGGGAATACAAGGGACGGTATGTTTTCAGGAATTCTTACAGGGAAGGCCTGGAACCCCTGCTGGAAAAATTAGGCAAAGGCAAACAAATTTTTATTCTCTCCGGCGATAATGATGGCGAGAAAGAAAGGCTGGAGAAAATGCTCCCGCTCCAAACCAAATATTACTTTAATCAGAAACCTGAAGACAAACTAAATTTTATAAAACGGCTTCAGCAACAGGGAAGCAAGGTAATGATGATCGGGGACGGATTAAATGATGCCGGGGCATTAGCCCAAAGTGATGTAGGGATATCAGTTTCGGAAAATATCAATGTTTTTTCTCCTGCCTGTGATGGGATTTTAGATGCCTCCAGATTGAAAGATCTGCATAGCTTCTTTGAGATTTCTCACAAAGGAATGAAGATTATTAAATGGAGTTTTGTGTTGAGTCTATGCTATAACCTTGTGGGGTTGGCATTTGCGGTTACCGGTAATTTAATGCCGGTGGTCGCTGCAATCCTTATGCCCCTTAGTTCCATTAGTATAGTAGCTTTTACCAGCCTGGCAACCAAACTTGCAGGGAAAAGACTTAAGTAATTTTAAACCGATTAAACCTGATTGAGGTCATATTTTAAAAATTAATTAGCCATTATTTTTGTGGCGCAATTAACTAAACAATGAACATTATCTACCTGCTACTGGCACTCAGCGTTCTGGTAGCCATAATTTTCTTTATAGCTTTTATCTTCTCGGTAAAAAAGGGCCAGTATGACGATATGTATACACCTTCGGTCCGCATGCTATTTGAAGACGAATTAGTAAACTCGAAATCCAAAAATAAAACCACCAAAAAAGAGAAAACTGAATAACTATGCAAACAGAACAGTTTTATTACGATAATAAGATCGTAAAGAAGTTTACCATTGCCACCCTCGTCTGGGGTATTGTGGGAATGAGTGTTGGCCTGCTACTGGCCTTTATGTTTTTATTTCCAAACCTCACCGACGGTATTTCCTGGCTTAGTTTTGGTAGGTTAAGACCACTCCATACCAATGCGGTAATCTTTGCCTTTGTCGGAAACGCTATTTTTGCCGGGGTTTATTATTCTACCCAACGACTGCTCAAAGCTAGAATGTGGAGCGATGCACTTAGTAACATAAACTTCTGGGGATGGCAGGCGATTATTGTTGCAGCAGCTATTACCCTTCCAATGGGCTTTACAAGTTCCAAAGAGTACGCCGAACTTGAATGGCCTATCGATATCGCCATAACTATTGTTTGGGTTGCTTTCGGATTGAATCTTATTATGACCATGATAAAACGCCGACAACGTCACTTATATGTCGCAATTTGGTTTTACCTGGCAACTTTCGTGACCGTGGCTGTCCTGCATATTGTAAATAATCTTGAAATTCCTGTTTCTGCATTTAAAAGTTATTCTATTTTCTCTGGAGTACAGGATGCCCTTGTACAATGGTGGTACGGGCATAACGCGGTGGCATTTTTCCTTACTACGCCTTTTCTTGGCCTTATGTATTATTTTGTACCTAAAGCAGCCAACAGACCTGTATATTCCTATAGGTTGTCGATAATTCACTTCTGGTCCCTGATATTTATTTATATCTGGGCGGGACCCCACCATCTCTTATATTCCTCTTTGCCCGATTGGGCTCAGAACCTCGGGGTAGCTTTCTCAGTAATGCTGTTATTCCCATCCTGGGGGGGAATGATCAACGGTTTACTGACACTGCGAGGAGCCTGGGATAAGGTAAGAACCGATCCTGTACTTAAGTTTATGGTTGTGGCCATTACAGGTTATGGAATGGCAACCTTCGAAGGTCCTATGCTTTCGCTTAAAAATGTCAATGCTATTGCCCACTTCAGTGACTGGATTATCGCGCACGTTCACGTAGGTGCTTTGGCCTGGAACGGGTTCTTAACCTTTGGTATGGTTTACTGGATGGTACCGCGACTATTTAAAACTAAACTTTATTCGATAAAACTTGCCAATGCCCATTTCTGGATTGGTACCCTGGGTATAATTATTTATACCTTGCCAATGTACGTTGCAGGATTTGTTCAGGCTTCAATGTGGAAGCAATTCAATCCTGATGGGACCCTTACTTACGGGAACTTCCTTGAAACAGTAAGTTCAATTATCCCTATGTACTGGATGCGGGCCATTGGTGGTAGTTTATATATCGTCGGGGCTTTCATTTTACTTTATAACATTGTAAAAACGGTAAGACAGGGAAGTGCTGTAGAAGATGAGCTTGCTGAAGCTGCACCCCTACAGAAAGTAACGCGTAAACGCGTTATCGGGGAAGGATATCATACCTGGTTGGAAAGACGACCAGTAAAGCTCACCCTTTACGCTACCATCGCCATTCTTATTGGAGGAATTGTCCAGATAGTACCTTCACTAATGGTTGATGAATACGTTCCTGTGATTTCCAGTGTAAAACCTTATACACCCCTGGAACTCGAAGGCCGTGATATCTATATCAGGGAAGGTTGCGTGGGATGTCACTCCCAAATGATCAGACCTTTTAGAAGTGAGGTAGAACGCTATGGAGAATACTCCAAATCAGGAGAATACGTTTACGATTATCCTTTCCTTTGGGGAAGTAAACGTACCGGACCCGATCTCATGCGCGTGGGAGGAAAATATTCGGATAACTGGCACCTTAACCACATGTATGATCCACAGAGCACCTCTTCAGGCTCCATTATGCCGGCCTACAAATGGCTGATAACCGATGAACTTGATAAGAGTGATACGGAAGCTAAAATGAGAGCCCTTAGCAGCCTGGGTGTCCCTTATACTGAAGAAGAAATTGCCAATGCCCAGCAATGGATGTTGGAACAGGGAACTGAAATTGAAGAGAACCTCCATTCCGATCCAGACTTTGCTCGTACTTATCAGGCGGATAAAAAATATGCCCAGGAGAACAACACCGAATTTGTGGAGATGCGCAACAGGGAAATTGTGGCGCTGATTGCTTACCTGCAACGTTTAGGAACGGATATTAAGGTAAAAGATAGCCAGGAATTAACTGACAAAAACCAGTAACTATGTTGAAATTTATCAAAGGAAATCTCGAAGCCATTGATGGGGTTACGATCTACCCCATCATCTCTCTGCTTATCTTCTTCATTTTTTTTGTAGCCCTCTTCTGGTGGGTATTCACCGCAAAAAAGGAACATATTAATGAAGTAAGCCAGTTACCCTTAGACCAAAACCAAGAAAATACCGAGTTATGAGATCTACTTCGTCATATTTAAGAATTGCGGGATTTTTAATCCTGGCCTTTCTGCTTATAGAACTAACTATAGAGGCCGAAACCACCTGGGTTTTTGAACAATATCCATTTGTTTGGGTAGTATTAGGCTTAATCCTTATCATCGCCATAGCCATTGAAGCTTCTCTGATAGCGCTCAGGAATATGGTAAATAAGAGTCTGGATGAGCAGGGTCGCGAAAAGCTTTTACAAATAGAAAAAGCTCAACACGACAAACGCACAGCCTGGTTTAGACGGATTTATGATAAGTTGCTCACCAAAAAACCTTTGGAAAAAGAAGATGAAATTATCCTGGACCATAATTACGATGGAATTCGTGAACTGGATAATGATCTTCCCGCTTGGTGGTTATATGGTTTTTACATCAGTATCATTTTCGCGGTTATTTACATGGCAAGATATCATGTATTTAACGGAGCCGATCAGACTGAAGAATACCTTGCAGAAGTAGCCAGGGCTAAGGAACAGGTTGAGGCCTATAAAAAGGAAAATCCCGATCTACTGGATGCATCAAATGTTGAATTACTCACCGATGCAGCTGATCTTGAAGCCGGCCAAACAGTTTATATGGCCAATTGTATGGCTTGTCATCGTGCTGATGGTGGAGGCGCTATAGGCCCTAATCTAACCGATGAGCACTGGATACTCGGAGGAGGAATAAGCAATATTTTTCATACTATTTCAGAAGGTGGACGTGACGGAAAGGGAATGGTCGCCTGGAAATCTTCCTTAAGTGCTGAGGAGATCGCTCAGGTAGCAAGTTATGTGATGAGCCTGGAAGGAACCAATCCTCCCGATCCAAAAGGTCCTGAGGGAGATCTATGGACAGAAGAATCGGAATAACTGAAAATTGAATTTAAGAACAAAAGAAGTTGGAAAACAACGAAAGTTTTAGAGACACTATAGCCACCGCGGGTTCAAAAGGAGAGCGAAAATGGATCTATCCCAAAAAGCCTTCGGGAAAGTTCTATGACTATCGTAAATACGTTAGTTACCTCCTTTTGATCTTTCTTTTTGCCGCACCATTTGTAAAAATTAATGGGAACCAGTTTCTTATGTTCAATATTCTGGAACGCCGTTTCAACATCTTCGGTTTTCCCTTTTGGCCACAGGATTTCCACATTTTTGTGATCATGATGGTGATCGGGGTGGTTTTTATCATTCTCTTCACCGTTGCTTTCGGTAGGATTTTCTGCGGTTGGCTTTGTCCGCAAACCATCTTTATGGAAATGGTTTTCCGCAGAATTGAATATTGGATCGAGGGCGACCGGGGAAAACAGATGAGATTAAATAAACAGGAATGGAATGCTGAGAAGATCAGGAAAAAAGGGATAAAATGGTTTCTTTTTTTTGTTATTTCTTTTCTGATAGCCAATGTTTTTCTGGCCTATCTCATTGGAGGCGACAGGTTGCTGCAATACGTAACCGATGGACCGATGAATCACTTAAGTACTTTCTTTTCTCTCCTTATTTTTACCGGGGTTTTCTATTTTGTATTTGCCTGGTTCAGAGAGCAGGTCTGTGTCATTGCCTGTCCTTACGGGAGGCTTCAGGGTGTACTTCTGGACAACAAATCCATTATAGTTGCCTATGATCATAAACGTGGCGAAAAAGAAAAAGGTCGCGCCAAATTCAAAAAGAATGAGGACAGGGAAGCCAGTGGAAAAGGAGATTGTATTGATTGTTTCCAGTGTGTACAGGTATGTCCAACAGGAATTGACATCCGCAACGGCACCCAGCTTGAATGTATTAACTGTACCGCTTGTATCGATGCTTGTGATTCCATGATGGAAGCCGTAGATCTGCCTAAAGGACTAATCCGCTATGCCAGTGAAGAAAATATTGAGAAAAAGGCCAAGTTCAGATTTACTCCAAGGCTGAAAGGGTATTCGGTTGTCTTAGGTATTCTAACAGTGGTATTAATCGGAATGCTATTCGTACGAAGCGAAGTAGAAGCACGAATTTTACGATTACCTGGACAGCTATATGAACATAAAGATAATAATGTAATCAGCAATGTATATACGTATAAACTGGTAAACAAAACCACCGCTGATTATGGAGATATTGAATTTAAGCTAATCTCACATCCAGGAACAGTTAAACCAGTACAGGATAAAGAAATTGTAGTTCCTGGACAGGAACTCAGCGAGGGAACCTTGTTTATTGAAATCAATGCTTCGGCTCTTGAAGATGAAAAGGAAAAAGTTGAGGTAGGTATTTACAGCGGGGATAGGCTCATTGAGACCACAAAAACAATGTTTATGGGACCTCGGAGCTTTAATTAGCACAATATTAATGTCATTTAAACTAAACTTATGAAAATAAATTGGGGTACAGGCATAGTGATAGGGATGACACTTTTTATAAGTTTTATCCTTTATTTGGTATTCAATATGCTAACCGATGAGAAATTTGATCATGACCTAGTAACTGAGGAATATTATAAAAAGGAACTTTTATTCCAGCAGGAAATAGATGCGGAAACACGCGCAAATGCCCTTACGGAAAATATAAGCGACCGAAGAATCAATAACGGTTGGCTTATTGAGTTTCCAAAGGAACTCAATCTTGCGGAGGTTTCTGGAAATTTAAAATTCTATCGGCCCTCTAACGCCAAACTGGATTTTGATATTCCATTAAACCTGGACACTCATCAGATTGAAATAGACGAGGAAAACCTGATCCCCGGAAGGTGGAACATTTATATCCACTGGGAGTACCAGGGCGAGACTTTCCTTTATAAAAAAGAGATCGTTTATTAGCCTATGGTGATTTCTGCGCTCATATTTGGTCTTTTAGGTAGCTTTCATTGCATTGGGATGTGTGGGCCCATAGCCTTTTTACTGCCAGTGGACCGGGAAAACTCCATGCGGAAAGCTGGACAGGTAAGCCTGTATCATTTAGGTAGAATAATCTCCTATGCCATAATCGGATTGTTATTTGGAATTTTAGGAAAAAGCTTTGGCCTGTTCGGACTTCAACAGCAATTATCTATTGCCGTTGGAGTCTTAATGATCCTGGTGGTTCTCATGCCTTATAAAACTTTTAGTAAAATTAATGGCTCTGGTCCGCTCTACAGGATTATTGCCAAGATAAAATCCCATTTGGGGCAAACTCTAAAGAGCAGGAGACCAGACACCTTTTTTACCGCCGGATTCCTTAATGGTTTTCTCCCTTGCGGATTGGTGTATATGGCTGTATTTGGTGCAGTAGCTTCTGCAAGTGCACTGCATGGCAGTCTTTATATGGTGCTTTTCGGCCTTGGTACTGTACCGATGATGACCACGGCGGTCTACCTGGGTAATTTTATTAATGCCAGGCTAAGACAGAAGATTACCAGGGCTATCCCCGTATTTGTAGTTCTTATAGGACTACTTTTTATTATCCGCGGAATGGGATTGGGTATTCCTTATTTATCTCCCGTGGAAATGACACAAAAAATAACCGCAGTTCAATCCTGCCATTAATATATAAATGATGAATCTAGCTAATTATCTTGCACTGGTGAACTGGGAAATGGGCACCTATATTATCGGTTTTTTTTTCGTAGTATGTGCCGTCCTTGTATTGGTCGTTTTAAAAATGATTTTTGGAGGTAAGAAAGAATAATCCTCCATACTTGGTCTAACCTTAAAATAAAAAACCACGGCATTCCGTGGTTTTTTATTTAAATTTTTGCTCTCTTACATGGTCATAGAAAAGAGCCTGGTCTCTGGTACTTTTCGTTGCAGGCGTAAGTCAAAGGCCATACAAATATTTCGGACAAAAGGTCTCCCTTTCTCTGGTATATGTAAGCCTGTTTCTGAGAAGGCTACCAGCCCATCTGTTTCCATCTCTCTTAATTTAATCAGTACTTCCGGCAGTTCTTCAAAATAATCTTCAGGAGAATCCCAGCGTGTTTCCAGGCGACACATAAGATTAAGAATATGTTTTCGTATTTTGAGATCTTCCTGGGTTAAAATATGACCTCTAAAAACCGGTATTTCACCGTTTTCAACACGGGCCTGATAGGCTTCTACGGTTTTTTCATTCTGTGCAAAACCATACCAGCTGTCGCTAATGGCTGAAACCCCCAGTCCGATCATCAACCCTGTGTTGGAAGTGGTATACCCCATAAAATTCCGGTGAAGATCTTTGTCTTCAACCGCTTTAAAAAGCGAATCGGTTTTCAAGGCAAAATGGTCCATGCCTATTTCAACATATCCAGCCTCTTCCAGCATCCGTTTCCCGGTTTCATACATTTCCCGTTTGGTTTCTCCATCAGGCAGATCGTCTTCATTAAATCCTCGTTGTCCACTCCCCTTTATCCAAGGAACATGTGCATAACTGTAAAATGCAATACGATCCGGCATTAGCAGCTTTGTTTTTTCTATGGTTTCAATGATATGCTCCTTGGTTTGAAAGGGAAGACCGAAAATTATATCATGCCCTATTGAAGTATACCCTGCTTGTCGTGCCTGTTCGGTAGCCTTTTTTACATTTTCAAAAGGCTGTATTCTATGAATGGCCATCTGCACTTTCATGTTATAATCCTGTACCCCATAACTGACTCTTCTAAAACCTAATTCAGCGAGTTTGTTAAGATGTTCTTTCGTGGTATTATTGGGGTGTCCTTCAAAACTAAACTCCACTTTGTCGGCAAGTTCTCCTTTTCTGAAAATGGTTTTTAGTAATAATTCAAGGTTTTCCGGGGAGAAAAAAGTCGGAGTTCCACCACCCAGATGGACTTCTTTGATGATCGGTTTATAGGGTAATTCCTGCAGATACAGTTCCCATTCTCTGATCAGGGTTTCAATATATGGAATCTCCACCCCATGTTGTTTGGTGATACGTTTGTTACAACCACAAAAAGTGCAGAGGCTCTCACAAAAAGGCAGGTGTAAATAAAGGCTTATTTCCCGGTTTTCTCTGAAACGTTTAAGCAAGCTGTCTTTCCAGGTGTGAACCGAAAACCCGGTCTCTTCCCAGTACGGCACGGTAGGGTAACTTGTATAACGTGGCCCCGGGATATTGTATTTTCTGATAAGGTCGGAACTCATTTAGTTTAGTTTAGGCCACAAAGTTAAAGCCTCAACTAAAGGATTCATATGATTAGGATCAGGTCCACAGCCTTTGCAAATTTATTCTCCAGGGGCTTCCCTGATTAGACCAAAAGCTCCTTTTACCAGGATTTCCTGATTTCCTATACTTTCCGGATCTTTCAAACTAATTTTTCCTTCAAAGGTCTCGAGAGGAACAACACTTTGCATTCTGAAATAATAGTTTTCTTCATCCTTGTCCTCCAGAATCAGCACAAAATAATCGCCGTCCTGTTCAATGACAGCCTCCTCCGGCAATGCGGATTTTTGAGTTTGGCTTGTATGGATTTGTGCCTCAACGAACATTCCCACAGTAAATTGAGAGGTGATACTATCGGGAATGTGCCCGTGCACTCTAACATTCCTTTTCTGCTGGTCTATGGTTTTACCCACTAGAACGACTTCTGCTTCAAAATTTTCACTGGAAGCTTCCGGGGTATTGAATATAATCTTCTGCCCTTCCTTAACTTTCCGGACATCCTTTTCAAAGACAACCAACTCCAAATGAATATCTTCCTCGTTGATAATTTCCATGATCCTATCCGTTGGAGAAACAAAGCTTCCCCGGCTCACGGAAATATTACTGACATTACCGCTTATAGGCGAATAAATATTGACTACAGAACGGATATCCCCATTTTCTACAGCGGTAGGGTCAATATTCAACATGTGCAGTTTACTTTGCAGACTATTTCGTGCGGTTTGTGCCCGTTTATAATCACTTTCGGCTTTCAGAAAATTTTTTCTGGAGGTAATATTTTCTTCAAGCATAGTTTTCTGGCGCTCAAATTCCGCCTTTAGGTAATCCAGCTGTCCCACGACATCCATATAGTCCTGTTGCAATTGAACATATTCGGTACTTTCCAGGCTCACCAGGAATTGTCCTTTAGACACTTTATCTCCTTCCAGCAGATTTATTTTTCGAATATAGCCCCCCATAAAGGCATTGATACTGGCTCTATTTCCAGGGGGCACATCAATACGCCCATTGCTCCGCACTACTTCAGGAAAGTTAAAGGTTCTCAGCATTGCTGTGCGGAGTTCACTATCCTGAAACTGGGCTTCTGAAATGGTGATTAAGTTTTCCTGTACTACCTTCTCCTGCTGGGATGGATCAGTAGTGTCTTTACAGGAAATTAAACTTAGGCTCAATGATAATATGAAGATTAATATGGCTTTCATCGGTGAGATATTAAAGATTTAAATAATTCAAGGAAATGATAGTTTGATTGTAGGCATTGAGGTTTTCCAGGTAAGACAGTTGAATATCATAAGCATTTTCAAGGCTTTGTATGTATTGAAAAAAATCAATCTCCCCATTTTCATAGCTTCCATTTGCAGTCTTCAGGATCTCCCTGGAGAGCTCCCTGCCTTCGTTTTCATAGTAACGCAGCGCCTGTTGGTATTTTCTAAGTTGTGCCTGGAGTTGGTTGAATTTGGTTAATAGAAGGGTCCTGTTATTTAGGGTCTGCTGGGCTGCCCGGTCCATGGCTATTTTGGAGGCTTTGATCCTTGAAGCCTGATGGCTAAAAAGTAGAGGGATTTTAATTCCTATCTGATATCCATATAAGCTATAATCAATATCTGGAGTGGTCCCTTCAAAATAGTTTAGGCTGAAATCCGGTAAAAGTTGTTGTTTTTCCAACCTATTTCTAGCCTTAAAATAGGTTTCTCTACTTGTATAATAATCAAGAAGTTGGTGGTTTTCAATTCCCAAACGTGTCAGTTCCAATTTCTCCAAATTCCCTTTCGCTATCTTGAATTCTTCGTCAGCCTGAACCCTGCTCCACAACATCTGGTAGGCCGCCTTAACCTCTTCCCCTGCTTGTTGATACCGGGTTTGTAGTTCCCTTTGTTTTGCCTGGGCCGTTATCTTTTCAAGGTAATTGGTAGCCCCCAGTTCATACCTTCGTGTCGCGGCATAAGCAAACCTGCTGTATAAACTGTCAAGAACCTTAAAGATTTCTTCTTTCTCCTGTTCATACCTGAGCTGATAAAAGGCGGAAGCCAGTTCCTTTTCCAATTGAAGGATCCCTAGTTGGAAAGCTTCCTTCTGAACGTTCACGTTAGCTTTATTGAGTTTTTTAGTCGAAAAATAAACCGTGGGAAAAGAGAAATTCTGTTGAATTCCGAATATTCTAAAGGGCTCATCGGTAGGCCCTTGTTCCATTTGGTTATAATTATAATAGATCTCGGTTTTATCGAAATCAAATGCCGAATTTACCATGGCATCAGCTTCAGCCCTGTTAAGGTCTGAAACCTTTAACCCAGCATTATTTTCCATGGCCAGCTCGCGAACCTCTTCGAATTTCAACTCCTTATCCTGACTGAACCCGGGAAGGGAAAAAAGCAGGATGATTATAGGTAGTTTATATTTACTCTTTTTAAAATGCACATTACCTTCTCCAGCTTCCTTTCCACCAAAAATAGAATACAAAACAGGAAGGACTACCAGGGTCAGTAAGGTCGCCGTTACCAAGCCTCCTATGACCACCGTTGCTAATGGTCGTTGAACCTCGGCCCCGGCTCCTGCCGAGACGGCCATAGGAAGGAATCCAAGGGCTGCAGCAGAAGCTGTTAATAGCACAGCTCTCAGGCGATCTTTGGCTCCTTTTTGCATTAAATGGTCTGAATGTTCCATACCCTCCTTTTTTAATTCTTTATAATGTTCAATAAGGACTATACCGTTTAATACAGCGATCCCAAAGAGCGCGATAAACCCAACGCCCGCCGAAATACTAAAAGGCATACCTCGGAGCCAAAGCAGTAATACACCGCCCACTGCTGCCAGTGGAATAGCCGAATAAATTATCAATGCATCTCGCACCGACTGAAAAGCGAAATACAGCAGAATAAAAATGAGGACCAACGCTACAGGCACAGCTATTTTTAACCTATTTTTGGCACTTTGCAAATTCTCAAACTGGCCGCCATAGGTAATATTATAGCCTGGAGGTAATTCAATATTAGTATTGATCAGGGCCTCCACATCATCCACCACCGATTGAAGATCACGATTCCTAACATTGACCCCGACTACAATCCTTCTCCTGGTATCATCTCTGGAAATCTTAGCCGCCCCTTTTTGATAGCTTATTTCCGCCAGTTCATTTAATGGGATTTTATTTCCCTTTGGGGTATCTACATAAAGGTTTTCCAGGTTGGAAATATCCTGGCGGTTTTCCTCATTAAGTCTCACCACAAGGTCAAAGCGTTTCTCTCCTTCAAATACACTTCCCATTTTTTTTCCGGCAAAACCAGCACTTACCAGCTCATTAACCTCTGAAATATTAAGGCCATACCGAGCAATTTTGGCCCGGTCATATTTTACACTCATTTGTGGAAGTCCGGCGATCTTTTCCACCGTAATATCTGCGGCACCCTCCACATTTCTTATAAGGCTTTCAATCTGATGGGCTTTTCGATTCAGTATATCTAAATCCTCCCCGAAGATCTTGATCGCAATATCAGCCCTTACCCCAGTAATAAGTTCATTAAAACGCATCTCAATGGGCTGGGTAAATTCAACTTCCATCCCTGGAATAATCATCAGGGCCTCTTTAAACTTTTCTGCAAGACCATCCTTGGTTTTTGCTGTGACCCAATCCTTTTTAGGACTTAAAGTGATTATTACATCACTTTCTTCCATGGACATCGGGTCTGTTGGAACTTCAGCTGCTCCAATTCTTGTCACCGCCTGTTTAACTTCTGGGAATTCCAGTAGGATTTTCTCCATTTTAGTGGTGAGCTCTATAGTCTTACTCAAAGAGGTTCCTGTTTTAAATACCGGCTGAATAACAAAGTCCCCTTCATCCAGGGTTGGGACAAATTCCGCTCCCATGGTTGTGAATATATATAAAGTTATGCCCAGGATAGCAACAGCAAGGCCCAGGATGAGCTTTTTAGCTTTTAGAGCCCATGCAATTGTCGGCCCATAGAGTTTGGTGATAAAACGCATCAATCGAACGGAAATATTCTTATCGGATAATTTCCCGGGTTTCAAAACCATTGAAGAAATTACTGGAACATAGGTAAAACACAGAATCATCGCTCCAATTAATGCAAAGCTGAATGTTAAGGCCATTGGTCTAAACATCTTCCCTTCCACTCCACTAAGGGACAAAATGGGAATAAACACGATTAATATAATAAGTTGCCCGAAGATTGCGGAATTCATCATTTTCGAGGCCCCGGTAAAGGTGATCTTATCCTTGGCAATACTTAATTCTGTTTTGGAAAGATTTTCAAGATCAGTTTTTTTCATCGTCATCTGGTAGGCGATAAACTCCACTATGATCACTGCACCATCGATTATTATTCCGAAATCGATGGCTCCCAGGCTCATTAAATTGGCATCGACTTCAAAGAGATACATAAGGGAGAAGGCAAAGAGTAAAGCCAGGGGAATTACGGAAGCCACCACCAAGCCAGATCGCAAGTTACCAAGTAATAAGACCACAACGAAGATTACAATAAGACATCCCAGGATCAGATTCTCTGTAATGGTCCAGGTGGTCTTGTCTATGAGTTCACTTCTGTCCAGGAAAGCATTGATATAAACACCTTCGGGTAAGCTTTCTGAAACCTCGGCTACCCTATCTTTTACCGCTTCAATAACCTGTTTGGAGTTTCCATCTTTGATCATCATCACCTGGCCAAGCACTTTCTCACCTTCCCCGTTTCCTGTTATCGCGCCAAAACGAGTGGCATAACCGAAACCAACCTCCGCAATATCCCTAATGTAAATAGGGTTCCCATCAGGATTTTTAACCACGATGTGCTCAATATCCTCCAGGGAAGTTAACAGGCCTTCACCACGGATAAAATAAGCCTGATTAAGACGTTCAATATAACCTCCGCCTGCAATGCTGTTATTTTTCTCCAGGGCAGTATAGACCTCAGAGGCAGTGATGTTCATCGCCATTAACTTCTCTGAGTCTAAAGCTACTTCATATTGCTTAAGCTTCCCTCCCCAACTGTTTACCTCAACAACTCCAGGGATTCCTGACAGTTGCCTCTTGACTATCCAGTCCTGGATCGTTCTGAGTTCCATGGCCGAATACTGGTCCTCATAGCCGGGTTTGGTATCCAATATGTATTGATAGATTTCGCCAAGTCCCGTAGTTATCGGTCCCATTTCAGGTTGGCCAAAACTCTCAGGAATATTTTCTGAAGCCGATTTGATTTTTTCTGCCAGGAGCTGTCTTGGTAAATAGGTGCCCATGGACTCATCGAAAACAATGGTCACTACCGATAATCCAAATTTTGACACCGAACGAATCTCCTCCACTCCAGGTAAATTTGCCATTTCCAGTTCTACGGGATAGGTTATGAATTGCTCCATATCCTGGGTAGAAAGGTTTTGGGAAGTGGTAATAACCTGGACCTGGTTATTGGTGATATCGGGTACCGCTCCTATGGATAATTGGCTTAGGGAAAAAAGTCCGTAGGCAATTATAAAAAGGGTGAACAAAAGAATAATTAGTTTATTCTTAATACTGAAACTGATAATTTTGGACAGCATATTAGTTGGTGTAATCTGTGAAACAAAGCAAAAGCGGAAAAACTAAAATAGATTACAGGGTTCGGGGAGGCTGAAAAATTTCGGTGTTACCAAATACAGAGTGCCCTTCTTTATAAATGAAATTTAAGGAATGTTTCTCTACTACAGGTAATTTTAATAAAGGAAGTTTATACTGCGGAATATAAAAAGCCAAAGTGGTCTGCAGGGAATTTTGTTGATTAAAAGGTAAGTGTTCGTGATCCGGATGATCTTCCGGATCTTCCTGATGTGCCATTTTCGCAGCCCCGTAATGCTTGGAAATAAAATCAGTGAAATTATCTCCGTATAATTGAGAATGATATTCAAAGTGCTGCAACATATCCGCTACCTTAACCAAGTCTGTTAGTCCTGGATTGAACCCTTGCAATAAAAGGGTAAAGCTTAGATATATAAGGGTGAGCTGCTTCATAATTATCATCCTAAATTTACGAAATATTTTGATGCGATTTGGTATTGCAAGGTCCTTCTTAATAATTAAAACAATATTTTCAAGGTTCAACCCTCTTCTTCTTTCCAACTCAAAAACCTAAATTTGGGGCTATGGAAAAATCCCGTTTGTTAGGTACCCTTAAAGAATATTTCGGTTATGATTCTTTCAGACCGCTTCAGGAAAAAATAATCACCTCGGTATTTAAGGTTCAGGATAACCTGGTTATCATGCCAACGGGGGGAGGAAAATCTATTTGCTTTCAACTTCCAGCATTATTACTCCCGGAGATCACTCTGGTGATATCCCCCTTGATCGCATTAATGAAGGACCAGGTTGATGGACTTACAGCAAACGGTATTCCGGCGGCCTTTTTTAACAGCAGCCAGACTGAAAAGCAACAACGGGATATTTTTACAAGTATAGAAAACGGGGAGCTAAAACTCCTTTATGTGGCTCCTGAAAGTCTTCAGATGATAGATCGATTCCTTTCTAAGGGTAAAGTGAGTTTAATCGCCATTGATGAAGCTCACTGTATTTCGAGTTGGGGTCATGATTTCAGACCGGCTTACACCCAGCTGGGTTTTCTTAAAAAACGATTCCCAAAAACCCCTTTGATTGCGCTAACGGCCACTGCTGATAAAGCAACTAGACAGGATATTTGTAATCAGCTAGGTATTAGCAAGGCCCAAAAACATATCGCCTCTTTCGATCGGAAAAACTTAAGTTTAGAGGTGCGGCCCGGGATAAAGCGCTTTGAACAGATCGAAAAATTTATTCACTTGCGAAAGAACGAAAGTGGAATTATTTATTGCCTTAGCCGCAAAACCACTGAAGAACTCGCTTCTAAGCTAAAGGCCCGGGGGCTTTCAGCAGAAGCTTATCACGCCGGTTTGGATCACGAGACCCGGATAAAAATTCAGGACGATTTTATAAATGACCACAGTAAGATCATTTGTGCTACTATTGCTTTTGGCATGGGAATAGATAAATCCAATATTCGCTGGGTCATACATTATAATATGCCCAAAAATATGGAGGGCTATTACCAGGAAATAGGTCGTGCAGGAAGGGATGGACTGCCATCAGAGACTTTATTGTTTCACAGTTATGCCGATGTGGTTCAATTGCAAAAATTTGCCTCCACAGCTGGAAACAGTGAAGTTCAGCTTGCCAAACTGGACCGGATGAAACAATATTCTGAATCGCTTACCTGCAGAAGAAAAATTTTATTGAATTATTTCGGGGAGCTCAAACAGGAAGATTGCGGGAATTGTGATATATGCCGAAATCCTCCTAAATTTTTCGATGGAACTATTATTGCTCAAAAGGCGCTCTCCTGCATTTATCGATTAAAAGATCAGGAACCCTTAACTACGGTCATTGACGTATTAAGAGGTGCCCAAAATGAAACGATTTTTACCAGGAATTACTCTGATTTAAAAACTTTTGGAATCGGAAAGGATATCTCATGGACACATTGGCAAAACTATCTAATCCAATTAATTAACCTTGGCTATTTGGAGATCGCATTCCATCGACACAATAATTTACGACTTACTAAAATTGCAAAAAACGTCCTTTTCAAATCAGAGAAAGTACAGCTGGCTAGGGTGCCTGAGCGCAAAGCGGGTTTAAATAATAAGAAGACTACCCAAATTGCTGCTAAGAATTCTCTTTTCGAAAAGCTCAGGGAATTGCGCTTAACAATCGCCCGTGAACAAGGTATACCCGCTTACCAAATCTTCAATGACGCCGCTTTGAAAGAAATGGAGAAAGAACGCCCTATGACTGACAAAGCTTTTATCCTTATTAATGGAGTGGGTCGTAAAAAAATGCAGGATTATGGTTACCGATTCATCAAGGAAATTATCGCTTTTTCAAAGGAGAAGCCCACAAGCAAAAAAACCAGAAATGGTAATACCCATAAAATAACCCTAGAGCTTTACCAGGAAGGCCATACCGTGGAAGAGATTTCGAGAAAACGCGAACTTGCAATAACCACTATTTATTCCCATCTGGCCAAACTCTACAATAATGGTGAGGATATTGATATGGGGAGATTTGTCACTAAAAATGAAATAGAGGCTATAGAGAAAGCGCGCCAGGTTTTAGATAATCCGGGGACCTTAAAGGCCTATTATGAACATTTTGAAGGGAGCCTGGATTACTGGAGCATCCGCTGTGGGCTGGCAGTTTTAGATAAGAAAAACAAAGAACAGGAATAATCATTCAAATTCAACTTTACTAAGAATAAGTCCGGAAGCCGGGGCAATATAATCCATTTGCATGTTTTCGGATTGCAGGCTCAGGCGAATATCATCCAAATTTAATTCTCCACGACCCACCAGTACTAAAGCGCCCATCATAAGCCTTACCTGGTGGCGTAGGAAACCTGCCCCACTTATTCGAAATAGGAAAGTATGTTCAGGAAAGAAACTGGCTGTTATTTCCGTATTCTCCAAAATTTCGGAGTTTAGAATATTGCGATCAAAAATGCTGTTTGGTGAAACCCTTATGCAGTAATTTCTAAAATTATGTTTTCCTTTAAATAAAGTTGCAGCCTGTTTCATTTTTTCAATATCCAATTCCTCCTGAAAATTGGCCATTAAAGGGGCGCAAAAAGGATGATTCTTTTCTCCAAAACTAAAGAGATATGTGTATTCCTTGAATTTTGGATGCTGAATGATGTTGAATTTCGAATCGACTTCAGTAATGGATGTTGCCCGGATATCTTGGGGTAAATTAAGATTGAAAAGTTTGAGAAATCCATCCAGGTCTTCCAGGGGGTTCTCTTCTATAAAAAGCTCAAAGGCGCTGTCCATAGCGGACACCATCGCATCGGTGCGGCTGGTTCCTAAAATTTTGAATTTCTCGGTAGGGATGACATATTGGAGGGTCTTGGTAATCAATCCCTCTACAGTTTTAACATCTGGTTGTTTTTGCCATCCATGCAACCTAAACCCGAGGTACTGTATCTTGATTAAATAATAAAAGCGTTTCCGTTGCAAATTAAATCTCTCCTCTTTTCTATGCCGGATGAATTAATATTCCCCCCAGCGTCGTTTTTCATTCATTTTTTCCATCTCTTCAATCTCTGCACTCGGTATGACTTTTAAAAAGGATGGATGTTGTTCAATGGCATATTCTATTTTACTTACGATTTCTTCGATACTCTCATTTTCATAATCGATTTCCAATGGGGGTTTAATGACAAAAGATTGTAGGATTCCCCGCTTTTTAATTCGTAATCCCTTCTTGTCGAATGATCGTCTAAAGCCATCAATCACTATAGGGATTACAATAGGTTTATGGTTTTTAATAATATGAGCGGTTCCTTTCCTGATCGGTTTAAAAGGTTTGGTGGTACCCTGTGGGAAAGTAATCACCCATCCATCCTTTAAAGCTTTTCCAATATTCTCCGTATCATGTGGATTTACCTGGCGTTCAACTTCCTTTCCTTTCTCACGCCAGGTGCGCTCTACACTAATGGAACCTGCATAAGCCATAATTCTGGTCAAAAGTCCGGATCGCATCGTTTCTTTGGCCGCCACATAGTAGATATTAAGTTTAGGTTGCCAGATGTATCCGATGTTTTTAATGGTATCAACCCGCCCGCTAAGACTAGCATTAAAAACATGGAACATCGCTGTCACATCAGCGAAATAGGTCTGGTGATTGGAAATAAAAAGTACATTGGTATCGGGAAGGTCCTTGATGATCTCTGAGCCCTCGATCTTCAGCTGATTAAACCCCTGGTATCTTTGATGGGTAAGCACCCCGAAGATCCGGATAAGCCATTTTTTTAAAAACAGAATATGCCCAAATGGGTTTCTTTTTAACAAGCCCATGTTCTTACTTTAATATTTTTTATTAGCCTTTACCGAAGTCCGGGAAACCGGGCAAATATAATATAATTCAGTTTTTAGAAGGCTTTTTCTAGTAATACCTTTATTTCACTAAGCATCATGGCAGTAGCCCCCCAAACTATCTGATCATTGAGCAGGAAGGCCGGTACTTCGATGTTTTTTGCGTAACTGGTGCTCAGGGTCTGATTCACAAAACATTTATTATCCATAAAATCTGCAAGGGCTACTTCCAGGATTTCCTCTACTTCGCTTTCCTGAGGTTTCAAATTAGGAGTGTGTTCAAGGAGCCCCATAAAAGGGTGAACCCAAAAATTACTCGGTGGAATATATAATTTTGTAAGAGCCTTAATTACTTTTATATCAGATTGAGGGATTCCCACCTCCTCTTCAGTTTCTCTTAATGCCGTATGTATAATATCACGATCTGAGCTCTCCTGTCGCCCTCCAGGAAAACCAATCTGGTTGGAATGCACCCCTTGATAGGTTTTACGTAATATTAATACCATTTTGGTATGGAGGTCTTTTCCCGGATAAAATACCGCCATCACTCCGGCTCTTAAAGGATTTCTTTTGTTGATGTCCAATAGGGATAGCTCCTCAAGTCTGGTAGCTGGTATCAATTTATGGTGGGCTTCCTCGCCGGGAAGCGGTAATTTTTTTAATTTTGGGATGCTGTCTTTAAAATATTGAAAATCCATGATACGATTCCTTTCGGTTTTACCCTTTGCATTTATTTTGATCTTCAGTAGTTGTGAAGATAAACAATCTTCTTCTAAAAGTAATACAGAAACCCTGGCAGACACCTTGGAAAATAAAGAAAAAAAGGTGGATTCTCTAACTCCTTTACCGGATCAAAAGGCCCCTTCTGAACCACCTGAAGAAAAGGGTGTTACTAGCATAGACTTCCCTATTGAACAGGAGGAATTGATACCAACCCTAACAGAATATGGCCAACATAATCCCGAAACCCGTATCAGGATTATTACCAACTTTGGAGATATAGAAGTTAGTCTTTACAGGGATACTCCATTGCATCGTGCTAATTTTATAATGCTCACAAAAGATCATTATTTTGACCACACCTATATTTACCGGGTGGCTCCTAATTTTGTTATCCAGGGTGGGAATTCGGATAACAGGGCTACGGCCCGACACAGGAGCAAAATAGGTTCCTACCTGATTCCCAGTGAATTTGAGGCTGGACACAGACACGTTCGGGGTGCCTTTTCAGCAGCAAAATACAGCGAACAAAATGTCAGTAAAGCTTCCTCTCCATTTGAGTTTTTTATCGTCACCAAGGCTGATGGCGCACATCATCTTGACAATGACCATACTGTTTTTGGCCGGGTTACAAAAGGGATGGATGTTGCCGATGAAATATCCAAGGTAAAAACTGGCCAGTCCGAATGGCCCATTGATAATATTGAAATAGATGTCGAAATTATCGAATAATCTCAGCGCCCTGTATAAAAATTATAATCAGTAATCACCTGTTGGACAAAATCCCTGGGTTGTTGTTGGGGGGTGATATCCAGAATCTGAGCTAACTTTTTGGAGAGTTCAATGATAATCTGATGATTCCCGCTAATCCTGGCATTGCCATATAAGTTTTTGACTTCCTGAATATCCGAATCGCTCAACATACTGACCTGCGGATAAAGCGGCCGGTAATCTTCTGGAAGATCAACCCCCAGGCTATTTTCAAGGCCGATTTGTTTCTTCTCGCTAATCACAGTGGTTCCTGCAGCAATATCGCCCAGACGCTGACCTTTGCCGTTTAATAAAATGCTTACAACGGCAATGGCTCCACTGCTGATGCTTATATCTATTAGTCGAAGCAACCAGCGAATGACAAAATTTGAAAGTTCAGGACGGGATCCGTCTATTTTTACAACCCGTAACTGGAGAATTTTTTTACCAGGGGTTTGTCCATTCCAAAGACTTTCCCAGAGCAGGTAATAAAGCAAAAGGGGCACTCCAAGGATTAAATAGTACACAAATTCTCCTGCACTGTCCAGGCCAGTACCAGAAATCATAAATGAACTCAGAATAAGATAAATTCCTAATATAAAACTGTCTACAATAAATGCAAGGATGCGGTCCCCAACCCCTGCCACGTTTTGCTGAATACTAATATTTTGAGCGGTTTCAATTTGAAAGTTATCCATTTAATATGTTTCTTTGAGTCTTAATAACAAAACTATGCGTGAGGCAGCCTTTGTTAGGCAAAATAAGGATAAATGGTTAAAGTTTGAAAGCCTCCTTGAGAATAAAAATGCACTAGCTCCTGATCAGCTTTCGGCTTTATATATTGAGGTAAGTGACGATTTGAGCTATGCCCAGACCTTTTATCCTCAAAGTAACACCACCTCCTACATAAACTCCCTGGCAGCCAGGGCTCACCGAAAAATTCACCATAGTCGAAAGGAATCGGGAAATCGATTAGTGGTCTTCTTTATGAGGCAATTTCCTCTGGAATTCTATTCATATCGGAAACAACTTCTTCTAAGTTTTTTAATATTCATATTATTTGCCATTGTCGGAGCATTTTCAGCCTCGGGAGATGCTGCCTTTGTGCGGTTTATAATGGGTGATGAATATGTGAATATGACCCTGCAAAACATCGCTGATAACGATCCCATGGCAGTGTATAAGAAAATGGCGCGAACCGATATGTTTCTGGGGATTACTATCAATAATATCAGGGTAGCTTTTAGCGTGTTTATTCTGGGTATTTTTGCCGGGGTTGGAACTGTCTTTGTGATGATGCAAAACGCCATAATGTTGGGTTCCTTTCAATATTTCTTTTATGATAAGGGACTCTTGTGGGAATCTGCAAGAACGATTTGGATACACGGTACTCTGGAGATTTCGGTGATTATCATTGCCGGTTGTGCCGGACTGGTCGTTGGTAAGGGGATACTTTTTCCCGGCACCTACACCAGGCTCACATCCTTTACACGGGGAATAAAAAGCGGTCTTAAAATAGTCGTGAGCACAGTTCCCTTTTTTGTCCTTGCAGGCTTTCTGGAAGGTTTCGTTACGCGTATTACCCTTATGCCCGATTGGCTGGCGATCTTAATAATTTCAGGTTCCCTGGCCCTAATTTTATTTTACTATGTATTTTACCCAAGTTATCTTTATAAAAAATTAAAATTCAAGGATGAATCGCGACCTAATTCAGTTTAAACAACAAAGGGAAATGGGGGAAATTATAAGCATTAGCTTTAAGTTCCTCAGGGAAAATTACAGGGCTTATTTCCGCTTGCTGATCAAAGTGGCCGGACCGGCATTTTTACTGTTAATAGCTGCTCTGAGTTATTATTCGTATAGCACCCTTGGCGATCCCCTGAATTCAGAAATTTTTATGTCAGGTGGGTTTATCATTTCATTCGGAATTTTAGCCCTTACCCTACTTCTATATTTTTCTGCAGTCTATGCTACAGTATTTAACCTGATTAGATCCTATATTGAAAATGAAGGTGAAATCAGGGATGAGCAAGTTACTACATGGGCCAAGGATGACATGGGAAAAATGTTCGGTCTCAATATCATTTCCTGGATATTTATCTTTACAGGAATGATGCTTTTTTTGATTCCCGGAATATATATTAGTGTGCCTCTAAGTATTGCGATGGCTGCTATGGTCTTTAAACATCAAAGCATAACTGAAAGTATAACCGAAGGCTTTAAACTAGTCAAGGACAATTGGTGGATGAGTTTTTTGACTTTGCTTTTTTTCTGGATTATTATTTATGTAATAAGCCTTGTATTCCAATTACCACTAATAATCTACACTTTTGTAAAGGCATTTACCAGCGTTAATGAAGCTTCCGCTGCGGATATGAGTGAGATGTTCGATTGGGTGTATATCCTTTTTAGTATTTTATCCTCCCTGGTACAGTATATTTTTTATTCTCTTATCCCAATTGGGGTTGCTTTTCTTTATTTTCACCTTAACGAAAAGAAGCACTTCACCGGCACGTACGAACGTATCGATAGGCTTGGAAATAATTCCTGATGAAAATACTGCTCCCTGCTTTAGGTTTATTTCTTCATTTCCCTGGAAAAACATATTCACAGGAGCATATCATTGAAACTACCTCGCAGGGGGCAGGTGATTTACAAAGCCTTGAATTCGATGAAAAACTTCTTGAAAAGTGGCGCAGCGATAAGGATTTTGCCTACCTGGACCGGGAAACTACCATTAGCTGGTGGACTCAGTTTAAAGCTTGGATCGGTAAAATATATCATGATCTCATAGAATGGCTCTTTGGAGGTTATGAGCCTGGAAGCCTTCTGGAACTTTTAATAGTAGCATTCCCCTACTTATTGCTTTTAATGGTTTTATTCCTGATCGCGTGGCTATTTGTAAAGTTTAACCCGAACTATGCTCCGGCCCATTCCGCAACGCAAGCAAAGGTATTTTATTCCCAGGAGGAGAAGATTATCCGATCCGAGGATATAAGAAAACTCATTAGGAAAGCGGTTTCCCAGGAAAATTTCCGTCTGGCCATTCGGTATCACTACCTGGATACGCTCAGAAAAATGGATAGATATGGGGTCATCGATTATAATTTTGATAAGACTAATCAGGATTATTCTGCAGAATTAAAATCCCAGAAGCTCCAATATCAGTTTAATAGGATAACCCGCATATACGAATATAGTTGGTATGGAGATTTCCAGGTTAGCCAGGAGAAATACCACCTGGCAGAAAGTGCCTTTTTAGATATTGAAGAAATGATAAAATCCCAATTCTATGGATAAAAAGTGGAAAATAGGATTAGGATTATTTTTTCTTTTTGTAATAGCCTTGACCATTCTGGAAGCCAACGAACCTGCTCCCCTGAATATGAATCCCAGTTATTCTGAAAAGGACAAGCTCCCACTGGGTAGTTTTGCCTTCTATCAAAGCTGGAAAAAAACCCGTAATATCCAGAATATTACTCAGCCTCCATTTGAGTTTTTAGCTAAAGGAAATGCACCCGGCGGCATTTATTTCTTTTTAAATGACCATGTGGTCTTTGATCAAAGTGAACTCCATAAGCTATTGGACTGGGTAGACCAGGGAAATACCGTCTTTATTTCGACCGGATATATAGGAAAGAATCTTTTGGATACGCTGAATCTAGAGGCCCAAACAAGGCATATTAAGAGTAGGCCAGAATTAAAACTCAGGAATTATCCTGAAAACTATAAACTTAATTTTGACATTGAAACCCTAGCCTTTACCAAAACCGATTCCCTGGCCCATTCTATCCTGGGAACCGCCGTTTTAAAAGGGGAGAAATCTGACGAAAAACCAAATTTCGTACAAACCAGATTCGGAAAAGGGCAAATACTGCTGCATTCCAGCCCGGAGGCATTCAGTAACTATTTTATGTTACAGGCCAATAATTACCACTATGCCGAGACGGTTCTGGGCTATTTAGATCCCTCAGAGCCCCTGTACTGGGACAGTTATTATAAATCGGGAAAAAGTCTTTACAGTTCTCCCCTATATTACCTTTTGGAAAATAGACCTTTAAAATGGTCCTATTATTTTTTACTTCTTGCCACAGTACTTTATCTTATCTTCCAGGGAAAACGACGCCAAAGACCAATCCCTATTGTTAACCCCCAGGAGAACAAAACTTATGAATATACCCGAAACATCAGTAATTTGTTTTTGGAGCAGGATCGCTACCGGGAAATAACTTTTAAAAAAATTGAATTATTTTTAGAGTATATCCGCAGCAAATACCAGTTGTCGACTCAGGATCTCAAGGCAGATTTTCAGGAGAAATTAACGGCTAAAAGCGGAAATAAGGAAAAACAAACCAAAGTATTATTCAGCAAAATACAGCAGCTTAAGGCACAAGAAAATATCAGTAAGGAAGAATTCCTGCAACTCAGCCGTGCCATGGCCAGCTTTAAAAACCCAAAAAATGGAAAAAAAGGACAGCACCCCGAATAATGAAATAAATTTTGACAGCCGCCTTCCCCTTGAGGACCTGAAAGACTCGGTAAATAGTCTTAAATCCCAACTTTCAAAGATCATAGTGGGCCAGGAGGAATTTGTGGAATTACTTATCGTGGGTCTGCTTACTAATGGGCATGTGCTTATAGAAGGGGTTCCGGGTATTGCAAAGACCTTAACTGCTAAATTATTTTCCAGGACGCTTCATACAGGTTTTAGCAGGATACAATTCACACCAGATCTTATGCCTAGTGATGTATTGGGAACCTCGGTATTGAATATGAAAAACTCTGAATTTGAATTCAAGCCCGGACCGATCTTTTCCAATATTGTCCTTATAGACGAGATCAACCGTGCTCCGGCGAAAACCCAGGCCGCACTATTTGAGGTCATGGAAGAACGTCAGATTACTATAGACGGAAAGATGTATGCGATGAAGGCACCATTTATGGTACTGGCAACCCAAAATCCTATAGAACAGGAAGGAACCTACGCCTTGCCCGAAGCACAGCTTGACCGGTTCCTCTTTAAAATAGAGGTAGATTATCCAAGTGCGGAAGAAGAACTCAGTATTTTGAAAGGACATCAAACAAGAAAAGGCATGCTCCCAGAAGGCGAAATCGAACCCGTTTTGGAACCGGCACGTCTGGAGGAATTAAAAAATCAGATCCATGAGATAAAAATAGAAGAAAAGCTTTTAGAGTACATTACTCAAATAGTAGGTAAAACGCGACACCATCCACATCTTTATCTTGGGGCCTCCCCCCGGGCCTCCATTGCTATTATGAATGGGGCTAAAGCCATGGCTGCAATTAATGGTAGAGATTTCGTTATTCCTGAAGATATTAGGAAGATGTTGCAGCCGGTATTAGGGCATCGTCTTATCCTAAGTCCTGACCGAGAAATGGAAGGCCTGCGGACCAAGGATGTCATTGAGATGATCAGTCATTCCATTGAAATTCCTCGTTAGGTGAGAAAGTTCTTTAAATCCCTTTACTTAACCCAGCGCTTTTTCCAGCTTCTTTTTGGGATCTCGGTAGGCTTTTTGTTTTCCTACTGGATCCCCTTTTTATATCCGGTGACCTGGATGGTGGCCGTTTTGATGTTTGTACTAGTACTAATAGACATAGGAATTCTCTTTAAGGGAAAAGGAATTTCTGCTAAGCGGATATTACCGGTGAAATTCTCAAATTCAGACGAAAATGAAGTGAAGCTTGAAATTCGTAATCTGAGAAATTTCAAAATTCACTGTGAACTCATTGATGAGTTGCCCTTACAGTTTCAGAAAAGGGATTTTTTAATGCGTTTTCTTCTGGAAGCCGGCACGGAAAAAGAGGCCAGCTATTTTGTACGACCCGTTGCCCGTGGAGAGTACCATTTTGGCAGGCTGAATATTTTCACCACTGCAAACCTGGGACTAGTAAAAAAACGATATACTTTCGATAGTGATCAGATGGTTAAGGTTTACCCATCTTTTAAGCAGATGCGACAACTGGATTTTCTGGCAACCGATCAGCGGATCTCACGTCCAGGCTTGAAAAAGATCCGCCGTATTGGCCATACCATGGAGTTCGAACAAATAAAAGAATACGTAAGAGGCGACGATGCCAGGACTATAAACTGGAAGGCCACTGCCAAACAGGGAAACCTGATGGTGAACCAGTTTCAGGATGAACGTTCCCAACCAGTGTATTCGGTAATCGATACTGGTCGGGTGATGAAGATGCCTTTTGAAGGACTTAGCCTTCTGGATTACGCGATTAATTCCAGCCTTGCATTTTCCAACATCGCTCTGAAAAAGAAGGACAAAGTAGGTTTGATTAGCTTTTCTAATAAAATGGAATTTTTGCTGAAGGCCAACTCCCGGATGAGCCAGTTAAACCTGATTCAGGAACATTTGTATAATATTGAAACCAATTACTTCGATTCAGACTATGGACTCTTATACTCCCATTTAAAAAAGCAGCTTCCCCAGCGCAGCCTGCTTATTTTGTATACCAATTTTGAACATATATCAGGGTTAAAAAAACGATTAGCATCCTTAAAAGCCCTTGCCAAAAATCATCTTTTAGTAGTTATTCTTTTTGAAAATACCACTTTACATAAGCTTATTGAAGCTGGTGCTAAGGATATCCATATTGCGGCACATCAAACGGTTGCAGAAGAATTCGAACAAAATAAAAAATTAATACTCAAGGAACTTCAAAGAAATGGGATACAGGCCATCCTCTCTAAACCTGAAAAGCTAAGTATCAATACCATCAATAAATATCTTGAGATCAAAGCTCGAGGAATGTTATAATCAGTCCGCTATAAAATAAAGAATCTTTCTTTTCTTAATAGAAAAATCTTATACATTTGCATCTACTGAAAATTAATATCTATGACAATAACGCAATTACATTACGTCCTGGCGGTTGCCGAACATAAAAACTTTACCAGAGCCGCCCAGAAGGTGTTTGTGACCCAACCTACCTTGAGTATGCAGATCCAGAAACTCGAAGAAGAGTTGGATGTACAGATCTTTGATAGAAGTAAAAAACCGATTCAACTTACCGAAACCGGAAGGAAAATCGTACAGCAAGCTCGTAATATTGTAAATGAAAGCGACAGGATTCAGGATATTGTAGATCAGCAGAAAGGCTATATCGGCGGAATTTTCAGATTGGGAATTATCCCAACCGTTATGCCTACGTTACTACCGATGTTTATCAGTAATTTTATCAAAAAGTATCCAAAGGTCAAACTTAAAATAGAGGAACTCAGTACTCAGGCTATCATCGAAAGACTTCGTGAGGGGCATCTTGATGCAGCAATCGCAGCCACCCCACTGGAACTTAACGGGATAAAGGAAAATGTATTATACTATGAGCCCTTTGTAGGCTACATTCCCCCTTCCCATAGGTTGCATAAAGAGGCCAAGATCAAAGTAGAAGATCTGGATATAGACGATATACTTTTACTGGAAGACGGGCATTGTTTTAAAGATGGCATTCTAAACCTTTGTAAGGCCACCCGAAATTATGATGAAGACCATTTCCAATTGGAGAGCGGGAGTTTTGAAACCCTTATCAAACTCTCTAATGAAGGGTTGGGTATGACCCTACTGCCCTACCTGCATACCCTGGATATTAAAGATTCTGAAAAAGAAAATCTTAGAATGTTTCATGATCCCGTGCCGGCAAGGGAAGTAAGTCTTATTTATAACCGCAGCGAACTTAAAATGCAGATCATTGAAGCGCTTCGAAGCACTATCGCAGGTGTAGTAAAGGGTGCCATTGCTTTTCAGAATGTAAAGATCATAAGTCCCCTTAGCAACAGTAAAAAGGAACTTCAACTCTAGGAATTTAATTAGATTTTTAAAATCATAACCTCATAGAAGCCTCACTAAGGGAAATCCTATTTTTCCGAATAATACTTCGAAGAATCATCCAAAAAGAAAAAGCGGCTCGAAAGCCGCTTTTTTATGGATTTAAATAGATTAAACATTGATTCAATTCGGGATGTTTGCGGGTTAAGGCTTCGATCCAGATTCTAAGTTCCTCAATCTCGTGAGGTAAAAGGCGCTGCAAAGCTTTTTTTACTTCTTTGCAAAATAACACCGGGTCAAAACTAACTTTATCAAGTACAGTTTTGGTGTATTCAAACATCGCTCTCGCCATAATTTGAACTGTTTAAGTTATTAGATAGGTTAATTAAAGCGTAGAAATTTGCTATAAGCGGTGGATTTTAAACTGCTTCAATATAAGGAAAATTTTTGAATTGTTTAAGCATATATTTTTATTTTAACATCTCAAAACCGCCGATCCCCTCCAATAACATCTCCGAGTCCGCCCAAAATGCTGCCTTCACCTTTATCCTTTCCACCTCCTTGTGGAGCGGCTTGCAATACCCTGTTAGCCAGCCTTGAAAATGGGAGGCTTTGTATATAAACCGTCCCCGGCCCGGTTAGGGTGGCAAAGAATAAACCTTCCCCACCAAAAAAAGTGTTTTTAATACCGCCTACGAACTCGATATCATATTGGATAGTCTGGGTAAAACCAATAATGCACCCGGTGTCTACTTTGAGTTTTTCTCCTACGCGTAATTCTTTCCTGGCCATGGTACCCCCGGCATGTACAAAAGCCATCCCATCGCCTTCTATTTGCTGCATAATAAACCCTTCACCGCCAAAAAATCCGCGACCAAGTTTCCGGCTGAATTCAATTCCAATTGAAACCCCACGGGCGGCACAGAGAAAAGCATCTTTCTGACAAATGAATTTACCATCATAACGGGTAAGGTCTATGGGAATAATCTTGCCGGGATAAGGAGAAGCAAAACTTACTTTTTTCTTACCTGATCCCGCATTGGAAAATATCGTCATAAAAAGGCTTTCGCCGGTAAGTAGCCGTTTTCCGGCACCAAGGACTTTACCAAGAAAACCTTCATTTTGTTTTGAACCATCCCCAAAGATGGTGTTCATTTGAATTTCCTGGTCCATCATCATGAAATTTCCTGCCTCGGCAATTACGGCCTCCTGGGGATCCAGTTCCAGTTCAACAAACTGCATCTCCTCCCCGTATATTTGAAAATCAATTTCGTGTGCATTCATTTTATTCCCTGTTGGTTAGTTTATAATCCTATTCTTTTAATTTTACAGTCCATTCAAAATCGAATTCTGAAACCACCTCTCCGGTTTCGTTTAGCCCGGTAGCCTTCATCCAAAATGTCTGCCCTTTTCCACTAGCAATAGTATTTTCAATAGCCTGGTTGACCATATGTCCCTCAACACAGGTGAAAATAATCCGTCCTGTAGCCTTTTTTGTAAAAACCGCTTTGTTTCGCGCCACTAACATCGATATCTTTTTATTACTTGCTTTTATTTGCTGCATGACCAGTGCACCAGTACTTAACTCGGCAGCCATCGCCTGTACAGCAAAATACATGGATTTAAACGGATTTTGATTAATCCAGGAATGCTTTACGCCTACCTTACAAGAATCGGCATCGATTTGTTTGACACGTACTCCTGTGATCCAGGCGCTCGGAAGCTTGGTCATTAAATATAAATTCAGTTTAGCAGGGGTTAAGGACATGACATTCTATTTTCTCCCTAAAATATCGATTTTAACATTACCCCTTCACCACTATTTTCTTAATTAAATGTTAAATTTAGGTACTATGTGTTGCATAATACCTTCTTTTAGACATATATTTGTAATATAAATTAATAGGTTATGAACTCAGCAATCAAAAAAGAAGACCGAACCCTGGCAAGTCTGCTACATCTTTCAGCCTTTACCAAGTACTTTATTCCCCTGGGAAATTTTATTTTTCCATTGGTATTATGGCTGATAAGAAAAGAAAATAGATTTATCGACCATCATGGTAAACAGGCCCTTAACTTTCAGATTAGTATCTTTCTTTACTTTATAGTTCTAGTTATGGGAGGAATTGCAGGAATGGTCTTTACCGGAATGCAATTGAGTCTGGACAGCACCCATTTTCCCTTTAAGGACGACCCTAATCTGGGAGAATTGGCCAGGCTATTCCCTTTTGGATTAATCCTTGGGGGCGTACTCACCCTGCTTCTTGGACTTTTCATCCTGGAAATCTTTGCCGTTGTACAGGCCGCAATCAAGGCCAGCGAAGGTAAAACTTACCGATATCCCCTCAGCATTAATTTTTTAGGAGCAGATAATAATTCATCAAATCATCAATCAAAAAATGAACAGTTTAACAACACTCAAAACTAAAGGCTATGAAGATTGAAAACACCAAAGCGCAAATGCGCAAAGGGGTTCTGGAATACTGCATTCTCTCTGTCTTAAAAGACGAAGACGCCTATGTAGCCGAGATTCTGGACACCCTTAAAGACGCCAAACTGCTGGTAGTGGAAGGTACTATTTACCCCTTACTTACCAGGTTAAAAAACGCGGGGCTTCTGACCTATCGTTGGGAAGAATCCAGTAGTGGACCACCTCGTAAATACTACGGACTCACCGATACCGGAAGGCTTTTCTTAAAAGAATTAACTACTACCTGGGATGAATTACAAACCGCAGTAAGTATTGTAACCAAACAAAAAAACAAGAATCATGAATAAGACCGTAAATATAAATCTGGCAGGTATTTTCTTTCATATTGATGAAGACGCCTACGCAAAGCTACAGCACTATCTGGATGCTATAAAACGCTCTTTCACCACCACCCAGGGTAGCGACGAGATCATTGCCGATATTGAAGCCCGGATCGCCGAACTTTTTAATGAAAAGATTCAAAACGACCGCCAGGTGATCAGTGTAAAAGAGGTGGAAGAAGTTATCGCCATTATGGGCCAACCAGAAGACTATATGCTCGATGAAGAAATCTTCGAGGATGAACCCGCACCAAAAACAACTACTGGCTCTAAAGGAAAACAACTCTTCAGGGATACGCAGCATTCTTATGTAGGAGGAGTTTCTTCAGGACTGGCTCATTACCTTAATATCGAACCAATTTGGATAAGATTGCTTTGGATATTGCTTACCATATTCTCCAGTGGTGCCTTTGTACTTATATATTTAGCCTTATGGATATTTGTTCCTGAGGCAAAGACCACAGCCGATAAACTCGCCATGCGCGGAGAGGAAGTAACCATAAGCAACATCGAAAAAAAGATCCGTGAGGGTTTTGACAATGTAACCGGAAAGGTTAAAGATATTGATTACGATAAATATGGAAACAAAGCCAGAGAAGGTGCCGGTTCGGCCGCCACTGCCCTAGGGGATGTGATAAGATTCCTAATTAATGTCTTTGTGAAACTGGTAGGGGTATTGCTTTTACTTGTTGCCGGGGCTACTTTAATCGGGTTGTTTATAGGATTATTTACCGTAGGGACTTTTGGATTATTTGATGCGCCATGGAGTGATTATATCGAAATGGCTACCAGCGGTGCGCCACTGTGGGTCCTTTCATTATTAAGCTTTTTTGCAGTGGGTATTCCATTTTTCTTTCTCTTTATCCTGGGACTAAAGATCCTGGTAAAAAGATTGAAATCCATAGGAACAACGGCAAAATTAGTTTTGCTTGGATTATGGTTACTTGCGGTAATCGGGCTTATTACTATAGGGGTGCAACAGGCCACTCATAGAGCATTCGATGGAGAGCAGGTCAACACCGAAAACCTGGCCATCACTCCCCAGGACACTTTATACCTTAGAATGAGAAATAACCCTGATTATTCGGCATATGCTCATAGAAGAAGTGATTTTAAAATCAAGTACGATAATAATAACCAGAAGGTTTTGTACAGTTCCGATGTCAGGCTTACCATTAAATCCACCAGAGATTCTATAGCCAGGTTGGAAATCATCCGCACTGCGGAAGGGAAAGATTATGTTGAGGCCCGGGATCGTGCTCGAAATATAGACTATAGTACAAGTTTTTCCGGTAATGAATTATTGTTGGATTCCTACTTTACTACACCCTCAGAAAATAAATTCCGCGACCAGGAAGTTCGACTGACGCTATACTTACCAGAGGGGCTTACTCTTTTTGCTGATGATAATATCTCTTCTTTCCACTGGGGAGATATTCTCAGCCGTGGTGAAGAAGGTCACTTTGTTGAAATAACCGAAGACGGCAGCATTTGCCTGGATTGCCCAATAAGTGATTTTGAAGATACCGATACTTCTTTTCCTGAAGACAGCATTGATGTGGAAATAGAAAGCAATGACCAATGGGATGAAGCCGATGATTTTAATGCTCGTATGGAACGGGATAGCAGCCAGGCCAGAACTCTGAAGTTTAAAAAGACCATTCAGGTAGGTGACGGAACGCTCACTATTTCTTAATTTAAAACAGGAAGGATGACTACATTGTTAAATATTCTGATCAATATGCTTTTGGCCGCATTAGGTTTTCAGCAGGAAGTAGTAACGGATCCCCCACCTGAGCAAACAGAGATTTCAGTAGAATGTAAGGCCGCTGAAGATGACTCAAAAACTTACAAATGTTAAGTGAGCCTCCCCAAAAGGGAGGCTTTTCATATCTTTGTTAATATGCGATGTATGGAAATGAAAAAACTGTTATTATTATTCCTTGTTTTAGGTACGATGTACGCCTGTGGATCCCAAAAAGTTAAAGGAAGCCGGAATGTTACCGTGCAACGAATTGATATGGAGGATTTCACCTCTCTAGAAATCCATGGCGATTTCGAAGTGGGCCTAAAAAATGGTGATGTGGCAACTATGGAAGTTACAGCCGATGATAACCTGCAGGACCTCATAAAAGCAAATATCGTGGACAATACGCTTTACATTAAAAGCAGCAAACCTATTAAAAGCAGCAAATCCCTAGAGATCATTCTGAGCTTTCCGGGATTTTTAGAACATATCCTAATAACTGATAATGTAGAATTGTATAGTGATGAAGATTTGTATTTGCAGGATGTCGAGGTCCGAATCGAAGGAAAAGCCAAAGCCTGGTTAACCGTAACAGCAGGAGAATTCGAGCTATATAAGAATAATAATAGTAAAACCCAGCTGAACCTTACTGCAAATAAAACTTATTTTCAATTAAATAATTCCAGTGACCTGGAAGCCCTGGTATATTCGCCTGTTTTCAAATTAGACCTTTATGAAAAAGCCTCTGCCAGGATAGAAGGAGAAATCGACCAGTTCGAACTTCGTAGTGACCATTCCACTAAATTCAATGGAAGTAAGCTTACCTCTGTAAATGCACAAGTAACGGCAGAAGGCCGCTCAAAAAATGAAGTCCAGGTAAGCGACAAGTTAATCCTCACTGCCAGAGACCGGAGTGTAATTGAGGTATATGGGGATCCAAATATTGAGCTCAAGGAATTTACGGAAAAGTCGACCCTTAAAAAAAAGGAACACTAACTTAGCTTTTGTTAGGCAAGAATAAAATTCTTGTGCCCTCCTCCTATTTCACTTATGGCTTTAATAGCTTTGCCTTGCCCACCCCGGCCAGAAACAGAGTGAGGGTAAATCTGAAAAATAACACCGGTGGAAATCAAAAGATAGGAACAGGACCATTTGTTTTATTTTAAAAATCTGTTAAGCCTTTGATAAGAGTTGTAAAGAAGGTTCTAAATGCCAAAAAGTTTTTCTAATTTGTTAGCAACTAACCTAACTTACCCATGATAAAGTCTCACGAAAAACTCCTTTTCCCGCTAGTTGCAATAATAATAGGTAGCTATTTTTTCTTTATCGGTCTTACTGAGGCAAAGGCTTTTCTGGCGCCCCTGGTTACAGCAATAATTCTTGCTTTACTGCTTATACCACTGGGGAATTTAATGGAAAAAGGACCATTGAACCGAAGTATTTCCTCTTTGCTTAGTACCATTGGCTTGTTTATTTTTTCCCTTGGGGTCTTTGCTCTTATTTCCTTTCAGATTAAAAATTTTGTAGATGACTGGGATAAAATAACCGAAACGATGAAACCAAAGGTGGAACAACTGGTCACCTATGTCTATGAACATACCCCAGTAAACAAGGAAGACCTCGAAAATTACCGGAAAGAAAATGACCTGGGAAGTATGGTTAGTAGTATGGATTCTGGAAAAAAGGCTTTTAATTTCTTTAACTCAGTAATGAGCTTTCTGAGTAATTACCTGCTCACTTTTATCTATATCTTTTTTCTTCTGAATTATCGCAGCAGGTTCAAGAAATTCATTTTAAAATTATTTTCAGATTCCAGGAAGGAAGAAGTAAAGGAAATCATCAATGAAACCGCTCACATTGCCCAGTACTACCTCAGGGGTAAACTCATTCTAATTTTTCTGCTTTCGGTATTTTACAGTATCGGACTTGGGATTTCCGGGGTCAACAACTTCATTCTTATTTCCATTCTAGCCGCATTTCTGACTTTAATTCCTTTTATTGGAAATATAATCGGGATGGGCCTGGCAGTTTTCTTTGGATACCTCACCCAGGGAGAAACCGGTGTATTGATAGGAATCATTCTAACTTTTACCATCGTACAATTTATAGAAAGCTATATCTTAGAGCCATACATTGTAGGGGATAAAGTAGATATTCATCCATTCTTTGTAATCCTTGCTATTATCCTTGGTAATATGGTTTGGGGGGTAATGGGGATGATCCTGGCAATTCCCGTCTTAGGAATACTCAATGTTATTTTCAATAATGTACCCTCCATGAAGCCCTTTGGATATTTGTTGAGTACCGATAGCAAACCAGGGAAAGGATAATGGAAGACCGTATTAAGAACCAACTTCTAGGCTACCTACATACCCCACCACTCTGGCGTGGCGAATTACTCGGATTAACCCAATTTGATCCCGGCAAGGCTTTTTCCCGGGAAATTCCGGATCTCAAGGCTTCTCTTCCAAACATATCATCCAATTTTGTCCTGGGCAAGCGAATGGAAAGTTTCTTTGAACTTCTTATAAAAAACAGTGATCGCTACAAGTTACTGACCAATAACATCCAGATAAGCCGGGAAAAGATCACCTTGGGAGAACTGGATTTTTTAATAATGGACCTATATACACACCAGAATATTCACCTGGAACTGGTGTATAAATTCTATATTTATGATCCTTCATATTCTAGGGAAGAAATGCGGTGGATTGGTCCTAATAGAAAAGATTCATTTCTGCAAAAAGTCGAAAAATTAAAAAGGAAACAATTTCCGCTACTCTATAAACCTGAAACCAGCCTTTTGTTGAACCAATTGGATCTCACTGCTACGGATATTGTTCAACAGACCTATTTTAAAGCAAAGTTGTTTATTCCACGGGCATTCCAAAAACATACCTTTTCCAGAATAAACAGGGAATGCATTGCCGGTTACTATTTATCTTTCAGTGAATTTGATACTAGTCAATACAAAGAATTCGAATATCATTCCCCCTCAAAACTAGATTGGCCTGTATGGCCAAGCCTTGGAAGGCAGTGGGTGTCTTTTACTGAGATTAAAGAAAAGATCCACCGCTCATTTGCCAGGAAAAGATCCCCTCTTATCTGGATGAAACGTTCCGAAACCGAATTCGAAGCTTTTTTCGTGGTGTGGTGGTAAAGAAGAAGGAATCTGTGAGTTTCGGCCTACCCGAAATCCCAATAAATTAGAATTCACCACTGCGAATTCCCCGTAAAAACCTTTATTTTTGAATTGCGATTTATCCTTATGAACAAAAACACCCAAAAAGCCATTAAGGCCTCTTATTTGAGTATAGCCGGCAATGCAGTGTTGGCCGTGGCTAAATTCCTCACCGGTATCTTTGGGAATTCCTATGCCTTGATTGCAGACGGGATAGAATCAACCACAGATGTTTTTTCATCTTTTCTGGTTTTACTTGGACTCAAATATTCCAGCAAACCGCCTGATGAAAACCATCCTTATGGCCACGGTAAGGCTGAGCCCTTGATCACCTTTGCCGTTGTAGGTTTTCTTGTGATTTCAGCTACAGTAATTGTATATGAAAGTATTGAACACATAAGGACCCCACACCAAATACCGGAGAACTATACACTTATTGTCCTGGCCATTATCGTTCTAATCAAGGAAGTTTTTTATAGATTTTTTTCCAAAAAAGGAGACCAAACCAAAAGCAGCTCATTAAAAGCCGATGCCTGGCACCACCGAAGTGATGCTATTACTTCCCTTATGGCCTTTCTTGGAATCTCCATAGCGATCTTTATGGGTCCAGGATACGAAACAGCCGATGACTGGGCTGCTTTACTGGCAGCAGGATTTATCTTGTATAACGCCTATTTAATCCTGAGGCCTGCCCTTGGAGAAGTCATGGACGAACATATGTTCGATGAAATGATAGAGGAGATAAAAAAAATTAGTGAAAAAGTCCCGGGAGTTCTGGAAACGGAAAAATGTCTTGTTCGCAAAACAGGAATGCATTTTCACGTTGATCTGCATATAATTGTAGATGCTGAAATAACAGTGAAAGAAGGCCATGATATTGCCCATAAGGTAAAAAAAGAACTCCTTTCCGGCCTACCCGAAATTTTTGATGTACTAATTCATGTGGAACCAGGAGTAGCTCAAAAAGCATAATGCAGAGCCATATCCTGGACTTGATTCTTTTATAACACCTTCCAAGAGATTGTCTCTCCTCCTAATTCTTAAGAAAAATTTAGCACTGACCTGGGCATAAAACCTTTGATTTCCCCCCAAATCGGCTTATCTTATCATTAAGTTTAAACCAAAAAATCGCGAAGAAGAACCATAGGTTTTTTCTTCATGATTTTTAACAAAAATATGAAATTATGTCCTTGATAAGTGAAAAAGAGTTTCAGGAATTAGCTGGATTTAATAATGAAGTGAGTGTTTCTATTTTTATCCCGACCCAGCGAGCCGGCAAAGAAGTGCTGGAAGAAAAAAACAAAACCCACTTGAAATCCCTGTGGAAAGAAATCAAAAATAAACTCCAAGAAAAAGAGATTCCAAATGATAAAATTGAAAAGCTCGACGAGCCCATTCAACAATTATTAAACGACAAGGGATTTTGGCGTCACCAGTCTGATGGCTTGGCCATCTATGTCGCCGAAGACTTTTTCAGGAAATTCACGCTTCCCTTACAATTTGATCCGTATTATTATATCAACAATGAATTCTACGTAAAACCTTTGGTTCCTTTATTTTCAGGGGACGGAAGATTTTACCTGTTATCGCTTCAAGTGGAGCATGTAGCCTTCTATGAAGCTTCAAAATACAGTATTGTTCCAAAAAATATAGAGGAAATGGTACCTTCACGCCTGGAAGATCGTGTAGGTTATGATTATGAGGAAAAAACCCTTCAACAAAAAAGCAGTGCTACCTCTATGGGCCAACAGGCTATGCATGGCCATGCTGGGGCGGACCGAGAACGGAAAAATGAAATATTCAGGTTTTTCAGGGCAATAGATAAAGGGCTGCACCCTCTTTTTCAGGAAGAAAAATTACCCTTGTTAATCGCCTGTCAGGATTACCTTTTTCCAATTTATAAGGAGGCCAATACCTATGACGATCTGTATCCGGAAGGGGTTATAGGAAACCCTCAGGATACGGACATGCTTGGCTTACATCAAAGGGCCTGGGAAACCATAGAGCCTCTGTTTGAAAAACAAAAGCGTGAGAAATTAGACAAATTCCAGGAGGAGAATGGAAAAACAGCCGTAAGCATTCATGACATCTTACCGGCCATCCATCAAGGTAAAGTGGATACCTTATTTCTGGATAGGACTGCGGAGATCTGGGGGACTTATAATGAGGATAATATGAAGGTAGATATTCAGGAAGGTCAACATAACGGAAATTTCTCTCTTATGAACTGGGCTGCCCGCAATGTGCTTAATCAAGGTGGGAATGTCTTTCTGGTTGAGCAGGAACAGATGCCCGAAAATAGTTCTAAAATGAACGCTATTTATCGATATAGCTAAATTTAGATTCCTTTTTTACTGCCGCCCTCAACCTGGAAGGTCTTGGGGCGGCCTTTTTTTGTACCTTTAGAAATAATTTCAAAATTAAATATGGATCACAATCTTGCAGTACTCATTGATGGAGATAATATACCTTCTGCATATATTAAAGAAATGATGGAGGAAATCGCCAAATATGGCAATCCTACTATAAAACGAATTTATGGAGACTGGACCAAACCACACCTTGCTAAGTGGAAAGGCGTACTATTGGAAAATGCCATCAACCCTATCCAGCAATATGCTTATACCCAGGGAAAAAACGCTACGGATTCAGCGATGATTATCGATGCGATGGATATCCTATATTCCAATAAAGTGGATGGTTTCTGCCTGGTTTCCAGTGATAGTGATTTTACTAAACTGGCCACCCGCCTGCGGGAGGCAGGGATGAAGGTATACGGAATTGGAGAAAAGAAAACCCCTGACCCCTTTATTGTCGCCTGCGATCGGTTTATTTATTTAGAAATTCTCAAGGACAGTGAAGAGAAAGATTCTGGAGATGAAAGTGGTAAAGGCGGTAAAAAGCGGCAGAAGAAAACCGTGGATAAAATCACCCCGAAAGTCATTAAGCTTATTTCAGCGACCATTTCGGATGTCGCCGATGAAGATGGCTGGGCGTTCCTTGGCGATGTTGGAAGCCTGCTGCAGAAAAAACAGCCAAATTTCGATTCCCGTAATTATGGTTACGAAAAACTCACCCCGCTTATCAGCTCTGTCCCGAAATTTGAAGTAGAATCCCGTTCAGGTCAAAACAGTAGATTTAAACTTATTTACGTGCGTAATAAGTAATCCAATGAGAAGTATCCGGAAGATCGTTAAGGCTGAATATCGTCCCATTGGGGATTTAATCACCTATTCACCCATGCCAACGGGCAGTATCGATATGATTGATCCTTTCATCTTTCTCAATCACCACGGACCACAATCCTATCCTCCTAACAACCAGGGGCTCCCATTTGGACCTCACCCCCATCGCGGTATGGAAACAATAACCTTTATTTTAGAGGGAGATATCTCGCATAAGGACTCTAAGGGAAATGAAAGCATCATCGGAGCCGGAGGTGTCCAGTGGATGAGGGCAGGAAGTGGGCTCATACATGCGGAAGTTTCTTCGGAAGAATTTAAAGAAAAAGGCGGTAGACTCGAGATTCTACAGCTTTGGGTGAATTTACCGGCCAGGTTAAAAATGACCAGTCCTTGGTATAAAGGACTTCAAAATGCTGAAATTCCCTTAAAGGAATTTGAGGGCGGCCAGGCCCAGGTAATCTCAGGAGAATTTCTCGATACCCAAGGCGCTTTTAGCTCTGAAACCGGTATCCATTTGGCCACGATCTCCCTGGAAAAAGACACTAAGCTTCAGTTAAAAGTCCCAAGTGATCATAACATTTTCTTTTACGTGATTAAAGGAGAACTCCATGTGAATGGAAAACAAGCCATGGCGTTGCATCTTGTGGATTTCGAAAATGATTCCGAAGAACTAATGCTTAAAGCCATAGAAAACTCCGTGTTGCTTTTTGGCCACGCCTTACCTTTGAAGGAGCCCGTAGTTGCCCGGGGTCCCTTTGTGATGAACACTTTGGAAGAGATTAATCAGGCTTACAGGGATTACCAATCTGGACAATTCGGAGTCTGGAACGATTAGCGATGTCTCTCTTCCAGCACTTTTGTTATATCTTTTAAGGCAAATCCTTTTGCCTGCAGCAATATCAGGTAATGGAATAAAAGATCGGCACTTTCATTCAAAAACAGGTCTTCATTATCATCTTTTGCCTCAATGACGGTCTCCACAGCTTCCTCTCCTACTTTCTGTGCGATTTTATTTATCCCTTCATCAAAAAGGGATACCACGTAACTTTTCTTGTCTTCTCGTAGGGCTGGTTCTACCTCACTCCATCTTTTTCGTTGTTCGATAATTCCCTCAAGGTTGCTCAGAAATCCAAAATTTGGTTCGTTATGATCTCCCCAACAGGTATCGGTACCCAGGTGGCAGGTAGGTCCCTGGGGTGTCACCAAAACAAGTAAAGTATCATTATCACAATCCAGTTTAATTTCGACCAGATTCAGGTAATTTCCACTTTCCTCCCCTTTGGTCCAAAGGCGGTTCTTAGTTCTGCTAAAAAAAGTCACCTTCTTGGTCTGATTGGTCTTTAAGAAAGCTTCCTCGTTCATATATCCTAGCATCAACACATTTTTTGTGTTCACATCCTGAATGATCGCGGGAACAAGCCCGCTTTTATCCTTGTTAAAATCTATATTCATCATCAAGTCTTTAGAGTCTTACTTCAATTGCGTTAGCTCGTAATTCTGTTTTTAAGTCTTTAATTTCTATTTCCTTAAAATGAAAAACGCTGGCTGCCAGGGCGGCATCTGCCTTTCCTTTTAAAAAGACATCAGTAAAATGCTGCATATTGCCAGCTCCCCCGGAAGCGATTACAGGAATTTTTAATTCCGAGGACAAAATTGCCAGAGCCTCATTGGCAAATCCCGCCTTGGTTCCATCATTATTCATAGAAGTAAACAGGATTTCTCCAGCGCCTCTTTCTTCCACTTCTTTTGCCCACTGAAAAAGATTAATATCAGTAGGCACCTTTCCGCCAACAAGATGCACTAACCATTCACCATTGACCTCTCTGGCATCAATAGCCACGGTAATACACTGACTGCCAAATTTGGCGGCCAGCTCATTGATAAGTTGTGGTCGTTTAACAGCCGATGAATTAACAGAAACCTTATCGGCACCATTTTTCAGCAATATATCCACATCTTCTACCGAGGAAATCCCACCGCCGACTGTAAAGGGTATATTTACTTTCTCGGCCACCCGTCTAACCAGTTTGGCCAGGGTTTTTCTTTTCTGCTCAGTAGCAGTTATATCCAGGAAGACCAATTCATCGGCCCCGGATCTGGCGTAAATTTCAGCCAGTTCCACTGGGTCCCCTGCATCGCGAAGATCAATAAAATTAATCCCTTTGACGGTTCTTCCATCTTTTATGTCCAGACAGGGTATGATTCGTTTTGTAAGCATAATGTGAGATTAGATATACAAAGTTCGGTTTGGTGAATTATTCATTATGAAGAATGTAATTTTCTAGTTTTTTTAATGGGATACGGCCTTCATAAATAGCCTTACCTATAATAGTCCCTTCACACCCAAGAGCAGCTAATTTGGGTAATTCCTCGAATTTTGAAATCCCTCCCGAGGCGATTAATTTAAGCTTCTCCTGCCTTTTTGAATCGCTTTTTGGAAGATGGCTGGTTTGTTCCATAATCCTTTGATAAAGATCAAAGGCAGGTCCTTCCAGCATACCATCCTTAGAGATATCGGTACATATAACATATTGTATGCCTTCCTTTTGATATTCCTGGATAAATGGTATCAAAGCCAGGCCTGATTCTTCCTGCCAACCGCTCACGGCAATCTTTTCATCATTGGCATCCGCTCCCAGGATTATTTTTTCCCTACCAAATTTTTTAATCCAGCTTTTAAAAATTTCCGGGTCCTTTACAGCAATACTCCCACCGGTAACCTGGCTGGCACCACTTTCAAAAGCTATGCGCAGATCCTCATCCGATTTCAATCCTCCTCCAAAATCAATTCTTAGCGTTGTTTTAGAGGCGATTTGCTCCAGGATCTTATGATTTACAATATGTTTAGATTTTGCCCCATCGAGGTCTACTAAATGTAAATACTGAATTCCATGGGCCTCAAAATTTTTGGCTACTTCAAGCGGGTTTTCATTGTATATTTTTTTTGTTTGATAATCACCTTTGGAAAGCCTTACGCATTTTCCTTCAATAATATCTATAGCTGGTATAATTCTCATAGTTAAAATCAGCGCTTTGTTCTAAATTTAATTTGCTTTCAGGAGAACTGGAATTTCTTATTTTCGCTTCACCTCTTTTATTCAACCAGGTTCATCTTTATTTTTTAGCTCCTGGAATTTCTAAAAAATTTTTCAGTATGCGCTCTCCCGCGTCGCTACTTTTTTCAGGATGAAATTGTACGCCATAAAAATTGTCTTTTTGAATGGCGGTGGTGTATTCTACTCCATATTCGGTGGAGGCAATGGTCTCTGCACATTCTGGCACATAAAAGCTATGTACAAGGTATACAAACTCCTGCTCCCGGATTCCCTCAAAAAGAGGGGACTTCAAATCATAGATGCTATTCCACCCAATTTGCGGCACCTTAAGATCGTTATCAAATTTTACCACATCGGCGTGAAAAATACCCAATCCCTTGGTATTGCCTTCCTGGGAATGGCGGCACATCAACTGCATTCCCAGACAAATCCCCAGTACGGGTTGGTCCAGCTCAGGAATAACTTTATCCAGGCCGGTACTTTTCAACATCTTCATGGCACTTCCGGCCTCGCCTACCCCGGGAAAAATAACCTTATCAGCTGCTCTGATCGCTTTGGGGTCACTGCTCAATTCCGCATTATAACCAAGCCGTTTAATCGCAAATTTGATGCTTTGAATATTCCCTGCTCCGTAATCAACAATTATTATTTTCAATTTTTAAAATTATAATGATAGTTGAAAAATAGCTTAGCATTTGTTTTCAACTTCTGATTTCTAAATTATAACATACCTTTTGTCGACGGCAGAATCATTTTTTCCGCATCGCGCTTAACGGCCATTTTAATTGCTTTGGCAAAGGCTTTAAAGATGGCCTCAATTTTATGATGTTCATTAGTGCCTTCGGCCTTTATATTCAAATTAGCCTTGGCTCCATCTGTGAAAGATTTAAAGAAATGATAGAACATTTCCGTAGGCATTTTTCCGATCATCTCACGACTAAATTCAGCCTCCCACATCAGCCAGTTTCTACCACCAAAATCAATGGCTACCTGGGAGAGACAATCATCCATGGGCAGGCAAAACCCATAACGTTCAATACCCAGTTTATCACCAAGAGCCTTGCTGAAAACCTCTCCAAGGGCAATGGCAGTATCTTCTATGGTATGATGTTCATCCACTTCAAGGTCGCCCTTTACTTTTATTTCCATATCGATCTGGCCATGGCGAGCAATTTGATCCAGCATATGATCGAAAAATGCCAAACCAGTCGAGATATCTGATCTTCCCGTGCCATCCAGATTAATTCGAATAAAGATTTCGGTTTCGTTGGTTTTTCTTGATATCTGGGCGGTTCTGGCTTTTAACTTTAGAAATTCATAGATCTCTTTCCAACTTGATGTTCTCAGGGAAATTACCTTTTTTACCTGGTCCATTTTTTCCTGGATTTCAGCACTACCAAGGTCTTCATGAGTGTCGATAAAAATTCCCTTTCCACCATAATTCAGGGCAAATTCCATATCGGTGAGGCGATCCCCTATCATATAGGAATTTTCAAGGTCATATGCAGAATTACCTAGATAGTTTTGCTTTAATAAACCGGTATTAGGTTTGCGATTTGGGGATTTTTCTTCTGGGAAAGTTCGGTCCATGAGAATCGAGCTAAATGTTACTCCTTCATTTTCGAAACTCTTCAAAATAAAATTTTGCACTTTCTGGTAACTTTCCTCCGGATAATTGTCTGTTCCCAACCCATCCTGATTGGTCACCATAACCAGCTCATAATCTAATTCACGGGCAATACGGGATAAATAATAAAATACTTCCGGATAAAATTCCAGTTTATCCAGGCTATCTACCTGGTAATCTTCCGGTTCCAGCACCAGGGTGCCATCACGGTCTATAAACAATACTTTTTTCATAATTTTTAATGCTCTTTTCCACCATGGTGGAATTTAAATTTTCGTTTCCAGAGATGTCAGTACTTATTCCTTGGTTTAAGCTTTAGCGAAACTCCTCTCAAACTTAAATATTTTTCAATTATTTCAATTGTTTCAACACCTTTAGTAAGCTATGGTTTTCCTCTGATGTCCCTATAGTCAGCCTAAGGGTATTTTCACATAGTGGCTGGGTACTTCGGTTTCTGACTACAATTCCTTTCTCGATTAATTGCTGATATCGTTTATTGGCATCATCAACCCTGACAAGGATAAAATTGGCATCGGACTCATATATTTTTTTGACAAATTCAATTCCCTGAAGACCTTGGAGTAATTTGGACCTTTCTTCCAAAATCTCATTGACCTGGGAATTTAGCTTTTCCTTATTTTTTAACTCCGTAAGGGCTCTTTGCTGGGTTAATTCATTTACGTTATAGGGTGGTTTGATCCTGTTAAGGATTCCTATAATCTCTCTGGAGGCATAAAGGATACCTAATCTGATTCCCGCCAGTCCATAAGCCTTGGAAAGCGTTTGAGTGATAACCAGGTTCGGGTATTTTTCCAACCTGGTTAACCAACTTTCCTTTTGAGAAAAATCGATATAGGCTTCATCGATCACTACAATACCTCTGAAATTTTCTAAAATCTCCAGTACTTTGGCTTGGGTAAAACTATTACCGGTAGGATTGTTCGGGGAGCATAAAAAGATCATTTTGGTCTTATCGGTAATCACCTTAAAAATTTCCGGAGTTTCAGGCTGGAAATCAGCAGAAAGTAAAACCTCCCTGTTTTCCACATTATTAATCCCTGCAAGGACCGAATACATTCCGTAGGTCGGTGGTAAAGTAATGATGTTGTCCACACCAGGTTGGCAGAAAGCTCGAAACAATAAGTCCAGGACTTCATCACTTCCGTTTCCCAGCAGGATGTTCTCTGGAAAGACCCCTTTAATATGAGCCAATTTAACTTTTAGATTGCGCTGATGGGGATCAGGATAACGGTTCACATCGGTGGAAAAAGGGTTTTCATTGGCATCCAGAAAAACCATTTCCTCTCCTACTGATTTGTATTCATCCCTTGCTGAAGAATAAGGCTTTAGTGTTGCCACATTAGGTCTAACCAACGCATCTAGATCGAAGTACTTCATCGTTTATCCTTCAAATTATTTAACCTTAAACTCACGGCGTTCTTATGGGCCTGTAGGCCTTCGGCCTGGGCCATCAGTGCTATGGCCGGCCCGATATTTTTAATTCCTTCAGGAGAAATTCTCTGAAAGGTCATTGCTTTCATAAAACTATCAAGGTTTACCCCGCTATATTGCCTGGCATAGCCATTGGTAGGAAGGGTATGATTAGTGCCTGAGGCATAGTCGCCTGCGCTCTCCGGGGTGTAATTTCCAATAAATACTGAACCGGCATTCTCAATTCCATGGGTATAAAAATCAGGGTTATTTGTACAAATGATAAAATGTTCAGGGGCATAAAAGTTGATAAGATCAAGGGCTGTTTCATCTAAGTTCATAGCAATAAACCTACAGTGCTGGATAGCTTGCTCAGCTAAGGCTTTTCGTGGAAGAGCTTCCAGCTGATGCTGGATCTCGACTTCTACGGCATCGAGAAGCGCTTCAGAAGTAGAGACCAGCACTACCTGGCTGTCCGCCCCGTGTTCCGCCTGACTCAGTAGATCAGAAGCCACAAATCCGGCATCAGCCGTATCATCAGCCATTACGAGTAATTCTGAAGGACCGGCAGGCATATCAATGGCTACATCATACCGGGTAGCGTATTGTTTTGCTACAGTGACAAATTGATTTCCAGGGCCAAAAATCTTGTAGACCTTCGGAATACTATCGGTGCCAAAAGTCATCGCAGCAATGGCCTGAATACCCCCAACTTTAAATATTTTTGTGACCCCACATAATTCCGCGGTATAGAGAATAGCAGGATGTATTTTCCCATCTTTTGAGGGAGGTGTACATAGTACAATTTCCTTACACCCGGCAATTGCAGCGGGTACGGCCAGCATTAATATAGTAGAAAACAATGGGGCGCTACCACCAGGAATATATAGCCCTACCTTTTGAATAGGCCTTTTTTCCTGCCAGCACTCCACTCCCTCGGTAGTTTCCACAAAAACCTTTTCTTTGCTCTGGGCTTTATGAAATTTGGAAATATTGGATTTTGCAAGTTGAATGGCTTCCTTAAGCTCGGCTGGCACCTGCTCAATAGCCGTTTCGGTTTCTTCCCTGGAAACCCGGGGTTCATTTAATTTAAAATCATCAAATAATTCCGTGTACTTTCCTACTGCAAGATCTCCTTTTGTTTTTACTTCGGAAAAAACCTGCTGGACGATTTCTTCCACCTCTTCCAGACTTTGAGTGGGGCGTTTGAGAATTTCCGACCAATTTTCACGTGCGGGATTACTAAATCTTTTCATTGCTTAACGCTTTATATTACCATTTTTTCTATTGGAGCTACCAGAATTCCTTCTGCACCATTTTCCTTAAGCTCGTCGATTACTTCCCAAAATCTTTCTTCATTGATCACGGTATGTACAGAACTCCAACCCTCTTCCGCAAGTGGCAGAACCGTTGGGCTACGCATTCCCGGTAGCAATTTTATGATCTTCTCAAGATTTTCATTAGGAGCATTCAGTAGAATATATTTAGAAGTGCGGGCATTCAACACTGATTTTAACCTAAACTGAAGTTTCTCCAATATGTTTTTTCGCTCTGATGAGATCTTTGGGGAAATAGCTAATACCGCTTCGCTTTTGAGCATAACTTCCACCTCTTTCAAGCCATTTTTAAACAAAGTACTGCCACTGGATACAATATCACAAATAGCATTGGCCAGGCCTATATTTGGTGCGATCTCTACCGAACCATTAATGATGTGTAATTCTGCGGAGATCCCTTTTTTAGAAAGGAATTCATTTACTGTATTGGGATATGAAGTAGCGATCTTCTTGCCATTTAGATCCTGTATTCCTTTATATTGCATCGACTTAGGTACAGCCAGGGATACACGACATTTAGAAAATCCGAGCTTTTCTCCTCGAATAATATCCTTACCTTTTTCAATAAGTACATTTTCTCCAAGAATAGCCACATCTACCACTCCATCTCGTAAATACTGGGGGATATCACCATTTCTCAAATACATGACCTCCAGCGGAAAGTTACGGGCAGTAGCCTTAAGCTGCTCTTTACCATTGTCTATAGAAATTCCAGCTTCCTTGAGAATTTTGAGAGAATCTTCATTTAACCTTCCTGATTTCTGAATAGCGATTCTTAATTTTTCCTGATTCATTTTCTAAAATCTAATTTTTGGTTTAATCTTCTATGGCCTTCAAACAGGAATTCTTAAAAATAAAAAACCCGTTTGAAGTCCTCAAACGGGTTTTTTAAATATGCGAAATTACTACATATCAAATTTACCTCGCCTGAGCGTGGGGGTAAAAATGATGATGATGTAATTGAATTGTTCTCATTGTCAGGACAAACTTAAAACATAAAATCTAATAAACAAAAAAGCTGCCTCAAATTTTATGAATTGTTTGATTAATTATTTCCTAAGATAATGGGCAGACCTTCTTCTCCACCTCCAATTATCACTGTTTTAGCGTTGCTGGACTTAGCTAGTTCCAGGGTCGCCTGGATTCCTTTTTCCCGAAGGATATTAGGTGTAAGCGATGCATTAAGGATTTCATTGGCCCTTGCCTTACCTTCTGCATCGATCCGCTGGCGTTCTGCTTCCTGTTCTGCTTTGGTCAAACGAAACTCATATTCCAGGGATTCCTGCTCCTGACGAAGTTTTCGTTCTATGGCATCCTTGATATTTGGCGGCAATGCTACATCGCGAACCAAAACTTCATTGACCTGAACATACTGATCTTTTAAAAGTATTCTGGTTTCTTCCAGGATCTCCTTCTGAATTGCTTCTCTTTTACTGGCATATAATTGTTCTGGTATGTACCTCCCTACCACAGCTCTGGCTGCTGACCGAACCGCCGGTTGGAGCAAACGTTGGATGTAGGCCTCTCCTTTTTCACTATGAAGTTTTCCCAGATCATTATAAGTTGGTTGGAACCAGGTAGAAGCATCCACCCTTATCTCTAGTCCGTTGGAACTTAGAACTGTCATGGACTCCTCCAGAGATTGTTGACGCACCTCATAAACAAAGATTTTATTCCAGGGAGCTACAAGGTGAAAACCTTCATTGAGTGGAGGCTCGTCGGTAACTACTCCGCCACTGAAGGTTTTATAAAGCACGCCGGCTTCCCCGGAACCGATCGTTACGGTGGATTTTGAAATAAATATGATTAATAATACAATACCGATAATGATCGGTAAACCAATTTTAGGTAATTTTTCCATCTATATTTTTGAATTTTAAATTAGACCCCGGTATTTTCTGAAGAACCATTCTGCTGCAAGCAAAGCAACGAGCAAAAACAAAAGATAATACCAGTTGACCAAAGGTACGTTTTTTTGATTGCTTTTCTGCACAGGAATGAATCTTTCGTCATTAAGCAGCTGGGAGATCAAAGCCTGCAAATTATCAGGAAAGTACAAATTTTCATTATTATTAGTTGCCAGAAACTGAAGTTTGTCCAGATTAGCTGAAGAAAGTTGGGTCTCTACCGATGAGGCTACAATACTGAATTTCCCTTTCTGGGTTAAACCAGTGTGTTCTTCCCTGAGGGTAAATTCATAATTTCCTTCCGGTAAATTTTCCAGATCCAACACATAAGCATTATTTTTTAAAAGCATTCCACGTTGATACTCCTGGCCCGTTTGAATGTTCTCGATCCTCATATGTAGCGACCCTTCGGGATCAAAAGCATAATTCTCATCGAAAAATCTTGCCGCTAAGGATATACGCTCGTTGCTGTAATAAAATGATTTATAATCTATACTAAGTCGCTCTCGCTTTCTTTGAGTGGAAAGATATTGTACGATTTTACCCAGAAAATCATCAAAATCTTCAAAGGAACCACTGGATCTCCAGGAGGCTGCCCGCCAGCGCCATATCCCTTCCCCAAACAGAACCCCGGTTTTATTTTCCTTGCTTTCGGCAATAGCCAGTAAGGGCTGAAGTGTTTCTACATTAGCAATTTTTTGATATAAAAGGGGATCCAATCCATTTGGCTGAATTTCTCCAAAATGATCCATAAGAGGTGGAAAATCTTCAAAGCCGATGTCTTCAAACTGAAAACGCGTGAAATCGGAATTATACAAAGCTTCAAACTCCTGTGATTGAGCCGTAAAATCCTTATTAAATAACTCCTGATGGGAATTTAGAAAACGCCAATCCGTTTGGGTACCGGTAATAATCAATCGACCAATAGCTGTGGAATGCAATTGTTCAAAAACTTTCCGGAACTGTGTATTAGGTTGGTAAAGGACCACCAATTGATAATCCTCCAACACATAATTATCCTTACCTATATATTTTATTTCCAGCTCTCGATTCAGGTTGTGCTCTACCGATTTTTTCAGAGCTCCAAGATCGGGGTGCGTAAGATCACTAAGCAATAGGATTTTGGCACGTTCATCTATGACTTCCACTGCGAAATTCCGCTTGTTATTTTCTGTATTCCTTTCCCTGGCCAGTGGCGTGATCATCGCCTGATAAGTATGTACACCAATTCCATTGGCAGGAAGGGTAGTATTGATAATTGCAGAAGCGTTTTCAGGTCCCAAATCCAAATTCTGCTGGTAAACTACTGTGGTTCCCAAGCGAAGTTCCAAACTGGTAGAAACAGGTTCCTGTCCCTTATAATTAATCATGATCTCAACAGGGAAGCGATTACCAAGAAAAGCGTAACGATTCACATTGAGCCTGCGGATTTCCAGGTCCGCATATGAAGTAGTATCTCCTAAAACTAAAGGAAGCACAGCATAACCAGATCGACTTTTAAAAAATGGGTAATCCCTCCCGAAGGTTTGGTGTCCATCGCTGAAAAGTACCATGGCGGTATTTTTCCTGTGAAACAGCTCCTGGCCCCGGCTCAAAACATTATGGATATCGGTCTGATCTTTCTGAAAGCTAAGGCTGTCACTAAGTTGAATATCGCTTCCAAAACTTAGATTGGAAATATCAAATCGCTCCTGGAGTCGCTGATTATTTTCCAGAGAATTAATAAGATGCCTTAGTGTATCGGCTTGATTTAAATGAGCTATTGATACGGAATTATCAGCTGCCAGGATAAGGTTTGGTTTTTCTAACTCAAAAGTGGTTGTGGTAATCTTTAGATCCATCAACAACAATAAAAGGATGAAAACAGATAAAGATCGTAACCCGAAAAGGACATAATTATCCAGATGTGCTTTTTTGCGTCGGAATATATACTGAAAAAAAGAAAACCCTAGCGCAATTATTGCAGCCAGGGCTATTAAAATGATGTTGTTAAGATCCATTGAGGAAAGATAAATAAAAACCCACGAAGTTAGAAATTAGCACTGCGAAGTATTTTCCCTCTTTACTGTTGAGCGATTATCTTTGGAACTCCACCTTTTCATAATATTAGGTATGCATGCCACCATCGATATGAAGCACCTGTCCTGTGACATAATCACTCATATCACTACCAAGGAAAACACAAGCATTGGCAATATCCTTAGGGGTGCCACCACGTTTAAGGGGAATGGCCTCTCGCCAGCCTTCCACGGTTTTTTCATCTAGTTTTCCGGTCATCTCGGTTTCTATAAAACCAGGTGCGATCACATTGGTTCGAATATTCCTTGATCCGAGCTCCAGAGCCATCGATTTGGAGAACCCTATAATTCCAGCTTTCGAGGCGGCGTAATTTGCCTGGCCTGCATTCCCCTTAACACCAACAACCGAACTCATATTGATAATGCTTCCTTTACGCTGTTTTAACATGGTTCTTTGAACCGCCTTGGTCATATTGAAGATGGATTTGAGGTTAACCTCAATCACCTTATCAAAATCCTCTTCACTCATCCGCATGAGAAGATTGTCCTTAGTGATTCCAGCATTATTTACCAGAATATCAATACTTCCAAAATCTTCAATCACATCTTTAACAAGTTTTTCAGCCTCTGAGAAACTGGCGGCATTGGATTTATAAGCTTTGGCCTTCACTCCGGCCTGGCTAAGTTCACTGGCAAGCTGGTTAGCTGATTCAGCAGAGGAATTATAGGTGAAAGCTACATTTGCGCCGTGCTCAGCAAAGACCTGTGCGATCCCTTTTCCTATTCCCCGACTTCCTCCGGTTATAATGGCATTTTTTCCTTCTAAAAGTTTCATATTTTTAAAGATTGGTTGTTTATTTTTCCCAAATATAATAAAAGCAAAAAGCTTTAATATTTTCCATTAAAAAATCCTTCTGTGTTCATCCAAATCAAGGAGAAACAGAAGGATTACTTTAAACTTTCTTTGCTTTTGGAGACTAAGCTTTAAGCACTTCAGCTACTTTCTTACCGATTTCGGCAGGAGAGTCCACAACGTGAATTCCATTTTCCTTAAGAATCTTTTTCTTGGCCTGAGCGGTATCTTCACTACCTCCGACAATGGCTCCGGCGTGACCCATCGTACGGCCTGCAGGCGCAGTTTCTCCGGCAATAAAACCGACAACAGGTTTCTTGTTTCCGTTTTCCTTAACCCATTGGGCAGCATCAGCCTCGAGTTGACCTCCAATTTCACCGATCATCACTATAATTTCGGTCTCGTCGTCATTCATCAGCAATTCAACCGCTTCCTTAGTAGTGGTCCCAATAATCGGGTCTCCTCCAATTCCAATGGCAGTGGTAATTCCAAGACCTTGTTTTACAACCTGGTCAGCCGCTTCGTAGGTAAGGGTACCGGATTTAGAAACAATACCAACACTTCCTTTTTTGAAAACGAAACCTGGCATAATTCCCACCTTAGCTTCACCCGGGGTAATCACACCCGGACAGTTAGGACCAACTAGTCTGGTATCTTTGCCTTTAATGTAATTCGATGCCTTTACCATATCGGCCACAGGAATACCTTCTGTAATTGTTATAATCACCTTTATTCCTGCGTCGGCAGCTTCCATAATCGCATCGGCTGCAAAAGCCGGGGGAACGAAAATAAGAGAAACATCAGCTCCTGTTTCCTTCACCGCATCAGAAACAGTGTTAAAAACGGGACGGTCCAGGTGTTTTTGTCCACCTTTTCCAGGTGTAACCCCTCCAACTACGTTGGTACCGTATTCTATCATTTGTTCGGCGTGGAATGTACCTTCACTTCCGGTAAACCCCTGCACGATTATCTTTGAATTTTTATTGACTAAAACGCTCATAAATTTTTTATTTTTTGCGATAACAAAAGTAGGTTTTTAATAATAAAACCTAAAGTTTTTTGGAAGTTAATTGTCAGGTTTAGCAATGGATTCAAGTAAATCAATTCTAATTAAGAAAACTTTAAATCCAGGCTTGTTCAGGTACCTCTTCTCCAAGTTGACTAATCTGCACACCCCGGTAGAGTTTACCATCTTTGAGTTCCCAGATAGCCATAAAATGGGCCAGAGGCATTTCCTCGTCAGGATTCTCTATGGTTCGAACATGATAAGTGAAATGTATGGCTGTTTTCTCATTTTCTGAAATCACATGGTCGATTTCAGCTCTCAACGATTCAAAGGACTGAGCTAATTGAAGACTTATTGCCGTGATTTCGTCGAAATTAAGTTTTTTAAGCCCGGTAGTACCATACCATGATAACTCAGCCTGTGGATGTAAGAACTCTCTGATAATTTTTTCATCCTGATAAAAATCGGAACTATAAAAATTTTCAACAATTTCTTTTCCGCTTAAACCCATAATCGTTTATTTTAATTTCTGGAGTAATTTAGGCAATTGTCTTAAAAGCGCCAACTCTTTTAATTTGGCTCTGGCTTCCATGGCCGGATTTCCTGTGTATACTGTATTTTCTTTGGTTGATTTTGTAATACCGGCCTGTCCCATCATCACTCCACCTTTCTTAACCGTAATTCCACTGCGGAAACCGACCTGCCCCCAAATGGTGACCTCATCTTCAATAATAACAGCTCCTGCAATTCCCACCTGGGAAGCGATAAGACACTTTTTACCGATAACCGTATCATGACCTACCTGGATAAGATTATCGAGCTTAGTGCCCTCTTTTATGGTAGTATCTCCTGAAACTCCTTTATCGATGGTGCAGTTAGCACCAATGTCTACATTGTCCTCGATGACCACACGACCTCCGGAAAGCAATTTATCAAATCCATCGCTCCTGTTCTTATAGTAAAAAGCGTCCCCTCCAAGGACCGTTCCCGAATGAACTGTTACATTATCCCCAATAACGGTATCATCATAGATACTTACATTAGCATGAATCAGACAATTTTTGCCTATGACCACATTATGTCCTATAAACACATTCGGTTGGATATTGGTGCCCGCTCCGATTTGGGCCGTGTCGGAAATTGATTTATCGGCTCTTTGAAAGGGTTTAAAGTATCGTGTTAGTTTATTGAAATCACGAAAGGGATCCTCGGAGATCAATAATGCTTTTCCTTTGGGAACCTCTACTTTTTTATTGATCAATATTACAGTTGCCTCAGAATTAAGTGCCTTGTCGTAATATTTAGGATGATCCACAAAAACAATATCTCCGGGAGTAACCACATGGATTTCGTTCATACCGGTTACCGGAAAATCTTCAGCACCGATATATTCACAATCAAGGATCGTGGCTATTTGTTGTAAACTATGCTCCTGCGGAAATTTCATCTATATCGATTTAAAAAACAAAAACCAGGGAAAATTCCTGGTTCTTTGTTATTATTAAGCTTTACTCCTTTATTCTTTCCTTGTATGTGCCTTTCTCTGTTTCTATCCGAATCTTATCCCCTTCGTTGATAAATAGCGGAACATTAACCTCCGCACCGGTTTCAACAGTGGCCGGTTTGGTGGCGTTTGTGGCGGTGTTCCCTTTAACTCCCGGTTCTGTATGGGTCACTTCTAATACCACGCTGGCCGGCATTTCCACGGAAAGAGGCATATTATCCTCCGTATTGATAATCACCGTAACGATTTCCCCCTCCTTTAAGAGTTTTGGTTGATCCAGGGCAGATTCTAGAAGTCGAATTTGCGTGTAATCTTCTACATTCATGAAATGGTAAAATTCCTCATCATTATATAGAAACTGGAATTTATGAGTTTCTACCCTTACATCATCAATTTTATGTCCTGCCGAAAAAGTATTTTCAATTACCTTCCCGGTAGTCACACTTTTTAATTTGGTCCGAACAAAAGCCGGTCCCTTTCCAGGTTTCACATGAAGGAATTCAACAATTTTAAAAATATCGTGGTTGTACCTAATGCACAATCCATTTCTAATGTCGCTGGTAGTTGCCATAATTTTAATTTATTAGTTTGAACCGACGTATCCTTTCATGATACCTCGTTGTGAATTTTTAATGAATTCGAGTATCTCATCCCGTTCGGCAGTGGCCTGCATTTCAGCTTCAATTATTGCTACAGCCTGGGAATTGTTATAATTTTTTTGATACAGGATTCGGTAAATATCCTGAATCTCCCTGATTTTTTCCGTACTGAACCCTCTTCTTCTCAGGCCGATGGAATTAATTCCCACATAGGATAAAGGTTCTCTTCCGGCCTTAACAAAGGGCGGAACATCTTTCCTGACCAGTGATCCTCCAGTTACAAATGCATGATTACCTATGCTGCAAAACTGTTGAATTGCGGCCATTCCGGCAAGGATTACATAATCTCCAACATTAATATGACCGGCCAAGGTACTGTTATTAGAAAAAATGCAGTTATCACCTACGATGCAATCATGAGCAATATGGCAATAGGCCATAATCCAGCAATTATTGCCAACGACGGTTTTCATGCGATCTGTCGTCCCGCGATTTATTGTGACACATTCTCTTATAGTTGTATTATCGCCGATGACCGTTAAGGTATCTTCATCATCAAATTTCTTATCCTGCGGAATTGCAGAAATTACAGCCCCCGGGAAAATACTACAGTTTTTTCCTATACGGGCGCCTTCCATTATCGTAACGTTAGAACCAATCCAGGTGCCTTCTCCAATAACAACATTATTATGAATGGTTGTAAAGGGTTCAATTACCACATTTTTGGCAATTTTAGCTCCGGGATGCACATATGCTAAAGGTTGGTTCATATTTTTTATTTTGATTTTACAATTTGCGCCATAAGAACCGCTTCGGTTGCTAACTTTCCATTGACATAAGCATAGCCCTGCATTTGGCAAATTCCCCTACGTATAGGCGCTAATAATTCGAGTTTAAATATTAAGGTATCTCCAGGTACAACCTGTTGTTTGAACCTGACATTATCGATTTTCATAAAATAAGTAAGGTAGTTTTCTGGATCGGGTACCGATCTTAAGGCCAGAATACCACCGGTTTGCGCCATAGCCTCTACCTGAAGGACCCCTGGCATTACCGGTTTACCAGGAAAATGACCTACAAAAAAAGGTTCATTCATAGTGACATTTTTCATTCCTATAACACAGGTATCGGTACAGGAATAAATTTTATCCACCAAAAGAAAAGGAGGTCTGTGGGGCAAGGTATTCATGATATCATTGACATCCATCAATGGCTTAACATCCGGATTGATCTTAGGAACATTATTCCTCTTAGCTGCCTTGATGATTTTCGCCATTTTTTTTGCAAACTGGGTATTCACATAATGCCCAGGTTTATTGGCGATTACTTTACCTTTTATTCTGGTCCCGATAAGTGCAAGATCTCCTATGACATCAAGGAGTTTATGTCTTGCCGCTTCATTGGGATAATGTAAAGTAAGGTTGTCAAGAATACCGTTAGGCTTGACGGACATTTCTTTACGATTAAAAGCCACACGTAGCTTTTTCATCGTTTCCTCACCGATTTCCTTATCTACATATACAATAGCGTTGTTCAGATCTCCCCCTTTGATCAGTCCATGATCCAGAAGAGCTTCCAGTTCATGAAGAAAACTAAAGGTCCTGGCACTGGCAATTTCCGACTTAAAATCGGATAGACGATGAAGCGTGGCATTCTGCGTTCCCAGTACCTTGGTGCCAAAATCTACCATAGTGGTCACCTGGTATTCCTCAGCGGGCATCACGATAATTTCACTTCCTGTTTCATCATCATGATAACAGATTACTTCATCGACTTCATACTCCTGGCGATCAGCATCGAGTTGTTCAACCCCAGCATCTTCAAGGGCTTGAACGAAAAATTTAGAGGAGCCATCCATTATTGGAGGTTCAGAGGCATCAAGCTCCATGATAAGGTTGTCTATCTCCAGTCCCACGCAGGCGGCAAGTACATGTTCAGATGTTTGGATAGAAACCCCGTTTTTCTCAAGGTTGGTTCCGCGCTGGGTATTTACCACAAAAGCTACATCTGCTTCAACTTCAGGTTCCCCTTCCAGGTCAAGCCTTTTAAAGACATACCCAGTATTTTCCGGTGCTGGTTTAAAGGTAATAGTAACCGCCTGGCCGGTGTGAAGACCAACGCCCTTAAGGGAAACCTCTTTCCCTATGGTTGTTTGCTTAGAAATTTTTTCAGCCATTCTTTTCAATTTTTTTCCTTAGTTGCTCTATGCTGTCAACTGTTTTGGGCAAATTTTTAAAATGTATATAAGACTTATTGTAATCGTTGTAACCAAATGCGGGGCTTCCCTGTAAAGCCTCCCCGTCTTTGACATTGCGGCCAATCCCGGACTGTGCCTGAATTCTAACCCTGTCTCCAATGTATAAGTGACCGGCAATGCCCACCTGTCCACCAATGAGACAGTTCTTTCCTATTTTTGTAGAACCTGCAATACCAGTTTGGGCAGCGATAGCGGTATGTTCACCGATTTCCACATTATGAGCTATCTGAATTTGATTATCCAGCTTAACGCCTTTTCTGATAATTGTTGATCCGAGCGTAGCCCTGTCAATAGTGGTTCCTGCTCCTATTTCCACATCTTCCTCAATAATCACATTTCCAATCTGGGGAACCTTAGCATATTTTCCGTCTTCTTCAGGACTAAAACCAAAACCATCGGCACCCACAATGACCCCACTATGGATAACACAATTGTCTCCTACAATACAGTCTGAATAAATTTTCACCCCCGAAAAAAGAACTACGTTGTCTCCAATTCTTACGTTATCTCCTAAGTATACGTTTGGATAAATTTTTACATTATTACCGATTTTGGCCTTCTTCCCAACATAAGAAAAAGCTCCAAGGTAAATATCATCCCCGTATTGCGCTTCCTTAGAAATAAAACTGGGTTGTTCAATTCCGGATTTATTCAGCTTTACCTGATTGTAATATTCTAACAATTTCGAGAAAGCCTTATAGGCATCCTTTACTTTTATCAGAGTAGTGTGTATAGGTTGTTCTGGTTTAAAGTCTTCGTTTACTATCGTAATGGAAGCTTTGGTTGTATATATATAGGAGTTATATTTAGGATTGCTTAAGAATGTCAATGCCCCTTTCGTACCTTCTTCGATCTTGGCAAGTTCAGATACTTCGGCTTCAGGATCACCCTCGATCTTTCCCTCCAGTATCTCTGCAATTTGTGATGCTCTAAATTTCATTCTGGCAAAAGTAAAAAAAATGGTTTAATGTTTAGGCTTAGGGTAACAGATATAATATTTGACTACCGTTTTAGAAAGCGCTTTAAGATTCAATTGATCTGATACCTTGGCCACATCGCTGGTTTTCCCGTTTTTATGGAGAATATTGATGTTGTTTTTTTCAGTCTTGTAAGCCAGATTTGCAATCTCACCGCTAAATACAAAGTAATTGGCTTCCTTTTCTGATATCTTATATTCCTTCTTAAGCTTTTCCCTGTATCGCGCAAGTTTTTCCGAGGATGGTTTTTTCTTTTTGATCTTCACCTTAAGCAGATCCCGATTAATAATCATCCCACAAAGGTTACTTAAAACAAAATCCTCACAATCTATCCATTCCTTCATCGCCATTACAATATTGTAATCATCAAGGCGAGCAAAAATATCCAGGGTTTCCTTGTCGAAATTTTCCCGGGTGACTTTAGTATTCAGAAAAAACATCAGTGCTTTACTGGCATGGAGCTCAGTACCTTCTTCTATGAGTTCCTTTGCCCTTTTTAATACTCTTATAAGTAACTGTTCGGCTACCAGGCTTGTTTTGTGAAGATATACTTGCCAGTACATCAGGCGACGCGCTACCAGGAATTTTTCCACGGAATAAATTCCTTTCTCTTCAACTACCAGCTCCCCGTTTATCACATTAAGCATGGTAATGAGGCGCTCACTATTAATGTTACCTTCAGCAGCCCCGGTATAAAAACTATCTCTTTTCAGGTAATCAAGTCGATCCATATCGAGTTGGCTGGAGACCAGCTGGTTTAAAAACTTCTTTTGATAGTTACCCTTAAAGATCTCGATGGCCAGCGTTAAACTTTGGTTAAATTCCCGGTTGATTTCTTCCATAAAAAGCAATGATATACTTTCGTGATCAATGCCCTCAACAATACTGTGCTCCATAGCATGAGAAAATGGGCCGTGTCCAATATCATGCAACAGAATGGCAATTTGCAAGGCTTCCTCTTCGGCTTCGGAAATCACAACTCCTTTATACCGAAGAATTCTCACCGCTTTCTGCATGAGGTGCACGCAACCAAGGGCATGATGAAACCTGGTGTGATGGGCTCCCGGATAGACCAGGTAGGAAAGTCCCATTTGCGAGATACGGCGTAATCTTTGAAAGTATGGATGCTCGATAAGGTTGAAGATCTGCTGACTCGGGATGGTAATAAATCCGTAAATTGGGTCGTTTAATATTTTAAGTTTGTGTTGAGATGCCAAGCCTTATTTTCTTTAATTTAAAACAAATATACATATATGAATAATATCAAAATATTGTGGGTAGATGATGAGATCGATTTACTAAAGCCACATATCCTTTTCCTTGAGAGTAAAAATTATGAGGTGACAACAAGCAAGAGCGGTACGGAAGCTTTAGAACAAATTGAGCAGGAAAATTTTGATATTGTATTTCTCGATGAAAACATGCCAGGACTTACCGGTCTGGAAACCCTGGCCGAAATCAAGGAAAAGAGGGAAAACCTTCCAATTGTTATGATCACCAAAAGTGAAGAGGAATATATCATGGAGGAGGCCATAGGATCCAAGATCGCAGATTATCTAATAAAACCTGTCAACCCAAACCAGATCCTGCTAAGTATCAAAAAGAACCTGGACCACTCCAGGCTTATTTCGGAAAAAACAACTTCAAATTACCAGCAGGAATTCAGAAAAATAGCAATGGATATGGCCCAGGTAAACTCCTTTGAAGAATGGGCCGAATTATATCAACGTCTTATTTACTGGGAACTTCAATTGGAAACCATTGAAGATAGTGGCATGTTTGAAATCCTGGAATCACAAAAACAGGAAGCCAACACCCAGTTCTGCAAGTTTATCGATAAGAATTACCCTGGCTGGTTTGCTAAAAATGCCGATGCGCCGGTAATGTCCCACACTATTTTCAAGGAGAAGGTCGTTCCCGAAATCTCAAAAGACCAGCCAACTCTTTTAGTGGTGGTGGACAACCTAAGATATGACCAGTGGAAAGCCTTTGAACCAGTGGTAAGTACTTATTATAAAAAGACAGAAGAATCTCCTTTCTATAGTATTCTTCCAACGGCTACCCAGTATGCCAGAAACGCAATGTTTTCCGGACTCATGCCCAGTGAAATGGAAAAGCTTTACCCCAAATATTGGAGAAACGACACCGATGAGGGGGGCAAAAACAACTTTGAAGCAGAATTCCTTAATGAACAGCTTAAACGTCTTGGCTTGAATATTAAACACGAATATCACAAGATCACCAGTTTAAAGGCTGGAAAAAAGCTAGTGGAGAATTTTAAGACCCAAAAGGATAATGATCTTACAGTAGTGGTTTACAATTTTGTAGATATGCTCTCCCATTCCAAAACCGAAATGGAGGTAATCAAGGAACTGGCTTCGAATGATAAATCCTATCGGTCACTCACTCATAGTTGGTTTAAAAACTCTCCCTTATTAGAGATTATTCAACAGGCCCAACAACTAGGTTTTAAACTCATTCTTACCACCGACCATGGCACCATCAATGTTAAGCACCCTTCCAAAGTGATTGGAGATAAAAACACCAGTCTTAATTTAAGGTATAAGACCGGAAAAAGTCTCACCTATGAGGAAAAAGATGTTTTGGCAGCCCAGGATCCCAAAAGTATTCACCTGCCTACTTTAAATATGAGTAGTTCCTTTATTTTCGCCAAGGGTGATTTATTTTTTGCCTATCCAAATAATTTTAATCATTACGTTAGTTATTACCGAAACACCTATCAGCATGGAGGAGTTTCCCTTGAGGAAATGGTAATACCTTTCGTGGTAATGGCCCCTAAATAACCTGTTAAATCCTTTGTATATCAAAGATTTGTAAGGTTTTATAAGTTTTTACTTATCTTTGTACCTAATAAAAGTTAAGGTTTTATGCCCCTAAGCTATAATTTAAATGAAATTGACCAGGCGGTCGATTACATTCTTAAAAACGCTAAAAACAAAACCCTTTTATTCTATGGAGAGATGGGAGCGGGAAAAACTACCTTGATCCGGGCTTTGGTAAAAGCACTTGGAAGTGAGGATTTAGCAGCCAGTCCTACTTTTTCTTTAGTAAACGAATATAATAGTAAAGAGGGCACTATTTATCATTTTGATTTTTACCGTATCGAAAATGAAAATGAGGCACTGGATATGGGAATTGAAGATTATTTTGATAGTCCCGGCTGGAAACTGATCGAATGGCCCCAAAAAATTGCTAATTTATTGGAACCACAATGGCAAAAAATCGAGCTTGAAATAAAAAATGAAAATTCAAGAGTGTTAAATATTTGTTAATGAAATCTTAAAGCTTTAAATTTTGCAGCCGAATTTGGCTGTAAGAATATTATTACGAAGTTTGGGAAGATTAAAAGCTCAACTAGTCATTTGTTAACCAAAAACGACGAAAACAGGCCTTTCAACTTACTGCTAAAAAATATTTTTTATTCAAAAATAGCAGTTTCTTATTCCGAAAAAGGCGGCAAAAGTACAATTAATGTATTAATTTATAGTGTTTTATAATGTTATAGGTTTGTTTCAGAAATCAAAACGAAATAACAACTACTAAATCTATACTTATGAAACTTAAAGCATTATTATTCGGAGCAGCTATCTTTGGAGCCAGTTTTTTTGTAACTTCCACAACTGATAACGATAATTCAGGAAATGAAATCCAAAAACAAGCTGTCGAAAGATCAAAGATCAAAGTTCCTGCTGCTGGGTAGTATAATTGCTATATGTATAGCATTTTCACCTTATATATTTTATCTATATGAAATTTTCCCAAACGGACGCGTTTGGGAAACTTCATTTTTTACCTATGAGAGCTTATATTATGAAAGCGTTCTAACAGCCGCTTGGACCTATTTAGGTAAAATAACTCCTCTTTTTCTCCTGCTAATTTGGTTTTTCACCTGCAAGCACTGGTGGTATCATACTATTTTGATCCCCATTTCAATGTATACTTACCAGCTAATAGTCTCATTTTATGAAGATGTATATTTACAGGTTAATTTAATGGATACGAACCAATTAATATACTTAGCACCTTTCTTCATTATAATCCTATCTATTGTTTACCTTATCAGAATAAAAATTTTTGATAGAGTCTATGGTATTGATTTAAGTGAGCTCGAAGAAACCGATGTATCGGTGATGTCCCCTATTTCAGAACGTGACCGTATGGAATTACATCAATTTCGGAATGAAAACTATGAGGGCGATATTCAGGAGGATTACTACCAGAAACTTTAATTGTCGCTATTCTCTAAAATAGTCGTATTTTAAATCTTTAAAGTTTCACAAGTCTTAATATGGGAAAACAGGTCTCCCCTTTTACCAAAGAACAACTCATTCCACAGGAAGAAACCCTGGAAATTTTCAAGAATAAGGGAAAGCTTTTTATTGGCTTACCTAAAGAAACCTCCTACCAGGAAAAACGCATTTGCTTAAGTCCCGATGCAGTTGCAGCCATAACAGCCCACGGACACCGGGTGATGATTGAATCAGGTGCCGGACAATGGGCACGCTTTAGCGATAAGGATTATTCCGAGGCCGGGGCAGAGATTACTAAAGATACTCAAAAGGTTTTCTCCTGCCCTACTATTTTAAAGGTTGAACCCCCTTCAATGGAAGAATTGGAGCTTCTCAATCCTCAAACGATTTTAATCTGTGCGCTCCAACTTAAAACCCAATGCAAGCAATACTTTCAGAAACTGGCAGAAAAACGAATTACCGCACTGGCTTTCGAATTCATTCGAGACGATGATGGTAGCTATCCCATTGTAAGAGCAATGAGTGAAATTGCTGGTACAGCTTCTGTGCTTATTGCCTCGGAAATCATGAGCAATCATGTAAAAGGCAATGGGTTAATGTTTGGGAACATCAGCGGAGTGCCTCCCATTGAAGTGGTAATACTGGGTGCCGGGACGGTGGGTGAATTTGCCACGCGTTCCTCTATAGGTCTGGGAGCCAGTGTAAAGGTTTTTGACAGCTCCCTTACCAAACTAAGAAATATTCAGTCAAATCTTGGAAATACCTTTTATACCTCCACCATCCAACCAAAAAATTTAAGCAAAGCCATAAAGCGTTGCGATGTATTAATCGGGGCGGTCAGAGGAAAAAACCGGTCTCCCGTGCTCATTACTGAGGAAATGGTCCAAACCATGAAGCGCGGCGCTGTCATTATAGATGTCAGTATAGATATGGGAGGTTGCGTGGAAACCAGTGAAATTACTTCCCACGACCAACCGATCTTTACCAAACACGATATCATTCATTATTGTGTGCCAAATATACCTTCCAGGTATGCCAGGACATCTTCGTTATCCATTAGCAATATTTTTACGCCTTACCTATTGCATATAGCAGAAGAAGGAGGTTTGGAAAACACCTTGAGATTTGATAAAGGTTTAAGAAATGGTTTGTATTTTTACCACGGAATTCTAACCAATAAATCTATAGCAGATTGGTTTGGTCTCTCCTACAGGGACATTAATTTGCTTATATTTTAGGCTTAGGAAATTTATAAATGATCAAATCTTTTTCTCAAGTATATCCTTAAATGAAATTAATTCACCGTATAGGTTACTTCTCGTTAGGCTTATTTTTTGGTATTGTGCTATTGATCTTTTTCCTGGGAGGAAAAAGAGCTTCGTGTGATTACACCCCTACTGACAGGGTATTAAAGAATATTCGCACAAAATCCAGAACATTTTCACCTGAAGTTTTACGCTATTTTGAAAGGAATAATCTCGATACCGCAGTAGTTGGCCAGATTCTGGAAACAGGAGATGTTGATTTTAAGCGCAGTAACACTGATGGGGATCCCTGTAATATCTACCTAATCTCTGATAAAATTAATTCTGAAACCCTTGAGCTTCAGATCGAGAACTGCGATAGCCTGGCTACACTTAAAGAAGCGAAGCTCGTGGGAAAGTAAAAAATTAAGAAAGCATTTGCCGGCACCATAAGCCGCCGGCAAGTTACCTTCAAATTATTTTCGATCTAAAGGATCTGGGCGGTGTGCTCTTTGGTTTTAACCTTTCTTATGACATCCTCAATATTCCCTTCTTCATCGATTATAAATGTAGTACGATGGATCCCATCATATTCTTTTCCCATAAATTTTTTAGGTCCCCAGACTCCATAGGCATTGATCACCTCCTTTTCCTCATCAGCAAGCAAGGGAAAAGGGAAATCGTATTTATTTTTGAAATTTGATTGTCTTTTCTTAGAATCAGCACTTACCCCAAGAACAGCATAACCTTTCTCTTGAAATTGTTCCCAGTTGTCCCTAAGGTTACAGGCTTCCGCAGTACAGCCAGGAGTACTGGCTTTGGGATAGAAGAATAAGACCAGCTTCTTTCCCTTAAAATCTGAGAGTTGTACAGTATTTCCGTCTTGATCTTCGGCTTTAAAATCGGGGGCCTTGTCGCCCGCTTCCAATGTTGTCATAATTATTACTTTTGTGTAAAATTAAGCAATATGAACAAACAAGAAAAGGTACAGTTTGTTATAGATACCTTAAATGATATTTATCCTGAAGTTCCCATTCCTTTAGACCACAAAGACCCTTACACGCTTTTAATAGCCGTCCTGCTTTCAGCCCAAAGCACCGATGTAAAAGTCAACCAAATCACCCCTGAACTTTTCCAAATTGCTGATAACCCCTTTGATATGATAAAACTCAGCGTAGAAGAAATCAGGGAGATTATTAAACCTGTGGGCCTTTCTCCTATGAAATCTAAGGGAATTCACGGGCTTTCAGAAATCCTTATTGAGAAGCATAATGGACAGGTCCCAGCTGATTTTGAAGCCCTGGAAGAACTTCCTGCAGTTGGACACAAAACGGCAAGTGTGGTCATGTCCCAGGCCTTTAATATACCTGCATTTCCTGTGGACACCCATATTCAAAGACTGATGTACCGCTGGAACCTAAGCAACGGAAAAAGCGTAAAACAAACAGAAAAGGATGCCAAAAGACTTTTCCCAAAAGATCTCTGGAACAAGCTTCATCTTCAAATAATCTGGTATGGACGGCAGTATTCCCCGGCCCGGGCATGGAATTTGGAAAAAGATATCATTACCAGGACCATTGGCCGTAAAAGCATCATAAAGGAATATTTGAAAAATAAAAAATAAAAAAAGACCTGCAGGCTAAGGACAGGTCTTTTTACATTACTTCTTAATCAGGAATTAATTAAGAAAGGATTCGAACGTCATACTTTGATATTTGGAAATATTCAAAGCTCTTGAATAGTTTAAAAGAAAGTTTATTGTCTCTTTCTTAGGTTTTGATTCATTCAATTTTCCCTCTTTCGAGGTGTTTTTTGTGTAAAAGTTCCCCATTTTAAAAATTTTGCGTTGGTTTAAATAGATAACGCAATCAAATGAGGGATAGTATAGCTTAATTTGTTAAAATTAAGTTATGCTTATCAATTATTTTTCTGAGATTTATTAAAGCATAACGCATTCTTCCTAACGCCGTATTTATACTAACGCCTGTACGTTCGGATATCTCCTTGAAACTCATGTCCTTATAGATTCGCATAGTTAAAACTTCAAGTTGATCTTCAGGTAGTTCTTTTATGAGCTCCTGCACATCGCATTCTATTTGCTCTTTGATTAATTGTGTTTCTGCATTAAGATTAGAATCGCTTAAAACAGAAAAAATATTAAAGTCACCCTTATTTTCAAATTTTGGCATGCGCTTATTCTTTCTGAAATGATCGATAACCAGGTTATGCGCAATTCGCATTACCCACGGTAAAAACTTACCTTCTTCGTTATACTTCCCTTTCTTGAGGGTATTGATCACTTTAATAAAGGTATCCTGAAAAACGTCTTCAGCGACATCCTTATCAAATACTTTGGAATAAATAAAACTATAAATTCGGTGTTGATGCCTGGAAATTAATTTTGAAAGTGCATTTTCATTTCCACCAAGATATTCCCGCACGAGAATAGCATCGCTTACTTTAAGGTTTTCCATATTAGTTACTTTTGTTCAGGATGGTAGGGGCAACCTGAGGTTAGGTTATTTAGTTTTAAAAGTAACTTTATGCAATAGGCAAGATATTTTTAGTTCAACTGTGGGCTCAAATATAGCAAGATAAATTCTACAATAACAAATAAAAGCTTAATATTTTAACATTACTATAAGAAATAAGGGGCTTTTTCCCCTGCGCCTTATTGAGTACATTTGCATTTCAAGACCATACAACATAGCATGAATATTGACGTAGAGAAGGTTGACCCCAAAAAAAATATAATCATCAAAGGTGCAAAACTGCACAATCTAAAAGATATTAATGTCATCATTCCCCGGAATAAGCTGGTAGTTATCACAGGGCTGTCAGGTTCAGGGAAATCCAGTTTGGCCTTCGATACCTTGTATGCTGAGGGCCAACGACGATATGTTGAAAGTCTTTCTTCCTACGCCAGGCAATTCCTTGGAAGGCTCAATAAGCCCAAAGTTGATTATATAAAAGGAATAGCCCCGGCCATTGCCATTGAACAGAAAGTAAATTCTACCAATCCTCGGTCTACGGTAGGGACTTCTACAGAGATTTATGATTATCTAAAGCTTCTTTATGCCCGAATTGGTAAGACCTATTCCCCTATTTCAGGCAATGAAGTCAAAAAAGATACGGTTACCGATGTGGTAAACTATGTAAAAACCTTTGCCGAGGGAGAAAAACTCCTATTGCTCTCCCCTATTCACCTTGAAAACGGAAGAACCCTCGAAGAAAAGCTAAAGGTCCTTTCCCAGCAGGGATATAGCAGGGTAAAAATCAAGGATCAAGTAAAGCGTATTGATCAGGCCGATTTAGCCCATGCAGATGCTTCAGAAACCTTTCTTGTTGTAGATCGGATTATTACAAAAGATGAAGAGGATTTCTATAATCGCCTGGCAGATGCTACCGATGCTGCCTTCTTTGAAGGAAAAGGAGAACTATACATTGAAAAACTTAGTGATAATGCCTTGCGTCATTTCAGCAATAGATTTGAACTCGATGGCATAAGCTTTCCAGAGCCTAACGTCCACCTTTTTAGTTTTAACAACCCCTATGGAGCCTGCCCTAAATGTGAGGGTTATGGGGATGTCATTGGAATAGATGCAGACCTGGTTATTCCAAATACAGGCCTCTCAGTTTATGAGAATGCGATTTTCCCCTGGCGAGGAGAAAGCATGAGCTGGTATCGGGATCAACTGGTTAATAACTCCCATAAATTTGATTTCCCTATACATAAACCCTGGTTTGAACTTTCTGAGGAGCAAAAAGACCTGGTTTGGACTGGGAACAAGTATTTTGAAGGTCTCAATGCCTTTTTCGAATTCCTTGAAAGCAAAGCTTACAAGATTCAAAACAGGGTCATGCTAAGCCGTTATCGTGGTAAAACAAAATGTAGTGCCTGTAAAGGTAAGCGCCTAAGACCAGAAGCTCAAAATGTGAAAATTGATGGACATAGCATTACAGATCTTGTAGAAAAACCCTTAGATAAAGTAAGAGGCTTCTTCAAGAACCTGGAACTAAATGAATATGATACTCAGGTCGCAAAAAGGTTATTAACCGAGATAAGGAATCGCCTGGATTTTCTCTCCCAGGTAGGTCTGGATTATCTCACTCTCAACCGACGATCAAATACCCTTTCGGGAGGAGAATCCCAACGAATCAACCTAGCAACATCCCTGGGGAGCAGCTTGGTGGGCTCTATGTATATCCTGGATGAACCTTCAATTGGTCTTCATCCAAAAGATACGGAAAGATTAATAGGGGTGTTAAAACACCTTCGGGATTTGGGTAATACCGTCATTGTAGTAGAACATGATGAGGATATTATGAAGGCCGCCGATGAAATTATTGATATCGGGCCCGAAGCAGGTACAAATGGTGGTCAGGTAGTTGCAGTGGGTAAAATGATCGATATTTTAAAGTCGACTTCCCTTACGGCTCAATACCTCAATGGCACCGAAAAGATAGAATTACCAGAAGAAAGGCGTAAAACCAAAAGAAATATAAAGGTGTTAGGAGCCAGGGAAAACAACCTGAAAAATATCGATGTTACTTTTCCTTTGGGAGTCTTTACGGCTATAACCGGGGTTTCCGGTAGTGGGAAAAGTACCCTGGTAAAGAAAATTCTATATCCCGCTGCGCAAAAGGAGATTGGTGGATATGGGGAAAAAGCCGGGCAATTTACAGCTATTGAAGGAAATTTTGATAATCTAGGCAGTATCGAGTTTGTTGATCAGAACCCTATCGGTAGAAGCTCACGTTCCAACCCGGTGACTTATATAAAAGCCTACGATGACATTAGAAATTTATTTTCCAGTCAAAAACTATCCAGGATAAGGGATTATACCCCCAAATATTTTTCTTTTAATGTAGATGGAGGTCGCTGTGAAATTTGTAAAGGAGAAGGTGAAGTGACCATCGAAATGCAGTTCATGGCTGATGTTCACCTGGAATGTGAAGCCTGTAATGGAAAACGCTTTAAAAAAGAAATTCTAGAGGTTACTTTTGCCGATAAAAACATTGATGAGGTTTTAAAAATGACCATCGATGATGCTATTGATTTTTTCCACCACCATAAACAGGAAAAAATAGTTAGAAAATTAAAGCCTTTACAGGAGGTGGGTCTGGGTTATGTACAATTAGGCCAGAGTTCCTCTACCCTATCCGGCGGGGAAGCGCAACGAATCAAATTAGCTTCATTCCTGGTCAAAGGAAGCACCAAGGAAAAGGCGCTGTTTATCTTCGATGAACCTACAACCGGCTTGCATTTCCACGATATCAAAAAATTATTAAAGTCATTCAACGCGCTGATTAAAAAAGGTCATTCTGTAATTGTCATTGAGCACAATATGGACCTTGTCAAATGCGCAGATCACGTGATCGACCTGGGCCGGGAAGGAGGAGAAAACGGAGGTTATCTGGTGGCTTTTGGTACTCCAGAAGAGGTTGCTAATAATAAGGAATCCTATACCGCTAAATACCTTAAAGAAAAATTATAGACAGCCTTACGCCTATATTTAAAGCATTGAATACCAGTACACTTAAGAAGGTTTGATTCCTATTACAAAGGGCTTAAAAGCAGCATTACACCGGAGAACCCTTATTTTGGCACGCAGTTTGTGACTTTTAGGTGGCACCCCCCAACACCCAATGGGCGCTAGAACTTAAAAACCTTACAAATGAAAAACATTATCCTCATATTCAGTCTACTGGTTGGAATCTCAGCTTCGGCTTCAGAAGCTTACGAGCTTCCAAGAAATGCCTATACAGATTCATTTATCTTCGTTGAAGACGGTGTGGAGTTTGCTATATATCCTAATGGAGAATTCGATTTCTATTATAACCCTAATTTTAGAAGAAATACGGTTGTAAACATCGCAACCCCAAATGTCAATATCAGTTATAATTCCGGATATAACTACGATCCCTATATTCAGTTTGATGATTATGGTGCGGTTATCCAGGTGGAGAATGTACCGATCTATTACGACTATTATGGAAGGATCATCCAGGCAGGGAATGTGGTCATCGATTATGATCATAATGGAAGAGTAGCCCGTGTAGGAAATCTATATGTAACCTACAACCGGTTTAATAGGTTTGCTCATTTTTCAGGATACATTAACCGCTATAACAGGCGCTATATATACAGACCATGGCACAGGTATTACACCCGACCACACAGCCATTTAAGTATCGTGTTTCATAGACCATACAGGGCTTACTACCAGCCGAATCGAATAAGCTATGTGCAGCATAATACTTACTATACGAACAATTATAATACCTACGTCAATAAGAATTTTTACCGTCCTGATCAGAAGGTGGTTTCCTATAATAAAGGTAGAAGGACTGCTGATAAAAGAGACTTACAGAAAATAAATACACGTAGGTCCAGCCAGGTCGTATCAGAGAATAATACTCGTAGAAGCCGGCAAAACACCAGTAGAGCTAGAGGTTCTTATAAGGAAAAAGCGATAAGCTCCAGAAGACAATCAAGCAGTAATTCTGCTGGAAAGACCACTGGTGTCACAACGAGAAGAAATTCTCAGACCAAAGCTATTCATAAGCCGACAAGAACAAGGACTAGCCCACAGGCCACCAGTAATAGAAGCCAGGCTAGAAAGACGCAAATGAGTCATACAAGAAACTCCAGGGTGCAGGAAAGTAGTCAAAGAAACACCAGAATAAAAAGACAGGCTACAAGGCAAACAAGGAGTAATGTGAACAGGTCTACCCCGACTAATAGAAACAGTACAGCTAGGTCTTCCTCTAGAAGGGAAAACCGGAAAGTTCAAAGCAGAACACCGGCTACCAGAAGACCTGCAGCGGTAAAAACTCAAAGAAAAACCCGCTCTAGTGCTGTAAGAGGAAAAACTTCTACCCGAAATAACACTTCGGCACGAAATATGAGATCTAGAGGATAAAAGTTCATAATTTAAATTTTTTTGGTTGGTTAGTTGGAAACCCCTTTGGACAATACTATTGTCCTGGGGGTTTCTCTTTTTAGGACCCTTTTCTATTGAACAGTCCTTCAATCAGCTTTGTAGTTTCACTTGAAAAATTCATCCTATATGCCAGAATAAGAAAGAGTCCTGTGATCAAAAGGGACTTTAGGGTTATATTAATTAACGGATGAAAAGAAAACTCCCAAAAATAAAAACCCAAACTAAAGGCAAGGGTAATGCCCAGAACCCACCAGGTTTTTGGAACAAAGGGAAAAAGCCTGAATTTGGTATATACCAGGTATATTTTTACGGTATTATAGATTCCAAAGGCCAGAAAACTTGCGATCGCTGCGCCTTCAATCCCATAGAGCGGTATAAATATTATATTGAATACAAAGGCTAAAATCGCAAGTAAAATTCCAATGACCAGCACAATGCGATAATATTCTGAATTAAATAAGATACTATTGTTATTTCCGAGAAAATTATCATAGAGCTTGACCAGGGAGATTAACAGGACCACCAGGATACTCAGTTCATACTCCTGAGGAATCAATTCATAAAGTTGGTTTACATTGCTTATAATCAGAATAAAAATTAATCCACTGACGATAAGAAGATTGATGGAACTTTTCTTATAAAGATTTCCCAGGCCTTCTTTATCCTTGAAATTCAACATTGATGCGGTCATGGGATGGGTGATCTGGTGCATGGCCTTTTGTGGTACGGATATCACGGTAGCGATATACACCATTATACCATAGATAGCCACATTTTCAATTGGCAGGTAGTGCTCTATCATAACCTTATCCAGATCTAACATGACCATAGCCACAGAGGCTGCAATTAGAATAAGCGAGGTGTACTTCAACACACTTGAAAGATTCTCAGGGAATAAAAAGTTCAACCTGGGCCGGTACAGTCTAAAGGCATACAGCGCCATAATCAGGCTCCGAATTACAAAAACCAAAGCAACCCCATAGATAAACCAATGAACGCTTAGCCATTGTAAATAAACCGCAACAAGAAGCAGGCTAATACAAGCCCGGTGAAATACCTCCTTCATCACATTTCCAAAGACACTGCGAAGATGTACCTTGGACCAGGCAAAGAACACTTCAAAATAGGCTGTCGCAAAAGCAATGAGAAATATTAACCATACATATGGTTTAACCAGGCTATTCCCCTGGGAAAAATAATCCATAAGCAGCTCATAAGTCATAAGCCCAAGCATCCCTAAAAATCCAGATACCAGCAAGGGCAGCAACAAAACCAGGTTCAAAAGACGGTCCTTTTCTTCCCGGGTTTTATAGAAACTAAAGAATTTTACAAGCGTACTATGGACTCCGAAAGCCATAAACGGCCAGACCAAATTAGCAGCTGAAAGCAAAAAACTCACCAGACCGTAATATTGCTGTTCAAGGAAATAAGTAAAAAGAAAAAGGGTGTTAATAGCCCCGATCCCAAAACCAGCATACGTGGTCACCAGGTTTTTAAAAGACTGATTGAAAATTACACCCATAGCATGATTTTACCTTAACAAGTTAGCCAATTTACCGGTAAGCATCTTGCGGCTATATTGTGCTATATTTCGCGGGGCTGAATTTAAACTTCCCATTTTAAAATCTGAGAAAAGTTTTTTAAGCTGAATTTTCACTAATTCTTTATCCGAATAAGAATAGGCCTTCCCTGCCCCGGTTTCTTCCAAGATTTTCTGAACATCCCATAAATCCGGTCCAATAGCTAAAATGGGGCGCTCCGCGTTCAGATATTCAAATAATTTCCCGGGGATGATGCCTCGTGTTTCGCTACTATCTATCTCTAACAGAAGCAAGACCTGGCTCTGTCGTTGGAATATTAAGGCTTCCCTATGACTTACGTAAGGGACCAGTTCCAGGTATTTTTCCAGGTTATTTTCTTTTATGCTCCTTAATACTTCGGGACTTACCTTCCCTACCAGGCGGAGCTGGAAAGATCTCTCAAATTCAGCATCTTCCTCCATCAATTCCCTAAAGCTCTCCCAGAGGATCCTGGGATTTCGCCCGGAAAGAAGCGAACCAATATGAGAGAAACTGAATTTTTCATCTGGAATGATCGGCTGTGAGAAGTTCACCTTATCATATCCGTTGGTAATTAAATGCACCGGTTTCTGGGTCTTACTTATAAATTCTGCCCTTGTGGTATGGCTGGTCACTATGATCTTATCGGCCGTTTTTAATACTTGTTGTTCATACTCCTTATGTTTTCTTTGTGCATCTTTACTGAGCTTTAATTTGGAATGGTATCCGATCTGAGTCCAGGGATCCCTGAAATCAGCGATCCATTGAATGGACAATTCCTTCTTTAAAGCTAAGCCAATAAGATGAACACTATGAGGAGGACCGGTGGTAACTACAGTATCGATATTTTCTGATTTTAGAAATTTCAGCAAATAATTCACCGAGGGTTTTATCCAGAATTTTCTGGCATCAGGAATGAAAAAGTTTCCCCTTATATATAACATCAGGCGCTGCAACCATCCCTGGTTTTCCTCTTCTTCAATAATACCGGAACTTATGGTCGCTGTTTGTTTTTTGGAAAAAAAACCAGCCAGTCTATAGGGTTCGATGATTGGTTGTTTAATAATCTGAAGATTTTCAGGAACCTCACTTTCCAGGTTTTCATCACAAATGGGATAGTTAGGATTCCTGGGCGTAAAAACAACCGGTTCAATCCCAAACTCCCTTAGGTATTTCACAAATTTCAACCAGCGCTGTACCCCGGGACCACCGGCAGGAGGCCAGTAATATGTTATGATAAGCACCTTTTTCATACCTGTTAATCATTACGTCGCACTGCGTAAAATATCCCCCCCAGGATAGCAAAAACAAGGAGGATCGAACTTGCAAGGGCAATGCTACTACCTGTATTGACCACCTCCGGCTCAAATCTAAAGATGACCTTGTGCTCTCCAGCAGGAATCTCAAGGGCCCGCAAAACATAATCTACCCTGAAATGTGGTACGGGTTTACCATCTATATAGGCCTGCCATCCGGGATTATAATACATTTCTGAAAATACAGCAAGCTGTTCACTGGCAGATTGAAATTCATAGATCATTTCGTTTGGAGCAGCACTTATCAAATTTATTTCTCCATTGGCATTCCACTGAGTTTCTCCCGAAATAATAGATCTGAACTTTTCATCTGCAATCGCCGTATTTTTTAGATCCGTGTCCTCGAGTTTCAAAATTTCCTCATCGGCATTAGCCACAAACTGGAGTTTATTGACCAGCCAGGCATTCCCGTAAGCACCAGGATTTTGTTGTGCCTGTGGGTTCCCTTCCTCAGAGGGAACGATAAAATATTTCACATTCAACATATTCAAAATATCCATATTGTTCTGTGAAATATAGAAATCAAAAAGCTCCTGCATACGGCCGGGTTTAGCTGCATGATAACCGCCGATACTGTTATGAAAATAGGAGGTTCGTCCGGTATTAAAAGGGCTGCCACTGACATCGAATACACGGTAGTGGGAATCATCCTGAAGAATTTGTTCATCAGCCTGGGTTGGCTGGAAGGGTTGTTCCATCTGTCTTGCATTCACAAAATCATCATTATTTACATAGCGGCGGTCTACCCCTACCAGATCGAAAAGGATCAAAATAGCAAAACCAACAATCAGCAGATTTTCCCGTAATTTCCCTTTTAGATAAAACCAAATAAGGGAGAAGCACACACCAACTAAAATAAGACTTCGAAGGGCATCGGCAGTAAAGATGGCTTTTCGATCTTCCTTTAATGCGCGCATAAAATCCATCCCGAGTTGTTGCCTTAAACCAGGGTCAGCAGCTCCACTGAAATCAAAAAGGACTGATTTGAACAAAAGAAAGAACAAGGCAAGGCCTCCGGTAATAATTCCGGCCCATTTAAGCGCAAATTCCTTTTTATCCCGGGGAATTTCCCTGTCGAACAATCGGGAGATCCCTACCACAGCTAATACTGGTACACATAACTCAATGATCACCTGAATAGAAGATACCGCTCTGAATTTATCGTAAAGCGGCACATATTCGATAAATAATTCGGTTAGGATACCAAAATTTTTACCCCAGGATAACAATAATGCGAGGGTACTTGCACCAACTATCCACCATTTTAGACGTCCTCTTATTAAAAATAGCGCAAATACGAAAAAGAATAAAACACTCGCACCGATATAGGCCGGGGCGCCAACAAAAGGTTGATCGCCCCAGTATGTTGGAGCATTTTCAGCAAAATTAGAAGCTTGCACCGGAGAAGCCCCAAGGCCGATGATAGCCTGGTAAATATTGGAATCCTCATCGAGTTTTTCAGCATTGGACCCTCCCATGAACCGGGGAATAAATAAGTTGAAAGTTTCTAATTTGCCATAACTGTACTCGGTAATATAATGGTAATCAAGCCCGCTACCATTTTTCTGGGAGCCATCGGGCTCAATAGTGAGTCCGGTATCTCCCCGGGTACTGAACTGGGTGTATTGTTCAGTGGCCAGCAGATTAGTAGCATTGGTACCTACGGCCACAATAACGGCCACTACCATAACCGCAAGCGCTTTAAAATATTTGGGAATAATTCCTTTTCTATAGGCATCAATCAGGTAGGCAAGACCCAGGATGATAACCAGAAGTAACAAATAATAAGTCATCTGGAAATGGTTCGCCCCTATTTCAAGAGCCATAGAAATAGCAAGTAAAATTCCTCCCAGCCAGAATTTTTGCCGGAAGGTTAAAATAATGCCGCCAAGAACCATAGGCATATAGGCTATAGCGTGCGCCTTTGCATTATGCCCCACCCCGAGTATGATAATAAAATAGGTGGAAAATCCGAAGGCGATCGCACCGAGGAAGGCCAGCCTATAATCGAGTTTCAAGCAAAGTAATAAAATATAAAAGCCCAGGAAATAAATAAAGAGGTAATCGGCCGGTCTTGGAAGAAAGCGCAGGACGGAATCCAGTTTTTTCACATAATTATGTGGGTAATTAGCTCCGAGTTGAAAAGTCGGCATCCCCCCAAAGGCGGCATTAGTCCAGTAGGGTTCCTGACCTGTTTGAGCCCTGAAATCATTTTGCTCTTTGGCCATACCGGTATACTGAACGATATCGCTTTGAAAGATCATTTTACCCTGCAGAACAGGGCTGAAATACAACAGGGATATTACAATAAAACTAAATAAAACAAGAATATGAGGGAGATACCGCTTGTACTGAGCCATCAAAAAATAATTTAGTAGGCTCGAAATTAATCAATTTCTTCGTAATCGATGTATTCTCCTACTTTTTTGTTGGATCTGGGTTTTCCTCGATTCGATTTTTTCTCCACGCTTACCTTTGGATCCTTTTTTTGAGAATTATTAGGTCGCTGTCGCTGCTGATTAAATTGCTGCTCAAATTGCTTACCCACTTTCCTCATGAAATATTTAAGGATCAATGGGCCAAACCATCGGATTAATAATTTAAACCCGAAGTATACTAACAAGATGATCAGTATCGTTTTTAAAACAGCTGTAAAAGAAGCTTCAAACATTTAATGGCTTTTTGCAAAAATAAAAATTAGGCTTAATAATCGCGCGGAAATCAATCCTAAATTAATAATAAATTCTCCTATCTTTGATCTAAAAGACAATTGCTATGCTAAAAACAACGGTCTCTTTCCTTTTTATTATTACCATAATTTTTCAAACCAGGGGGCAATATACCGAAACCATCAATTCCAACAGACCTGGGGAGTCCCAGGGGGCCTTCGCGGTAGGCAAAAATGTTCTTCAACTAGAGGCCGGTGGCTATATGGGAAATGACACTCATTCTCTTTTATATACCGATTCGGATATCCTGGGAGCAAGCTATGGGCTTCGATATGGATTCCTTACTGAGATCCTGGAACTGAACTTTTTTGGATCATTTCAACAGGAAAATACCTTACTCTCCCGTGGTGCAGTAGAAGAAGAGTTCACTAGAGCCAACTTCAAAAGCAACACTCTCGGCGCCAAATTCCTGCTTTTTGATCCCTATCTAAGCCTGGAAGAAGAAAAACCCAATCTTTATAGTTGGAAGGCCAACCAGGGCTTTAATTGGAAAACATTGATCCCAGCAGTTTCGGTTTATGCCGGTGCAAATTTCTCCTGGTGGGATAATCCCTATATGTACCAGGGGGAATCCGGAATTAGTCCAAAAGCGGCGCTTATCACTCAAAATAATTGGGGACGCTGGGTTTTGGTGATCAATTTAATTGCCGACAAATTTACCGAAGAATTCCCTACCTATGCCGGTATTGCGACCTTAACACATGCGGTCACTCCAAAATTTGCCCTATTTGGCGAATACCAGGCTTTGATAAGCGATATCTACGCTGATGACCTCTTTAGAGGAGGCGCTGCCTATCTCTTCGGCAAAGATTTCCAGTTGGATATTTCCGGATTGATCAATGTAAAAGACACTCCTTCCCGTTGGCAGGTCGCTGCAGGAATTTCCTATAGAATGGATATGCATAAAGATGAGGAGTATATCGAGGAAGATGGCGAAAGCAGATGGCGCTATGAAGAAGGAGAATTCATCGAAAAAGATCAAGGCGAAGAAAATGATCAGGGGAATCAATGAAAAAGGTGACTACCATTAAGCAGCCACCTTTTTAATTTTTTACTTTATTAAAGGCCCTTTATTAAAGGCCCTTTATTTTCTGGCCATCGCAGCCTCAACCGAAGCTGATAACCTTTTGTATGTACCGTTTTCGAGCCGCTCTCTTATGGCGGTAAAAGCTTCCAGGGTCTCCTTAACATCTTCTAGGGTGTGACTAGCCGTTGGTATCATCCTTAAAAGGATCATGCCTTTAGGAATGACAGGATACACCACAATGGAGCAGAAAACCCCGTGGTTTTCTCTAAGATCCTTTACAAGAGCCATAGCCTCAGGAATACTTCCTTCCAGGTATACCGGGGTTACACAACTTTGTGTAGTTCCAAGGTCAAAGCCCCGCTCTTTTAAACCGTTTTGTAAAGCATTTACATTTTCCCAAAGCTTTTCCTTGAGTTCCGGCATAGTACGCAGCATTTCCAAGCGTTTCAATGCTCCAACCACCAGTTGCATTTGCAGGGATTTTGCAAACATCTGCGAACGCAAATTATATTTTAAATAGTCTATTATTTCTTTATCAGCAGCAATAAATGCCCCTGTACTGGCCATCGCTTTGGCAAAAGTTGCAAAGTAAACATCTATCTCGTCCTGGATACCTTGTTCTTCTCCTGCTCCTGCCCCGGTTTTCCCCAGGGTCCCAAAACCGTGCGCATCATCTACAAATAATCGAAAGTTATACTTTTTTTTCAGCTCAACTATTTCCTTAAGCCTTCCCTGTTCTCCCCGCATACCGAAAACTCCTTCAGAAATAAGCAAAATTCCACCACCGGTTTGTTCAGCGATTTTGGTGGCACGTTGCAGGTTCTTTTCGATGCTTTCCATATCGTTATGCTTGTAGGTAAAACGCTGACCCAAATGAAGCCGTACCCCGTCAATAATACAAGCATGGGCATCAACATCGTAAACTATGACATCGGCTTTGGAAACCAGGGCATCGATGGTAGAAACCATTCCCTGATATCCAAAATTAAGAAGGTATGCTGACTGTTTATGAACAAAAGAAGCCAGTTCATCCTGAAGGCGCTCATGGAGGCTGGTATGCCCACTCATCATTCGGGCACCCATAGGATATGCGGAACCGTATTGAGCAGCAGCTTCTGCATCAACCTTTCTTACATCTGGATGATTGGACAGCCCTAAATAATCGTTGATACTCCATGTGATAACGTCTTTTCCTCTAAACTTCATTCTGTTGGAAATGGGGCCCTCCAGTTTTGGAAATACAAAGTATCCCTCTGCTTGCTCTGCCCACTTTCCTAATGGTCCTTTATCTTTATATATTTTATCAAATAAGTCTTTCATCGATATTTTTTTAACTAGCCGCAAAAATACTTAAAATAGAATCAACTGTACAAAGTTATTTTTGGCCTTTATTTTACATAAAAACAAAGGCATCCCTTGTTTTGGGATGCCTCGATATTTGTATAGTATGTAATCAAAATTTTACTTTATAAATTCTATCTCCTCAGCAGCAGCTTTATTTTGGGTATCAAAAAAGCCTTGCTCGTTCATCCAGTTATCATTATAAATCTTGCTCATATATCTTGAACCGTGATCCGGAAAAATAATAACTACATTACTATCAGCATTAAATTCCCCTTCCTGGGCGAGATGCTTTAATCCCTGCATTGCAGCCCCACTGGTATAACCCACAAACAAACCTTCAGTTTTAGCCAGTTCCCGGGCAGTGTGAGCACTTTCCTGGTCAGTGACCTTCACAAATTTATCTATTGCATCAAAATCTGTGGCGGTTGGAATAAGGTTTTTGCCAAGTCCTTCAATACGATAAGGATAGATCTCTTCCGCATCGAATTCCCTTGTCTCATGGTACTTTTTAAGCACGGATCCATAGGCGTCAATTCCAACTACTTTAATTTCCGGGTTTTGTTCCTTTAAGTAACGCGCCGTTCCAGAAATAGTTCCACCTGTACCGCTACACGCTATCAGGTGAGTGATTTTACCTTCGGTTTGTTTCCAAATCTCAGGACCGGTACTGTTAAAATGAGCATCCATATTCAGCTCATTGAAGTACTGATTGATATAGACCGAACCTTTTATTTCCTGATGCAACCTTTTTGCTACTTCATAATAGGACCTGGGATCGTCAGCTGCTACGTGAGCAGGGCATACATAAACCTTGGCTCCCATAGTTTTGAGCATGTCGATCTTATCGTTAGAAGATTTTGAGCTAACTGCTAAGATACATTCATATCCCTTGATGATGCTTACCATGGCAATACTAAAGCCTGTATTTCCTGAAGTAGTCTCAATTATAGTATCACCTGGTTTTAGAATACCTTTTCGCTCGGCTTCCTCGATAATATATAATGCGATACGGTCTTTGGTGGAGTGTCCCGGATTAAAGGCTTCGACTTTGGCGAAAAATTCACCTTTAATTCCTTTTGTGATTTTTTTAAGTTGAATGAGGGGCGTATTACCAATTAACTGCAATACGTTATCATAAACTTGCAATGCTTCTTTCATAAATGAAGTTCTTTACAAAATTAATTTACTGATTTTTCAAAAATTGAAAAAGTTCAGATTGCAAACCGGCCAAAGTTAAGGCAAATTTTTTAATTATTCGGTTATTCCTTCCAAATCCAACAGAAAGGCATACTCTTCGGCTACTTCTTTGAGCGCTTCAAATCTTCCGGAGGCTCCGCCATGTCCTGCTTCTAAATTGGTATGAAATAGCAACTTGTTTTTATCTGTTTTATATTCCCGCAATTTGGCCACCCATTTGGCCGGCTCCCAGTATTGCACCTGGGAATCGTGTAACCCCGTGGTAACAAGCATATTTGGGTAGTCCTGGGCCTTGACATTGTCATAAGGTGAATAAGACTTCATATACTGGTAATATTCCAGTTCGTTCGGATTTCCCCATTCATCGTACTCCCCTGTGGTAAGGGGAATGCTGTCATCGAGCATTGTGGTCACCACATCCACAAAAGGTACAGCCGCTATCACCCCGTTATAGAGCTCTGGAGCCATATTGACAATGGCACCCATGAGTAAACCTCCGGCGGAACCTCCCATAGCATATAAATGCTCCCTGGAAGTGAATTTTTCTTCGATCAAATATTTGGACACATCGATAAAATCGGTAAAAGTGTTCTTTTTTCTAAAGAGTTTTCCCTCTTCATACCAGTTTCTACCAAGATATTCTCCTCCCCGGATATGCGCAATGGCGTAAATAAAGCCTCTGTCTAACAGACTGAGTCTTACCGAGGAAAAATAAGGATCAATGGTAGAACCATATGACCCATAAGCGTACTGGAGCACCGGATTCTTTGAATCTTTTTCAAGGCCTTTCCGATATACCAGGGATACTGGTACTTTTGTTCCATCGGCGGCAGTAGCCCATATCCTTTCAGAGGTATAGTTGTTCTTATCAAATTTTCCACCTAAAACATCCTGCTCCTTAAGCACGTTCTTTTCACCGGTTTTCATATTAAAATCAATGACCGACGTGGGCGTGGTCAGAGAATTGTATGTATATCTTAATATATCCGTATTAAAGGAGGGATTAATAGAAGTATAGGCGGTATAGGTTTCATTATCAAAAGGAATATAATATTCCTTATCACCATCCCATCTGATTATTCTAATTTTATTAAGACCCTCATGACGTTCACTGACTACCAGATATTCCTTAAAAATGTCGATGTCTTCCAGAAGAAAATCTTCCCTGTGTGGAATTACATCGATCCAGTGGTCACTAGAGGCTGCCCCTACCGGAGTCTTCATTAACTTAAAATTGGTCGCATCATCTTTATTGGTAAGAATATAAAAATGACCACCAAAATGAGAGATACTGTATTCCAGCCCACGCTCCCGCTCCTGGATAAGTTTAAATTCCCCGTTGGGATTATCCGCTTTCAAAACCCTGTATTCCGTAGTTAAGGTACTGCTGGAACCAATAATTATATATTCACGGGATTTCGATTTATACACATAGGTATTGAAGGTTTCATCTTTCTCCTCAAAAACCAATTCATCTTCAGAGGCGTCTGTGCCCAGAACGTGTTTATAGATCCTGAAGGACCTAAGGGTCTGATCATCCTTTTTAGTATAAAAAAGCGTTTTATTATCGCTGGCCCAGGTAGAGCCCCCCGTAGTATTCTCTATCCGATCTGGAAGAATCTGACCGGTCTCCAGGTTTTTGACCTGTATGGTGTATTTTCTTCGACTCACCGTATCGACCCCAAAGGCAACCAGTTTATTATCCTCACTTACATTAAGCCCGCCAAGACTGTAATAATCATGCCCTTCTGCCATATCATTGACATTAAACATAACAATCTCAGGAGCATCCAGGCTTTCTTTCTTACGGGAATAAATCGGATAATCATAACCTTTTTCAAAACGTGTTAAATACCAGTAAGCATTTAGTTTATAAGGCACTGATTTATCATCTTCCTTAATTCGGGACTTCATTTCCTCAAAAAGTTTCTCCTGAAACGACTTGGTATGAGCCGTCATTTTTTCATTATATTCATTTTCACGCTTGAGATAGTCAATCACTTCAGGATTTTCCCGATTATTCATCCAGTAATAATCATCTATCCGCACATCTCCATGAAATTCCAGTTTTTCTGCTATCTTTTTAGCTTTGGGAGGTATAATTTCCTGTTTCAATTCAGTATTGTTTTGGGCGGTGGCAAATGTAAGGCTTCCAAGTAAAATAAATAATATTGTTTTCATTTTAAGATGTTAAGAGGGTAATTTAGTAAATTTGTAAATAAAAAAATTAAAAACAGCAACTATGTTTGGAGATATGATGGGTATGATGAATAAGATCAAGGAAACCCAGGAAAAAGTTGAAGCAACAAAGGAGAGGCTTAAGACAGTAAGTTTTGAAGAAGAATCTAGCGATGGTTTATTAAAGATCACCATTACAGCTGCCAGGGAAATTAAAAATATCAGTATTGCCGATGAGTTACTTGAGGATAAGGATCAATTGGAGGATTACCTTGTTCTTACTTTGAATAAGGCCATTGAGCGCGCTTCGGAAATGAATGAAACCGAACTGGCAGCCGTGGCAAAAGATGGAATGCCAGATATTCCAGGCCTGGATATGTTTAAATAGCTGAAGGCCAAAGATGATCATGCAAGGCCCCGCTAAACCTGCGGGGCCTTGCTGTTAAAGGTCATTATAGATTGATCTGTTCTAAAACGTCAAGAAATTTTCTATGCATTTCTTCGGAATAGTCCAGGTGAGTGACAATTCTAAGCTTCCCCTGCCCCATATTACTTATTCGGATATTTTTCTTTTCAAGTTCTTTTATAAAATCCTCTTCCTTCGAAGCCTCTTTAAGGTAAAATATTACAATATTGGTTTCTACCGTTTCCACAAGTTTTATATAATCCTGACCTTCCAGGCATTGGGCGATCTCTGAAGCTCTTTTGTGATCTAAAGCCAACCGCTCGATATGGTGATCCAGAGCATATACTCCAGCTGCAGCCATAAAACCAATCTGGCGCATTCCGCCTCCAAGGACTTTCCTAACTCGCATAGCGCCTTCCATAAGGTTTTTGTTACCTATAAGCACTGATCCCATAGGTGTTCCCAATCCTTTTGACAAACAAACTGAAATGGTATCAAATAACTTCCCATAATCCTTAGGATCTTCATTTTTTGCGACAAGGGCGTTAAAGAGTCGTGCCCCATCCAAGTGAAGTCCGAGCCCATGGGTATTGCATGTCTTCCGAATTTCTTTGATCACTTCCAGGTCATAACAGGCCCCGCCACCTTTATTGGTCGTATTTTCTAAACAAACCAGGCTCGTAAGCGGACTATGATAAAAATCCGGTGGATTGATATTTTCTTCAATTTGTGAGGCCGTGATCATGCCACGATCTCCATCCACAAGTTTACAGGAAACCCCACTGTTGAAAGAAACCCCTCCACCTTCATAGTTAAAAACATGTGCCCATTTATCACAAATCAACTGCTCTGCGGGTTGGGTATGCAATTTTATTGCAGCCTGGTTGGCCATGCTCCCGGTAGGAAAAAACAAAGCTTCATCCATACCAAACATTTCAGCCAGCTTTTTTTCCAGGACATTAACTGTCGGATCCTCTTTATATACATCATCTCCGACTTCGGCACTCATAATTGCTTTCAGCATGCCGCTTGTAGGTCTTGTAACCGTATCGCTTCTAAGATCTATTTCTTTCATAACATAATCCATTTTCATTTCCGCGTATGCGAAAATCCTGTTTCAATTCTTTTTATCTATTTACCTGTGGGTTTTCATTATGGTAACACCTGAAACTCCCAATTGGACTCCCATCGGGAATTTTCGGTGTAGTACTTTCAATTTTAAAATCTTCCGGATGCTCACGGAATTGCCTAATCTCTCTTAGCATTTGATGCTCCAAGGTCCCATCTTGTTTAGTTAACCAGGTTTTCAGTTCTTCTATAGCTGAATTAGTGATCGCTTTTACCTGTGGAGTTGCTTTATTATTCCCTGCCAATGAAAGCAGGTGTTCAAATACAGTATAATTTATAGCTTTCTGAACGGCAGAATGGTAACTATCCCGAGGTGAGGATTGAATAGTTTCAGCAATCAGATCCTCTAAAACATCCTTTAATCCTAATTGTTTGTTATCCAGAGCTTTCTGTTGAACGAGCCTGGCTGCTCGTTGGGGATGTAATAAAAGTTCAAGGCTCATCGCTGCCGCGGTAACCGGGGCTCCCAGGGCATCAAAAGTTGTACCCGTATTGCTTTTAAAGGATTCCCTGCTACGGTTAAAGCCGAAGGCACGAGGAGGAAAAAGATCCAATTTTGATTTCGGGATGCTTAGGGTCTGAGCCTCCAGGGTATTTAATATTACTTCAAGGGCTTTTTCCTGTGATGTATGGTTTAGAGGTTCCCAGATTTTCTCATCCCCTCCTTTGACAGCATAATTATAATCCATACCTCCAATCAATTTTACCGCAGCCTCAGTCTGGTATCTGTGAAGAAAAAAAAGCGGCACAAATACATCTTCAAGGACCGAATAAGGTTCGCCGCTACGGATATTGTCTTTAGAAAAATTAGCTATGGCCTTTTTTCGTATAGCCAAAATCTTCTCAAGCTCATCGACTGCCTCCTTCCCGTTATCCCATAAATGCGCCCTAACATGTGCCCCACCTTGAGCACGGGCGTCTGCATCGGAGATAAACTGGATACCTTTAGCGTGAGCCTGAGCGATTACCGAATTCAAGAATTCTCTTTCCGAAGTGTTTTCGGGAATGTCAGCATAAGAATATTTTACGGTAAGCTTATCCCATTCTCCCATTCCCGTGGCATAGACATTACTGAAATCGATATTTCCATTCTTCAGATTAAATTGGGGATGGGGATAATCCATCACTGAAGCTCTCTGAGAGGCGCTGGCAGCAAAATTATGCGCAAAACCTAAAGTATGACCAATTTCATGGGCGGAGAGTTGCCTGATCCTGGCAAGGGCCATGTCCATCATCTTCTGGTGATTTTGGTCACTTTCTGCAAAAGGACGGTTCATTAGGGCCTGGGCAATCATAAAGTCCTGTCGAATACGCAGGCTTCCCAAACTAACGTGGCCCTTTATAATCTCTCCTGTCCTGGGATCTACCACACTTGCTCCATAGCTCCATCCACGAGTAGACCGGTGAACCCATTGAATAACATTATAACGTACATCCAGGGGATCAGCATCTTTGGGAAGCATCTTAACCTGGAAGGCATTTTTATAGCCTATTTCCTCGAAGGCTTCGTTCCACCATTTGGCGCCATCCAATAAAGCCGATCTTACAGGCTCAGGGGTTCCGGGATCCAGGTAATACACTATGGGTTCTTCTGCCTGGCTAAGGTCGGCTTCCGGGTTTTCCTTATTTAAACGATGCCTAATGATATATCGTTTTTGTATGGGTTCATAAACCGGACTGGCATAATCCAGGTAAGAGATATGAATAGCACCACTTCGGGGATCGAAAATCCTTTTCTGATAACCTTCTCCAGGAAGTTTTACAAATGAATGATGCTGAATCACACTTATATTCTCGCTATCCGGCACCACTGATTTTAAGGTCCCTCCTTTTGCTTCTCCTTCAAAAGTTAACAGGGCTTCAAACTCTACATTTTCAGGAAAAGCTTTGGTGCGTTCCATCGCAAGGGCGCTTTTGTCTTTTTCCAGTTTATAAGTACCGTATTCCCCCTTTTTTAATTTCGTGGCTACCCCATGGGCGTCCCGCATTAAAAATGGAGTGAAATCGATCACATACCCCTCCTTGTTTTCTTCTTTGATCTCAAAACCGAAGATTACCGACTGGGCAAAGGCTTGCTGCACACTTTCCTTCTCAAGCAAATTGTCGGTTTCAGCCCTGTATTTTTGATTGGGCTGGATTAAAAGCAGTTTATTTCCTGCTTTCACGAATTTAACCACTACACCTCCACCGAGTTTTCCACGATCCAGTCCCACATCATTGGAGCCGATTCCACTGGTAAGAAAATGGGTATATAAAAACGCGGTATCAAGCTTATCTACCTCGAGATAAATCTGGTCCACTTCCTCATTATAATGGAAATCAAAGAAGCCCTCATATGTTTTGAGGTTTTCTTTCTCGGCTAAAAATTGTGTAAAGGCAAAATGGGAAATACTGAGAAACAACAAAGTAAGGAAAGGTCGGTGCATAGGCCTGTATTTTTTGGAAAGCTAAAACTATAAAATTATCGTTAAATACTTTCCTGTAGCTGCCTTTAATTCTATTTTTACACTAAAATTAGACTACATGATCTCAACAGAACAGGTTAAAGATCTTAGAGAGCGCCTTGGTGCGTTAAGGAGGTATCTTTGACATTGATGCCAAACAAATAGAAATCACAAATCTTGAAGAAAAAACCTTTGCTCCCGATTTTTGGAACGATCCAAAGAAGGCTGAACTTCTTATGCAGGAACTCAATACCGAAAAAAAATGGGTAGAAGACTACAAAGAGGCAGAAAATCTGGTGGACGACCTGGAAGTTCTTTATGAATTCTACCAGGAGGATGAAGCCTCGGCTGAAGATGTAGAGGAAAAGAAATCCCAGGCACTTGAGCTTATTGAAGACCTGGAGTTTAAGAATATGCTTTCCGAAGAAGGGGACAAAATGAGCGCAGTACTGCAGATTACAGCCGGAGCCGGAGGTACCGAGAGCTGCGATTGGGCAGAAATGCTCATGCGAATGTACCTTATGTGGGCAGAAAAACGCGGTTATAAGATAAAGGAACTAAACTACCAGGCCGGTGATGTTGCCGGCATCAAAACGGTTACCCTGGAAATTGATGGCGAATTTGCCTTTGGATGGTTAAAGGGAGAGAATGGGGTCCACAGGCTGGTTAGGATTTCACCATTTGACAGCAATGCCAAGCGGCACACTTCTTTTGCATCGGTATATGTATACCCGCTGGCCGATGAAAGCATCGAAATCGACATTAACCCGGCGGACCTCTCCTGGGAAACCATGCGATCATCAGGAGCTGGAGGACAAAATGTCAACAAAGTGGAAACGGCAGTTAGGTTGCGTCACGCCCCTACTGGAATTGTAATTGAAAATTCAGAAACACGTTCCCAACTGGAGAATAAAACTAAAGCTATGCAGCTTTTAAAGAGTCAGTTATATGAAATCGAACTTCAAAAGCAACAGGCTCAAAGACGGGAAATTGAGGATTCCAAGATGAAGATTGAATGGGGGTCTCAGATAAGAAACTATGTAATGCACCCTTACAAACTGGTAAAGGATGTCAGAACCGCTGAGGAAACGGGGAACGTGGACGATGTAATGAATGGAGGCATCGATGCTTTTCTCAAGGCTTACCTGATGATGATGGGGCAACGGAACGAAGTTTGATAGAAACCTCAAGGCTATTTTTATTTTAAGAATAATTGTTTATTTTAATATCTGAAAAATCTTTTTAGAATGATTACCATTTATCATAATACACGCTGCAAAAAATCACGAGAAGGGCTGCAAAAAGTAGAAGCTTCAGGAGAAAAATATAACGTAAGAGAATATTTAAAGGATGAACTTTCGGAAGAAGAACTAACGGCACTGATAAAAAAGATGAACATCACGCCCATTCAATTGGTCAGAAAGAACGAAAAGCTTTGGAAGGAAAACTATAAAAGTAAAGACCTAAGTGACAAAGAGCTCATAACGGTAATGGTAAAAAACCCTAAACTTATTGAAAGGCCTATTGTTGAGACGGAAAAGGAGGCCGTGATTGGCCGCCCTGCTGAAGAGATTGACAGGCTCCTTAGCTAGGCAATTATAATGTTATAAGCATAAACGACCAGAAATGAAAGCACAAGAAAGAATTGCAATTATTGGTGTAGCCGGATTACTGGTAGCCGGTTTTGTATATTCCCAAATCTATATTCATAAAAAAAACAGGGCGGAATTAGAAGACATAGCCCGGGAACTGGCCTATACCTGGAAACAGGAACTAGACCTGGATCACGAACAAACCTTATTAATGGAAGATGTAATCATTGCCTACACCATTCGAAAAAACGAGGTCCTTAACTCAGGGGTCAATGAAGATTCTTTAATTAGAAGGCTCCAGGCCATTCAGCGTAACGAACACAAAAAGCTCAGGAAATTTCTAACAGAAGACCAGTTTGAAAAATATATCGAAGTCAATAAAAATTTAACCCGCAAGACCTAACAACTGGCTATCAACACTATACCTTTGGCACAAAAAGGAAAATAGGCAGGTTTAACGCAAGTTTAACCAGTGTTTCATTAAACCATTTGGAGATTCAAAAGTCATAGAACAAAAAGTTTATATGACCTCCAAAAATCTAATGTCGCTTACAGCGCTTTTATTATTTTTAGGCCTTAGTATCCAGGGCTATTCACAACGCAATTCTCAACATACTATTTCCGGGACGGTAATTGATAACGAGCTCGAGGTTCCATTGGAATACGCGACCATTTCTATTATCAATACCAATGACCCTTCAGATATTAACGGCGGGGTGACCGATGTCGATGGAAAGTTCTCGATCGATGTCGCAAAAGGCACTTATAATATTCTGGTGGAGTTCATTTCATACGAACCTAAACGTTTCAATAACCGCAAAATAGAATCTGATCTAAATCTAGGTACCATACAATTAGGAGTTTCTTCTTCCAGCCTGGATGAAGTTGTAGTTCGGGCAGAAACCACACAGGTAGATGTCAGGTTGGATAAAAAGATTTACAATATAGGTAAAGACCTCACCACGGCTGGAGGTACAGTTAGCGATGCGCTCAACAATGTACCTTCGGTAACGGTAGATATTGACGGAGGGATAAGCCTTAGAGGAAATGAAAATGTACGAATTCTTATCAATGGCAAACCTTCTGCAATGGCTGGTTTTGGGGATACGAATGTCTTGAATCAATTACCGGCAGATGCCATTGAACGCGTGGAGGTGATTACCTCCCCTTCCGCCCGTTATGATGCCGAAGGTACCGCAGGAATTCTCAATATAATTCTAAGGCAAAAAGAAACCTTAGGTTTTAACGGGTCTTTAAGCTTAAATGCAGGTACTCCTGCAAATGCAGGTATTTCGGCCAATGTCAATTATCGCACGGATAAATTCAATCTTTTTACAACCACAGGATTCAGGTATTTTGATGCTCCCGGAGGAGGATTCTTCGATACCAGGTATAAAGAAAACAGTGGAGTAGCCTTTGATCGAATTGTCGAAGACCGGGACATAGCACGGCTTAACAGAAACTTCAATACCAATGTGGGAATGGAATATTTTCTTTCGGAAAATTCTTCTATTACCGGTTCGGTTTTTTATCGTTATGGGGAGGATGAGGATCTCACCACCAATGTAACGGATAATTACATTGACGGTAGCCAGGTTTTAGGTACCACACGGGAAGAAAAACAAACCGAGAATGATGACAGCTGGCAGGTTTCTTTAAATTATATAAATAATTTTGATGATAAGGGCCATAAACTCACCGCGGATTTCCAATTTGAATCCGATAAGGAAACCCAATTCACCACCATTGGAGAAAAAGAGGATTACAATACAGAAAATCGGGAACTACAGTTGATCGGAGAAGACATAAACACCACAGAAGATCAGAAGGAGTATCTTATTCAGGCTGATTATGTTCGTCCTTTTGGAGAAGAATCCCAATTTGAAGCAGGTTACCGCGGAAATTTTGAAAACGAAATCACCGATTACAGACTTTTCCAGGAAAACCCAGAAACCGGAAATCTGGAGCTCAATGAAAACCTTACCAATATATTCGATTACACAGAAAATGTAAATGCACTATATACCCAGTATGGATCTAAATTCGGTCAGTTTTCTTTCCTTTTAGGCCTTCGATTGGAAAACACGCAGCTTAAAGGGAAAATTGATAGCGAACTTACCGATGCTGAATTGGAAGAGGTATTCGGTTTTCCAATCGACACCGATTTTGATAACAATTATTTAGGACTGTTCCCAACCGTGAATTTTATATATGAACTTGCCGAAGAAGAAAATATCACCTTGGGCTATAACAGAAGAATAAATCGGCCCAGAGGATGGTTCATCAATCCTTTTCCTTCCAGAAGCAGCAATAATAATGTATTTCAGGGAAATCCTAATTTACAACCGGCTTATTCCAATGCTTTCGATCTCGGGTACCTCAAAAGATGGGAGAAACTGACCCTGACATCATCGGTGTATTACCAGCACGAGACCGAATCTTTTGAAAGGATTGAAGAAAATATTGCCGGCACAAACGTTATTCGAACCATCCCGGTGAACCTGGCCAGTAACAAGCGAACAGGAGCCGAATTAGGGTTACTTTACAATCCTGCAAGGTGGCTGAGGTTAAATGGTAGTTTTAATTTTTTTAAGTTTGAGACGGAAGGTGAATTTAATGATAAGAATTATGATGCTGAAAACACCAGTTGGTTTGCCCGTTTCAGCTCTAAGGTAACCTTACCGGCTAAAATTGACTGGCAGACCAACGCCTTTTATAGGGGTGCAGCCGATGGCATACAAGGAAGACGAGAGGGGTACCTTTCGATAGATTTCGCATTGAGTAAAGATATCTTTAATGACAACGCTACCTTATCCTTTAATGTCCGGGATCTTCTGAATTCTCGAAAACGTGAATCCTATACCGCTACTGATACCTATGACAGGTATAGTGAATTTCAATGGCGACAGGGTCAGAATTTTACCGTCTCGCTTATCTACAGATTCAATCAGCAAAAAAGAGAACAGGAAAGACGCAGAAACGGAGGGAACGGAGATATGGATGAAGGAGACTTTGAAGGATAAATCCTGAAAATCAGATACAAAAAAAGGGACGCTGAGAGGTCCCTTTTTTTATGCTTTTTCTTCTTTAGCTTTTCTCCTGGCTTCTTTTTTCTCTTTAAGCAATTCCATAACCGAACCACCTATCCAGTAAGGCACAATAGCCGTTAAAAAGATCATAAGCCAGAATCCAATCGTTAAAATAACAAGGAAAGCCAAGAAACCAAGGTACTGATCGAATTCGAACATAATTTCAAAAATTTTTGAATCAGGTTCAAATATATGAACTCTCGGGAGTAATTCATAAATAAAATTCAAATTTTAGGTCTTCCAAATATTTTGCCTGCTTTACAGGTTTAAATTTTACCTCATTTAAAGCAAAAGAAACCGCTTAACTTGTAAATTTGTAAGAGAACTAATAATTAAAATTATGGAATACAGAATAGAAAAGGATACCATAGGAGAAGTCAAGGTACCGGCTGATAAATTATGGGGGGCCCAGACCGAGCGCTCTAGAAACAATTTCAAAATTGGACCGCCAGCCAGTATGCCAATGGAAATTATTTACGGTTTTGCCTATTTAAAGAAAGCGGCTGCCTATACCAACTGCGAATTAGGAGCACTCCCGGTAGAAAAAAGAGATTATATAGCTCAGGTTTGCGATGAGATCCTTGCCGGGAAACATGACGACCAATTCCCACTAGTAATCTGGCAAACGGGAAGTGGCACCCAAAGCAATATGAATCTCAATGAGGTCATTGCTAACCGTGCCCATCAAATAGCCGGAAAAACCATTGGCCAGGGTGAGAAAACACTTTCTCCTAACGATGATGTCAATAAATCACAATCCTCAAACGACACCTTCCCTACTGGAATGCATATTGCCGGTTATAAAAAGATAACCCAGGTGACCCTTCCGGGAGTTAAGAAATTAAGAGACACCCTTAAGAAGAAATCGGAAGAATTCAAAGAGGTGGTAAAGATCGGACGGACGCACTTTATGGATGCTACGCCCCTGACCCTGGGACAGGAATTCAGCGGATATGCGGCGCAATTAGACTATGGTATCAAAGCCCTTGAGCATACCTTACCCCATCTTTCTGAACTGGCCCTGGGAGGGACCGCTGTGGGAACAGGTCTAAATACCCCTAAGGGATATTCAAAAAGAGTTGCCGAATACATCGCGAAATTCACCGACCTACCCTTTACCTCTGCACCCAATAAATTTGAAGCCCTGGCAGCGCACGATGCTTTTGTGGAAACACACGGTGCTTTAAAACAACTTGCCGTTTCGCTTAATAAAATTGCTAACGATATAAGAATGCTCGCTTCCGGACCACGCAGCGGAATTGGAGAAATCACCATTCCTGCCAATGAACCGGGTTCTTCTATTATGCCAGGAAAAGTTAATCCTACCCAGGTAGAAGCTTTAACTATGGTATGTGCCCAGGTAGTTGGAAATGATGTAGCCTTAAGCGTTGGAGGAATGCAGGGCCAGTTTGAGCTTAATGTATTTAAGCCAGTAATGGCAGCAAACCTGCTTCAAAGCGCACAACTACTAGGGGATGCTTGCGTATCCTTTGATCTGAATTGTGCTTCAGGCATCCAGGCCAACACCCCGCGCATCAATGAACATTTAAACAACTCGCTGATGTTAGTGACCGCCCTCAATACTAAAATTGGTTATTATAAGGCGGCAGAAATAGCCAATCAAGCACACAAAAACGGCACGACCTTAAAGGAAGAAGCCGTTAAATTAGGACACGTGACCGCAGAGCAATTTGACCAGTGGGTTCAGCCAAAAGATATGGTTGGAGGGTTGAAATAAACCAACTGGCCCTGTATTTAACAAAAAATCCTGCACCACGGCAGGATTTTTTATTTTATAGAAAAAGGTATTTATTTTTTCTTGGAGTAAAATTTTTGAAATCTCCAGTAAGATACAGCTCCAAGCAGGGCTACCACTGCTACTGCATAATATATAAAGCTAGGAGTGATCACCTTATCCCCACTGGCGTATGAGTGTAAGCCGGCAAGGTAGAAATTAACACCGAAGTACGTCATCAAAATACTGGCAAAAGCCACAATAGCCATAAAATTAAAGAACCAACGGCTTCTAAGTCCGGGAATCAATCTCATATGAATTACAAAGGCATACACCATTATACTAATCAGCGCCCAGGTTTCCTTGGGATCCCAGCCCCAGTAACGCCCCCAGCTTTCATTGGCCCATTGGCCACCTAAAAAGTTTCCAATGGTCAACATCACCAAACCTACAGTAAGAGCCATCTCGGTGATGATAGTAATTTCCCTGATGGTAAGGTCCATTCTCTTTTTATTTTTGGATGTTGTCATTATCATAAGCAGTAAGGCTACTGCACCCAAAATCATTCCTAAGGTAAAAGGACCATAACTTCCTACGATTACCGATACATGAATCATCAACCAGTAGGAATCCAGTACCGGCTCCAGATTAGCAATAGAGGGATCCATCCAGTTCCAGTGTGCGATCATCAGGATCATAGAAGTGACAAAGGCTGTTGAGGCGATGGTGAGATTACTATTTCTTCCAAAGGCCAGACCAAAAAACATCGTGGCCCAGGCAACATAAATCATTGATTCATAAGCATCACTCCAGGGAGCGTGTCCGGAAATGTACCAACGAGCCGCAAGTCCTAAGGTATGGGCAACAAACAACAAACTTATAATGACAACACTCGATGTGATCAGAATTCTGATTGGTTTATTATCTGAAAAAATCTGTACGATGACCACCACCAGCATGAAAAGCCCTGCAACCATATACATCCAGAAAAGATTTCTAAAAACATCGTATTTATTATAAGTGATCTCCGCATTAATCCTTTCTTCCGAAGGCAAGACCTCTGCTCCAAATTTCTTTTGAAAACCCTTAATGCTGCTTAGGAATTCTTCCGCCCGGGTATAATCTCCGCTCTTTCTAGCTTCCTGCAAGGCATTCATGTATAGGGGAAGGATTTGTTTGGTATAAACCGAATCCATTCCCTTAAACCCGGCTTCTTCAACTTCTGGATAGGATACCCATTTATTATTTTCGTGCTCAGGAATCGGAAAAATCTTCAACACTTTACCCTGAAGTGCCTGATACATCAAATTGACCTTTTTATCCGTTTCGATAAAATCTTTCTGAAACTGGTTAGGCACTGCTGCCTGGTAGGCCTCTTCCAAATAAGGGGAGAGTTTGTATGAACCATTGTTATCAAAAAAATCGGTTAAGGCCAAGTACTCTTTATCTTCTTTAACCCCGGCAATATGCCTTATACTGTCATTATTAGGTTTGACATAAATAAGCGGCACCGTATACCAGATAGTTGGATTTTCGGTAATAGAAATCAGCACCTGATCTGAACTCAGCCCTTTATAGGAATCTTTTTTGCTAAGCTTTCTCAATAATTCAGAAGAATAGGTGTTTGCGGGTTTCATTCTTCCACCGGCATCCTGAATAACCAGTTTCCCAAATTCAGCAGCATGGTCATCCTTGACTGCATTTTTCTGTAAGATAGAATCTATCTGCCGCTGTTGCGCTTCGATGTGCGCATGATCTGGTTCTCCCTGATCCTGGGCAAAGCCACTAAGGGGAATCAGTAAAAAGGCGAGGATTCCTGCGAGATTTTTCTTCTTGGACTTTACCTTGTCAAGCATCACTTTGAGGTTTCCAAAACGGGACCCCGGTGCAAAGAGAATCCACATCAAACCTATATAAAGCAGGGTGTATCCAATATAGGTGATCCAGGTTCCCCAGTAATCATGATTCACAGAAAGAACGGTTCCTTTTTCATCAGGATGAAAACTAGCCTGGAAAAAACGATATCCTTTATGATCCAACACGTGGTTCATGTATATTTCATAGGGGAAATTCCCGTGCTCCTGGTCTATGACTTCTATTTTACTTTTAAAGGCAGAATAACTCTTTTCGGTTCCGGGGTATTTATCGGCGATGAAATCATTGAGCTTTATACTAAAGGGCAATTCTATTTCCCTACTGCCATAATTCAGAAAAATATCAAGACCGGCCAACTCAACTTTTTTAGGCTCATTAACAATCCCCTGCCCACCGAGCAATTTAACGGTTTGCGATTCACCCTGAGAAGAGACTTTCAGGATCACTCCATCGGGTTGACCCTCGGATTTTTGTTTGGTTTGAACCACATCATATTTCCCTCTTATCATAGGTTCTGGGATCACAAACTGCATATTCCCAATATTATATAAGGATCTCAGCATAAGGGTCTGGGTCGAATCTTTTGCCAGGTCTCCTTTTAACTGATCGGCCATCCTCATAAAGTCCCCTTCGAATGGTGAATTAATAAGGTATTGATCACTGGCTTTGTCATATTCTATATTAATCGCGCCCTCTGTAGGATTATTGAGGGTAAAAAGGACATTATGAATATTCTCCACCTCCCCTTCTTTAAGGAAATGATCATGGCGATCTCCGGCACCAGCTTCTACTATTTTTAGATAATTTTCTCCATCCTCAACCGGAACAAGGGTTTCTTCTGCGCCATGGATAAAATCCAGGGCTTCCACCTTAACCGGTTGCCCTTTAAAGTCAGTATTAAGCACATAATTGTTTTCCGTTTCCGGGGCAAAAAGCACCTCTTCCTGAAGAACCCTTCTTCTGGGTTCTCCCTCTATCTCTCCATCGATAAAAGTGGTCATAAAAGTCTTATGTGAAAGGAAAACATTGGTGGTCTCCCCTTCCCTGATGGGCATAACCCCTTCATAGCTGATATATCGGGTGACAAAGGCGCCCAGAAGAATTAAAATAAAGGATAGGTGAAGCAGTAATGAGGACCACTTTTCGCGTTTATAAAGCTGATACCTCTTAATATTTCCTACAAAGTTAATTACAAAGAGAAGCATAATACCTTCGAACCACCAGGTGTTATAGATCATAACTCGGGCGGTTTCTATAGTGTACCAGCTTTCAATAAAAGTGCCCAGTGCAAGGGCTACGGCAAATACTACAAATAAGACAGCTAAAAGACGGGTAGAAAAAAGAACAGAGGCAATTTTATTCTGCATGGAGATAAGGCTTTAAACGGCCGCAAATTTATGAAATTTTAACCAGTTAGCAGATTAAAATCTATTCAATCTCCCACCTTTAAATCCAGACAAATTTTTAATAATTTAGCCAAATGATCAACCTTGTGATTTTAGGAGCCGGCAATGTGGCTTTTCATCTGGCAAAAGCTTTTTCCAAGACTGGGAAGATAAAGCTTCAGCAGGTTTATAATCACAGGCCTGAGAGCTTGGTTGACCTTAAAGATTTTGCTCCAACTACCACTTCCCTAGACCAACTGGATAAGGCGGATGTCTATCTGATCGCTCTTAAGGATGATATTATTTCTGAAATTGCGGCTTTACTTAAAGATAATGGCGCTATGGTTTTGCATACCTCCGGAAGTGTACCCTTAAAAGCACTGGATAAATTCAAAAATCGCGGTGTTTTTTATCCGGTACAGACTTTCTCGAAGAAAAAGGGAGTCGATTTCAGGGAAATTCCAATAGGCCTCGAAGCCAATAACAGCGAAAATCTTAGCCTATTAAAAGAAATTGCCAGGGAAATTTCCACGAAGATTTTTGAAATAGATTCCGAGCAACGAAAAGCCTTGCACCTGGCTGCGGTGTACGTGAATAACTTCACGAATCATCTATATGCGCTGGGGGCCGAAATTTGCAAGGAAAATGGAATTTCCTTTGAAATACTCAAGCCCCTTATCAGGGAAACTGTGGATAAACTTGAGAATCTGACCCCCCTGGAATCTCAAACTGGCCCCGCTCTAAGAAACGACAAGCAGACAATATCCAGTCATTTGGGAATGCTGGATCCCAAACGACAGGAACTCTATAAATTATTAACTCAATCTATCCAGGAATTCTATGGAAAAGAATTATAAAGAACACCTTAATGACATTACTACTTTTGTATTTGACGTAGATGGGGTGTTAACCGATGGAAGCATTCAAATAAGCACCAAAGGGGAACTCCTTCGCACCATGAATATGAAAGACGGCTTTGCTCTGAAGGCTGCTCATCAGGCTGGTTATACAGTTTGCATTATATCCGGAGGTAAGAATGAAGGCGTTAGAAGTCGATTGCGCGGTCTCGGACTTACTGACATTTACCTGGGCATCCAGGACAAAGTAACGCAAATGGATGAATTCTTCGATCTTTACGAAATAAGCCCTGAAGAGGTCCTCTATATGGGTGACGATATTCCGGACTACTACGCGATGCAAAAGATCGGGCTTCCCTGCTGCCCCCAGGATGCGGTAGCAGAAATCAAAAACATCTCCAAATACGTATCCCATAGAAAGGGAGGCAAAGGTTGTGTGCGCGATATTATCGAACAAGTGATGAAGGTTCAGGGCAAATGGATAGAAGACTAAATGAACTGGGTAATTCTACTGATCGCTGGATTATTTGAAGTCGGGTTTGCTTTTTGCCTGGGAAAGGCCAAATTCAGCAATGGCAGTGCGGCAACCTGGTGGATGATCGGGTTTTTGATCTGTCTGTTTTTAAGCATGTTTTTGCTTTATAAAGCAACCCAAACCTTACCTATCGGCACCGCCTATGCTGTTTGGACGGGAATAGGAGCTGTAGGCACAGTCATCCTGGGAATCCTGGTCTTTAAAGAACCTGTTCATTTCTGGCGTATTTTTTTCCTAAGCACCCTGATTATTTCTTTGGTAGGGCTAAAAGCAGTTACGAAATAATGAAGCTAATTAAATTTTTAAAACTCATACGTTTTGGAAACCTTCTCTTTGTGGCTGTTTGCCTAATACTAATCCGGTATGCTTTCTTTAAAAGTACTTCGGCAGCTGTTGCCCTTAGTGATTTCGGTTATGCCCTGCTGATTTTAGCCAATCTGTGCCTGGCCGCCGCAGGTTATATCATCAACGACATCTATGATGTGACTTCAGACAGGATCAATAAGCCTAAGAAGCTTTACATCGGAAATGGAGTATCTGAAAAGGCAGGATTTAACTGGTTTATTAGCCTCAATGTCATTGGAGTGGGCATTGGTTTTTACCTGGCCAACGTAATCGGTCTACCCGCCTTCTCTGCCTTGTTTATTTTTAGTTCTGCCCTACTTTATATCTATTCCACCTATCTTAAAAATGTTCCTTTAGCAGGAAATATAGCGGTGAGCTTTTTAGTGGCTGGGGTTGCCGCCCTTCCAGGGATTTTCGATCTCCTTCCGGCCATCAATGCGGTCAACAGGGAACACCAGGCGATGTATTTTGCAATTTTACTGGATTATTCCTTTTTCGGTTTTTTCATCAATTTGTTAAGGGAAATGGTTAAGGATCAGGAAGACCTCAAAGGAGATTATAATTCCGGCGGAAAGACCCTTCCCATCATTTTGGGTACTGCCCGGACCAATAAGGTAATCTTTGCCATTGGCCTTATCCCCTTAATTGCCATACTCTATTATTTGTATTCATATCTATTTGAAAATACCACCGCTGTTTTGTATGTCTTGATTCTCATTCTCGCTCCATTGTTGTTTTTTATGGTCCAGATCTGGAGTGCTTCGGAAAAAAAAGACTTTACCAGGTTAAGCCTAATCCTTAAAATAATCTTATTTTTCGGATTAATATCTATCGGTTTTCATCAAATATTACTACGATAATTTATGTTGAAAAATTTTCTAAAGGACAAAGAGATCATCCTTGCTTCAGGATCACCCCGGAGACAACAATTTTTCAGGGAGTTAGGCATACCATTTAGCATTGATGTACGGCCTGTTAAAGAGGTGTATCCCCCCTCGCTGGAGAATGAGGAAATCACTGATTTTCTTGCAGCCCTCAAAGCTGAAGCCTTCCAAAAAGAAATAAAATCACACCAGATCCTCATTACCAGTGATACTATTGTTTGCCATAAAGGGAAAGCCCTGGGTAAACCCAGTTCCCCGGAGGAAGCTAAAGCTATGCTAAGCGATCTCTCTGGTCACTCCCACCATGTAATCACCTCGGTTTGTTTTACCACCTCCAAAAAGCAACATACTGTAAATGCAAAAACCAAAGTAACTTTTAAAGACCTCACCAGAGAGGAGATCGATTATTATGTGGATCAATTCAAACCATTCGATAAAGCAGGAGGATATGCCATCCAGGAATGGATAGGTCTTATAGGAATTACACATATTGAGGGTAGCTATTTTAACGTGGTGGGTCTTCCTACACACCTGGTTTACGACACGCTCCTGGATATTGGGAGATTTTGAATTAAAAAACTGATTTACAATATTTTGAAACATATTATTTAATCCAAATAATTAACTTAAATGTACGAGATCCTCAGCTCATATCGCAACGAAATCGCATATACACTTATTACCATAATCGTACTGCTTTTTATTCAGTTCATTCTTAGAAAGGCGGCCCACCGCGTAGGACAAAGAGGAGAAATACATATTACCCGTACCAGGCTGATGTTTCAGTATATAAACATCCTTATCCTTCTGATCGCAGCTTTTTTGCTTTCACTGGCCTGGGGTGTAGGCCTTGCCGAACTATCCCTGGTTTTTTCTTCTGTTTTTGCTGTACTCGGAGTGGCATTATTCGCCATTTGGTCTATTCTAAGTAATATTACCTCGGGAATTATTTTGTTTTTTAGTTTTCCCTACAAAATAGGTGACAAAATAAAGATCCATGATAAGGATTTACCTATTGAAGCAATTATTGAAGACATAAAGGCTTTCCATTTGCATTTAAGGACTTTAGAAGGTGAGCTAATCACCTATCCTAACAATTTAATTCTTCAAAAAGCAGTTTCATTGATAGAAAAAGACGGGTATGGCGATGAAGGAAAAGAGGCGCTTTAAATGTTAAAGCGCAAGGCACTACCGTCAGAGCCGCTAAAGTTATTATATTTGAGAAAGACATAATTTTAGATTACATGCCAAAAATCTTAAGCCTTTTTCTGTTTTTAGTGCTGGGATATGCCCAGGCACAAAAACCCGAGAAACTGAATGCTTCAGAAATTCATCAGGAAATTAAGAAGTTAAATTTTCTGGGTTCCGTCTTATATGTCGGAGCTCATCCAGATGATGAAAACACCAGACTTATTTCCTATTTTTCCAACAAACGCCATGCTCGGGTAGCCTATCTTTCTTTAACTCGAGGTGATGGAGGACAAAATCTCATCGGCCCGGAACTACGAGAGCAACTCGGATTAATACGCACCCAGGAATTACTGGCTGCCCGGAAAATTGATGGAGGCCAGCAGATTTTTACCCGTGCTAACGACTTCGGCTATTCAAAAAATCCGGAAGAAACCCTGCAAATCTGGGATAAAGAAAAAGTTTTAAGTGATGTGGTACTGGCTATAAGGAAATTCAAACCCGATGTAATCATAAATCGCTTTGACCACCGTTCCCCGGGCAGTACTCATGGCCATCATACCTCGTCAGCCATTTTAAGCCTGGAAGCCTTTGAATTGGCAGGTCAACCCACTGCCTTTCCAGAGCAATTGAAATTTACATCCGTTTTTCAACCCCAAAGAGTGTTCTTTAATACTTCCTACTGGTTTTATGGAAGTCGGGAAGCTTTCGAGGAAGCTGATAAATCCGATATGCTTTCTCTCGATGTCGGGGTATATTTCCCTCAACTCGGTCTTTCAAATTCAGAAATTGCGGCAGTAAGCCGCAGTCAGCATCAATCTCAAGGTTTTGGAAGCACAGGAACCCGAGGCCAGAGCAAAGAATACCTGGAACTCATCAAAGGGAGTATGCCGCAAACTGGTGTTTTTGAAGGCATCGATACCAGCTGGAGCAGGATTGATGGCGGAAAAGAAATCGGAAAAATTCTTGCTAAGGTTGAGGCTGAATTTAATTTTAGGGATCCCTCCCAGAGTCTCCCACAACTCTTAGAAGCCTACAAGCTTATCAAAGAGCTCAAAAATGAGCATTGGAGAGAAGTAAAGTCAAGACACATCAAGAAAATTATTCTTGCCTGTTCAGGGCTTTTTCTTGAGGCGGTATCGGCAAGCCCTTCCGCCACCAAAGGAGAGGAAGTTCAGCTTAACCTGGAAGCCATCAATCGCAGCGATTTTCCAATCAAGCTTAACTCCGTAGTCTTAAGTCCTAATAATTCCAGCATCCCGGTTAATACGACCATGGATAACAACCACTCCTGGAAAGAAGAGCTTTTATTGAGACTTCCCGAATCGACAGAAATAACCAATCCTTACTGGCTCAGGGAAGACCCCACTATCGGAATGTACAAAGTACCCAATCCTGAGCTTATAGGACTTCCGGAAACCCCTGACCAAATCCAGGTCCATTTCATAATGAACTTTGATGGCACAGAAATTCCTATCGAAAGACCGGTTATATATAAATTTAATGATGCTGTCCTTGGAGAAACTTACCGGCCTTTTGTGATCATACCTGAGGTTTCTGTTTCTTTTGAGAAGGATGTAGAGGTATTTGAAAGTGCGGAACCCCGTTCTGTTTCCGTAGTGGTAGAAGCCGGAAAGGATAGCCTCAGTGGAATCCTGAGCCTAGAAGCTGGAAATAACTGGAAAGTCCTTCCTGAGGAAACTTCTTATTCCATCAATCAAAAAGGAGGTACTGCCATTCGTACCTTTAAGATTATTCCACCAAAAGGCCAGGATGAGACCTACCTCATGCCCATTACCAAAATTGGAGACAGGGAATATTCCGATAAATTAACTCAAATAGATTATAAGCATATTCCTCTTCAAAGCCTTTTGATGCCTGCTAAGTTAAAGGCAGTGCGCATTGAGATTGAGAAAAAGGGAGAACACATTGGCTACATTGAAGGTGCCGGAGATGCGGTAGCTCAAAGCCTCGAACAAATCGGGTATCGGGTGGAGCAGCTGCAACCAGGCGAAATCTCCTCGAAATCCCTTAAGAAATACGATGCTGTAGTAACCGGGATAAGAGCTTATAATGTGGTCGAAGAACTCAGGTTTGGACAAAAATCCCTCCTGGAATACGTTAAAAATGGCGGAACCCTTATTGTTCAATATAATACTAGCCGTGGACTGAAAGTAGATAACCCAGCGCCTTTCCCACTCCAGATTTCACGTGACCGGGTCACCGATGAAAAAGCACAGGTTAAATTTGTCAGCAAAAACCATCCGGTTTTAAATTTTCCTAATAAGATTACGGAAAATGATTTTAAAAACTGGGTACAGGAGCGCGGTCTTTATTTTCCGGACCAGTGGAGTAAAGATTTCACACCCATCCTCTCCCTAGCTGACCAAGGCGAAGAACCAAGTCTGGGTAGTTTACTGGTTGCAAAATATGGAGATGGTTATTTTATCTATACCGGTTTAAGTTTTTTCAGACAGTTCCCTGAAGGAGTTCCAGGAGCTTATCGGCTTTTTGCTAATATGGTTTCAATAGGAAAACAATGAATAAACCTGAAAAATACATCTGGAAAAAGTCCTATACCTTGGTACTGATCATTAATGCGATTTACCTGATTCTGTTCTATTTTATAATGAAGACCTTCTCCTGATATGGAAATTATAGATTGGATTGTTCTCTCTGGCACCCTTGCCTTTATAGTGATTTATGGAGTTTTTAAATCGCGAGGCAGTAAGAATGTCCATGATTATATCCGGGGAGGAAATCAGGCCCAATGGTGGACTGTGGGCCTCTCGGTCATGGCAACACAGGCAAGCGCCATTACCTTCCTATCCACCCCTGGACAAGCATTTCATGACGGGATGGGTTTTGTACAGTTCTATTTTGGTCTCCCCATTGCAATGGTGATCATTTGCCTGGTATTTATTCCTATTTATCACCGGTTAAAAGTCTATACAGCCTACGAATACCTTGAAACTCGCTTCGATCGGAAAACCCGAACGCTAACCGCACTTCTTTTTTTAATTCAACGCGGCCTTGCTGCCGGAATCACCATCTTTGCCCCGGCCATTATTCTTTCAGCGGTGTTAGGATGGAACCTTAACGGGCTTACAGTTCTCATCGGGGTACTGGTTATCATTTATACGGTTTCCGGGGGAACAAGGGCGGTTAATGTGACCCAGAAACAACAAATGGCCGTGATCTTTATTGGCATGTTCATTACCTTTTTGCTCATCCTGAATTACCTTCCCGAAGACATCAATTTTAGCAATGCTTTGGAAATTGCAGGGGCCAGCGGAAAAATGGAAGTGCTCGATTTTTCCTTCGACCTGGAAAACCGGTATACAGTATGGACCGGGATTATCGGGGGTACCTTCCTGGCCCTTTCCTATTTTGGAACAGATCAAAGCCAGGTACAACGATATTTAAGCGGAAGATCATTAAGAGAAAGCCAGATGGGAATGATCATGAATGGTTTTTTAAAGGTGCCTATGCAATTCTTCATCCTACTTGTAGGGGTAATGGTCTTTGTGTTTTACCAGTTCAATACGGCGCCCCTTAATTTTAATCCGGCAGCCACCCAAAGTGTTTTAACCTCTGAATATGCTGAGCAATACAGGGAACTGGAAAACACCTATAACCAGATCCAGCAAGACAAACAGCAACTCAGCATGGAATTCGGGGAATCAAAAACCCTCAGTTCCCAGGAGAAAACAAACTTGAAGAAATCGATTACACAGCTCAATCTTGCGGAAGCCAATGCGCGGGAATTAGGTCGTGAATTTATCAAGGCGGGTGACAAGGATGCAGAAACCAATGATAAAGATTACGTATTTATTCACTTTATTCTTAATAACCTGCCGCGAGGCCTTATAGGTCTTTTACTGGCTGTGATTCTATCGGCGGCCATGTCCTCCACAGCATCGGAACTCAATGCTCTGGCATCTACAACGGCCATTGATATTTATCGTCGAGGCATCAAAGCTGACCGCTCTGAGATTCATTTTCTCCATGCCTCCAAATGGTTCACCCTGTTATGGGGCGTAATAGCCATCACCTTTGCAAGCCTTGCCAGTTTATTTGATAACCTAATACAATTGGTCAATATTATCGGTTCCATTTTCTATGGTAACGTACTCGGGATCTTCTTGTTGGCCTTTTTCGTAAAAAAAGTGAGAAGCAATTCTGTTTTTATCGCAGCAATCATTACTCAATTGGTTATAATAGCCCTTTATTTTCTGGATGCCATGCCCTATTTATGGTTAAACCTGGTTGGATGCTTGCTGGTAATGGGACTTGCACTGATCATCGAAATATTTGTTAAAACACCTTTTGAAAAACACGACAACAATGAATAAAACCAAGTGGGGTGTACTCGGCCTGGGGAAAATCGCAGGAAAATTTTGCACCGATTTAAAACACGTTAAAGACGCTGAGCTCTATGCAGTGGCCAGTAGGGACCATCAAAAAGCTAAGGAGTTTGCCATTGCGCACAATGCAACAATGGCATACGGTTCTTATCAACAGATGCTTGAGGATAAGGAAGTGGATGTAGTTTATATTGCCACTCCCCATGTTTTTCATTACCAGCACACCAAGTTATCCTTAAGCTATAAAAAAGCGGTACTCTGCGAGAAACCATTTGCCATTAATAAAGGCCAGGTCCAGGAAATGATCGCTATGGCTAAAAAGGAGAATGTCTTTTTGATGGAAGCCATGTGGACCCAATTTCTCCCCCATTTTGAGGCCTTACTGGAAATCGTTGCATCAAAGAAATATGGGAAGATCCTAGATCTAAAAGCAGATTTTGGGTTTTCCGCAGAATTCGATGAGCACAACAGGCTTTTTAAAAAGGCACTGGGTGGAGGCAGTCTCCTGGATATAGGAATTTATCCTGTTTTCTTAGCCTTAAGTTTATTAGGTGTACCTCAAAAGATATCAGCAAAGGCCAGTATTGGAAGAACAGGAATCGATGAAGATTGCGATATCTATTTAGAATATCCAGAAAAGGTAAAAGCCCGCTTACATAGCAGCGTTATCAACAAAACCCCGACTACTGCGGAAATCGAGTTCGAATCGGCCAAAATCATAGTCAACACGCGTTTTCACGAACCTTCGAGTCTTAAAATCATCACAGATGGTAAGGAAATCATCAGGGAGTTCGAAGTCCTCACCAATGGCTATAATTTTGAAGCTGCTCATGTGCAGGAAATGTTAAAACAAGGACGTATTGAAAGCGATGAAATGAGCTTTGAGAAAAGTCTTCTTTTAATAGACCTGTTAGACAAGGTTAGAGCAGAGATCAAGCTTGAATATTAATTCCAGTTTTTCCCCCTAATTGAAAAGCTTCGGAAATGATTCTCCGAAGCTTTTTTAACTGTATATGTGTGCTCTTTAGGCTTCCACCTTTTTGGTGGTTTTTACCTCTTCTCCTTCTTGGCTTTCTACTTCAGCCAAATACCGTTCGGCATCCAGGGCGGCCATACAGCCTGTTCCTGCAGCCGTTACAGCCTGACGATAAATCTTATCCTGAACATCACCTGAAGCATATACTCCCGGGATATTGGTTTTGGTTGATTTAGCTTGTGTAATTAAATAGCCGGTGTCATCCATGTCAAGTTTCCCTTTAAAAATATCGGTGTTGGGTTTATGTCCAATAGCGATAAACATACCGGTGATCTTTATCTCTTCTTTCTCTCCTGTCTGATTATTGACCATTCTCAAGCCTTCCACAACCTGATCTCCCAGAACCTCATCCACCTCTGTGTGGTACCGAAGATCAATATTCTTTGTACTGGTCACCCGATGTTGCATTGCCTTGGAAGCTCGCATTTGGTCACCTCTTACCAGCATAGTCACTTTATTACAGATATTGGCAAGGTAAGTAGCTTCTTCAGCAGCAGTATCGCCACCTCCAACTATGGCCACATCCTGGCCCTTGTAAAAGAAACCATCGCAAACCGCACAGGCAGAAACTCCACCTCCACGTAATTTTTGCTCACTAGGCAAGCCCAAATATTTGGCGGTGGCACCGGTAGAGATGATCACAGTTTCGGCTTCCACCCAGTTAGCGTTATCTACACAAGCACGGTGAATACCGCCTACTTTATCACTAAATTCTACTTCGGTAACCATTCCTACTCTTACCTGTGTTCCAAATCGTTCCGCTTGTTTTTGCAGGTCAACCATCATTTGCGGTCCATCAATCCCATCAGGGTACCCGGGGAAATTATCTACTTCAGTAGTAGTGGTTAATTGACCGCCTGGCTCCATTCCGGTGTACATTACAGGATTTAAATCAGCACGGGCGGCATATATTGCTGCAGTATATCCTGCAGGACCGGACCCGATGATAAGACATTTTATTCTTTCTATTTTTTCGCTCATTTTTTATAACTATTTATTAGTATTATAAAGGTAGTAACTTTAATTAAAACCTTACTTTATTATTGATTAAGTTTAACTATTTGCCAATAAGCCTGAGGCATTAAAAATCTAAAAAAATTACTGCTTCACAAAATTAATTCTCTAAGCTTCCTTTAAAAACATAACTTTGTCCCAATGGAGCTAAGCATTTTTAATATACTGGACATCCTGGGAACCATGGCCTTTGCAATTTCGGGAGCCTTAGCCGCAATGGACCGCCGTTTGGACCTCTTCGGAATTTTCATCGTTGCTTTTGTTACGGCCAGCGGTGGAGGGACCTTAAGAGATATTCTTATTGGAGATACTCCGGTGAACTGGATGCAAAATACCATTTACATATACCTGATAGGAGCAGTCACGGTGCTGGCTATAATCTTCAGAAACAAGATCAATTACCTTAAAAAGTCCCTTTTCCTCTTCGATACCATCGGCCTTGGTGTTTTTACTATCACTGGGGTCGAAATAGGAATAAGAAACGGGCTTGACCCAATAATTTCTATCGCCCTGGGCGCGATGACCGGAACCTTTGGCGGGGTGCTTCGGGATATTCTCTGTAATGAGATACCTGTGATCTTTAGAAAAGAGATCTATGCTACCGCCTGCATTGTGGGTGGCCTGGTTTTCGTGATCATGCATGCTCTGGGAGCGAATTTAGATGTGATCTATATCACCACCTCCATTATCGTTATTGGGATAAGACTGGTAGTGGTAAAATTCCACATCTCCCTGCCCTATTATTATATCGCTGAAAAACAGTAATTGCCAAAAAAAAATCCCACCTGTATGGGCGGGATCTTCCTTTTATCAAATTCTTTAGTGAGGCAGTTTATTTCTTAAAAGCCCATAAATATAAGTTCCTATCAAGGCTCCCACGAACACCACCAAAATAGGGAGATATCCTGCACCAACAAGGGTAAATATCGGGCCGGGACAAGCACCTGCAAGGGCCCAACCTAGTCCAAAAGCCAATCCGCCATAGGCATAACGACTAAAGCTTTTATCCTTGTCGTTAAATACAATAGGCTTGCCGTCTATTGATTTTAATTTCTTTCTTTTTATAATCTGTACGCCAATAATGCCCAGGATCAGTGCTGATCCGATTATCCCATACATATGAAAAGACTGGAACTGGAACATTTCGTAAATCCTAAACCAGGAAGCGGCTTCAGATTTAAACATAACAATTCCAAAAAACATTCCAATAAGTAAGTATATAATTGATCTCATAATTTCAGTTTAAAAGATTAACGGGAATAACAGGTGAATCATGATTAAGCCTCCAACAAAGAAACCGATCACGGCAATAAGTGAAGGCAACTGCAAGTCACTAAGACCAGAGATTGCATGCCCTGAGGTACAACCTCCACCGTAACGGGCACCAAAACCTATTAGAATTCCACCAATCAACAAAATTACTAGCGCTTTAATTCCACCAATGGCTTCCCAGCTATAAAGTTCGGTAGGCAGATAGGCCTCCCCTGCACTCTCAAATCCAAGATTTTCAAGAATGGCAATAGTATCAGGGTTAATGGCTACAGCAGGATCTTCGGTAAGGAAATTAGCACCAATAAAACCTCCTATAATGGCACCAATGACCACCATCAGATTCCAGCGCTGAGATTTCCAATCGAATTTAAAAAATTCCACTTTCTCTCCTGCCCCGCACATAGAACACATGGTTCTCAGATTGGAGGACATACCGAAGTTTTTTCCCACAAAAAGCAGAATAAACATAATTAACGCGATAAGCGGACCCGCAACATACCAGGGCCAAGGTTCAAAAATCCATTCCATACTGTGTTTTTTAAATTGCTTGCAAATTAAGCCCAATTTAAGGAAGTTTTCAGTAACAAAGGTTACCAAAAGAATTTATGGCCTGCGCTTTCCTTTAAAGTCTCCGCTGACATTTTAACTTTCAGTGAAATTCTTTAGCTTCTCCAACACTTTTTCTGAAAGCCGGTTTCTCGTCTGCCTACTCCATCCTGCACTTTCAGTGTATGCGATAAGGTTTTCCAGTTGAAGACTTCTCTTTGAGAGTCCTGCGCCAGCATCACCGTCAACTATTGTGAAGTTACCTTTGCCCCTTAGCCATTTCTGAAAGGCTTCTTCCTCAAAAGGCAAACCCAGTGAAGTGCTTACCAGTACCTTGCCCTTTCCAAAAATTTCAAACTCCCTCTCATGGAGCAACCTGGTGTTTTTTGGAAGATGAAGAGAAATAATTTCGGTATGTTCCAGGAGTTTATCCAAAGAAAGATAGGAAACGCCCCTGGTTTCCCATTCCTTTTTACGGGTTCTGCTATAATAATAAAGATCAGTTCCGAAAGGAAGTAGGCATTTGGCCAGCATCTGGCCCGTAGTTCCAAGCCCGATAATCCCGATCTTACGCCCGGTTAGCTCCATGGGTATATCCTGCCACTGTTTTTCCCCAAATCCGTGAAGAAGTCTAATCAATTCAGAAATGATAAACTCCACCACTCCAGGATCGCCATAATCAAAAATTCCAGTAACCTCAATCCCGCGTTCCCTTGCAAAATCAACGGCAACATTGGCCGCCTTCGTATCATAAAGGCTGCAGGCCATCCCGATGTATTTCAGATTTTCACACTGCTCAATAATACCCGCAGTGAGCTGAGTTCTCCAGGAAACCAGAACGGCCTGAGCATTACCGATACGCTTTAAAATTTCAGCTTCGGATTCAGGGTAAGCGGTATAATTCTCCACGCTGCTCTCACTGTATTTCTGCAATTGTTCAAGAGCGTGGTCATTTAGCTTGGTGTTATCTACACAAACTATTTTATTGAATTTCATCCGGCTAAGGCTTATTCCCAGTCGGGAAGCTCCGTCTCATCAAAAACATGATTTAAAAGCAATTCATCCTCCCGGAGCTTACGCTGTCTGACAAATTCGAGTTCCAGGTCCTTCCGTTCATATTTCAGTTTGGCATCTTGATAATTGTCTTTCATAATTTGAGTTAGTTTAATGGTTGCTAATTTTATTTTTAGAGTGGAATATTACCGTGTTTCCTATCCGGCCTTAATACTTCCTTGTTTTCCAGCATACTGAATCCCTTCAGTAGTTTTCTTCGGGTCTGACCAGGCATTATGACCTCATCTATAAACCCGCGCTGTGCAGCCTCAAAAGGGTTGGCAAATTTTTCAGCATATTCTGCTTCTTTTTCGGCCAATTTAGCTTCCGGGTTGTCAGCCTCCTTAATTTCCTTTCGGAAGATAATCTCACTGGCACCTTTTGCTCCCATTACTGCGATCTCGGCTGTGGGCCAGGCAAAATTCAGATCGGCTCCAATATGCTTGGAGTTCATTACATCATAGGCTCCACCATAGGCTTTTCGCGTGATCAGCGTTACCTTAGGCACGGTCGCCTCACTAAGGGCATAAAGTAATTTTGCACCGTTAAGGATGATACCATTCCATTCCTGGTCTGTTCCGGGGAGGAAACCTGGCACATCGACCAGCACTAATAAAGGAATATTAAAGCAATCGCAAAACCGGGTAAAACGAGCAGCTTTCTTTGAAGAATCCACATCTAACACACCGGCCAGGCTCATAGGCTGATTAGCCACTATTCCAATACTGCGACCACCAAGCCTTGCGAAACCTACAATAATATTATCCGCATAATCTTTATGAATCTCAAAGAAAGTTTCCTTATCGATGATTCCATTTATTACCTCGTGCATATCATAAGGCTTACTGGAACTCTCAGGTACGATATTTTCCAATTCATTCCTTAATTCATCACCGGGAGTAAAAGGGATTTTCTCTGGAGTTTGCTTATTGCTTTGGGGCATATAGCTGATAAGGGTTTTAATATCCTCCAGACATCCAATATCATTAACTGCGGTTCGATGGGTTACACCAGATTTTGTTGCGTGGGTACTGGCCCCTCCCAATTCTTCCGAGGTCACTTCTTCATTAGTGACAGTTTTCACTACATTAGGCCCGGTTACAAACATATAACTGGTATCCTGAACCATAAAAGTGAAATCCGTCATTGCCGGGGAATATACGGCTCCACCGGCGCAAGGTCCCATAATTGCGGATATTTGTGGAATAACCCCAGAAGCTTTTACATTACGGTGAAAAATGTCGGCATAGCCGCCCAGGGACTTCACTCCTTCCTGGATCCGTGCTCCCCCAGAATCATTAAGTCCTATCAAGGGAGCCCCGACCTTCATGGCGAGATCCATTACTTTACAGATCTTTTCCGCATGGGTTTCAGAGAGGGAACCTCCAAATACCGTAAAATCCTGGGCGAAGACATACACCAGGCGGCCACCTATGGTACCATAACCGGTAACCACACCATCCCCGTAATATTTTTCTTTAGCCATTCCAAAATCGGTAGTACGATGCGTTACCAGGATTCCTATTTCCTCAAAGGAGGATTCATCGAGTAGATATTCCAGACGTTCCCGGGCGGTAAGCTTTTTTTTTGAATGTTGGCTCTCGATGCGCTTTTCACCACCGCCCAGATGGGCTTTTTTAATTTTATCGTTAAGCTTTTCAATATTCTGGCTCATACTTTTCAAAGATTGGATTGGTTATCCGCGTGAATTTTGGATTACCAATATTATGTAAATTAAATTATTTAAAAAAAGCTGAACCAGGCTAATATGGGAATCTTAACAAAAAAATCCCGCCTTGGCGGGATTTTTCAATAATATAAGTGAAGATCAGAATTATGATTCAATAAATTCCTTAAGCACCTTCACCACGTAATCCAATTCCTCTTTCGTATTATAATGAGAAAATGAGAAACGGATCGAAGGCTTGCTGAGATCCTCCTGCGAAAGAAAAGCATTAAGCACGTGAGACCCTTTATCGCTTCCACTCTGGCATGCACTGCCTTTGGAACAGGCTATTCCTTTAAGGTCAAGCTGAAAGAGCAACATCAATGCTTTTTGAGGAGGCACGGGAAGACAAACGTTCACTAAGGTATAGGTGCTGGCTTCCGGAGTCTCGCAGTTTCCGTTAAACTTTACTCCTGGAATATCTTCTTTCAACTTTTCTATGAAATACTCTTTGAGTTCTGAAACATAAGCCTTTTCCTCTTCCAGGTTTTCCAGGGAAAGTTTTAGGGCTTCCTCCAGACCCACGATATTGTGCACACCTTCGGTCCCGGCCCGATGTCCACGTTCTTGTTCCCCTCCGAAAATAAGGGGTTTAAGACCGGTATTCTTTCTCACAAAGGCAAATCCAACGCCCTTGGGACCATGAAATTTATGTGCGCTAACGGCTGTAAAATCTACTGGAATCTCACTGAAATCAAGTTCATAATGTCCTACGGATTGTACGGTATCAGAATGGAATAGGGCATTATGGGCATGAGCAATCTTACCCGCCTTTTTAATGTCCATGCGATTTCCAACTTCATTGTTAATATGCATTAGACTGACCAGGGATTTTTTTTCTGAATTTTTAAGGAGTTCCTCCAGTTGGTCAAGATCAGCATTGCCACAGGAATCCAGGTTTAGGTATACCACCTCGATATCATAACACTCCTGAAGCTGATTGATGGTATAAAGTACGGCATGATGTTCTATCCTGGTGGTAATGATGCGCGCTACACCCAGATCCCGAACAGCGGAATTCAAAGCAAGGTTATCAGCTTCAGTACCTCCAGAGGTAAAAACGATTTCAGCGGGTTTGACATTCAGATATTTTGCTACGGTTTTTCTGGCCTGTTCCACAAGGGTTTTAGCAGATCTTCCGAAGCTATGAGTGGATGAAGGATTTCCGTAAACCTCTTTCATTACATCGGTCATTCGGATAATCACTTCCTCACGCATTTGCGTGGTGGCGGCAGAGTCTAAGTATACATTTTTCATGGAAAACAAAATTAAATGAAATAAAAATAATTTTAAGGATGAAGGCCATAAAAATCCATATTTGCGCTATTTTTGTTGAAAAGCGCATTAATGAAAAAGTTTTTTTTAATTTTTCTCATTTTTCTGGGATTGAGTTCTTGTGATAACGGAGACATTATAGTGACGAATTTCGATCTGGAAGATAGCCAATTGAGCCTGTGTGGCCTGGGAGACCAAAAAGTTCTTTACGTGATCAATAATGAGGACGTCAATGAATCGATGTCTCTTCAATTAACCTCCAGGCAATTGGATGAAGACCAAATGTTGCTAAGCCGGAACACAGACCAGCCAATAGAGATAACATTAACAGGCGACAACAAAATGATTTACCGGCTATATGACGGTGAGGTACCGGATGATTATTTCTGTAATGCCGTTCCTTCCAGGGAACCGTCAGTGATAGAGGAATACATCACCACTGAAGGCACCGTGGTAATAAGCACCCGCTTTAATGATATCGGTCCCCAGGATGATGCCGACAGAGATGGGATAAAAAATATCGACGAGTTTATGGATCCTGATCAGGCTCAAAACCCGCAGAGCACTTCTCATGGTGATACCGATGGAGATGGAATCCCCGATTACCTGGATATCGATGACGATGGAGATAATGTGCGCACCAGTACAGAAATAAAGACCGGTGATGGTGACCCCACCGCAGAAGGGTACAGAGATACCGATGAGGACGGCACCCCGAATTACCTGGATCCTGATGATGATGGTGACGGCGCTTTAACCAAATATGAAGTAAGAAGTGATGACCTTCTTAATCCTCAAAGCCTTCAACTGGCCGATAGGCCTAATTACCTGAACCCAGAACTCACTGAGCCCTATAACGAGCATACTGAAGTTATTGACCATAGTATAAACCGCAATTACCGTTCTGATATTGTCATACAGAATTTCAATTTCGTAAAACAAGATGGTAGTGGGGAGGAAATAAGGTTTGACCAGTATAGCCTCGGGTTTTTTAGTGTCACTGGGGTTAGCAATGTGGAAGAACCTGAAGAGGAAACTCCTGACGAGGAAGATGATACCGCCCTTTGGTAATCATCCCTTTAGGTCTTTTTGATAAAAATAAACTTCGGTGGCTCCTTGCCCATATTTCTGGTAATCGGCATCGTAAAATTTTAAGTTATCATAGCGCCCTAGCAGGTAATCCAGTTCAGCTTTGAGCACCCCTTCTCCAACTCCGTGAATAAAGACAAGCTTCTGGATCCTTTTTCTCATTGCAAATTCCAGTTGTCTTTTGGCGGTTTCCATTTGCAGGTTCAGGATATCAAAATTGCTCATTGGCTTATAATTATTCACCAGTTTTTCGATATGAAGATCCACTTCCATCGGCGGTGCATTGCGTTCTTTAGGCTTAACGCGTCTGGTTTTCTGCTTTTTTGAAGGACGCTTTTCCTCCATCAAGCTATTAAAATCCTTATCTACAGGAAGCTCCTCAATAGGCGTATCGATCTTCACCAGTTCGGAAGGAGGAAAATCCATCTCAAAACCTTCGGTTGTTTCAATGGTGACCCAATCCAAATCGGCCCGAATCACTACACCTTCCAGATCGTCATCAAGTGCTGCTACTTTATCTCCAGGTTTAAATTCCATCAGGGTTTATCTTCGCTGTTGTCTTCTTTATGGTCATCCTTGGTTACTACCCAAAAATTCGTTGCTCTAAAGAGACCAAGCATTATAATTACCAGGCCTGCAATCTTGATATATTGGTTAGCATCCTCAGCGGCGATGGCATAAAGTAGTAGCCCCCCGCCCAGGACAATAAGGATAGTATTGATTAATTGTGTATTCTTCATTTCAAAATAAATTTTTGACAAGCCTCCTAATTCCAATTCTAAAGGGAACTTGTAGGTTGACAAAGTTAAGCTAATTATGAAGCTTTTTAAGCTGCTTCACCTGATTTTCTAATTGTATCCTGCTTTGGGGATTACCAATAACTTCTTTTAAAGAGATCCCATTTAAAGGATGCTGGGCTACAGGTTTCCCCGGATGATTTCAATGATTTTTAGCAAAAAGATTTAAGATAACCAACAATATGATTATTTTTATACGAAGGGACTTGTGAAAAAACCATTCATAGGCTTAACACCCTTTCCGTCAAACCTGATAACATCAAATACTGAAGATACCAGATGGAAGAATATATGTTACCGTGTTTAAATAAAAGCCTGTTAGGTATGGAATGCTTTGGTTGCGGAGGACAACGAGCTGCATTTCTTGTTATCCAGGGTAATTTCACGGAAGCCTTTTATATGTATCCGGCCATTTACCCTATTTTACTTCTCCTTGCCTTTTTAGTACTCAACCTTTTTTTTAAGTTCAAGGGTGATTATCAGGTAAAAATTGGCTTGATCATTTTTGCCGGAATAATAATGGCGGTTAATTATGGCTACAAAATGTATGAATTTATTCAACTAACCAATTAATATATTTTTATGGAACGTACACAATTACCCAATTCCACGCTCATCCTAATCTTCGGTATCCTATCTATAATTGGCTGTTGTTGTTATGGAATTTTAGGTGTTATTTTTGGTATCATCGCCCTGGTAATGGCCAAACGAGCCACGGAAATCTATAATGCCAATCCTGAACTCTACACCGGCTATGAAAATGTTAAAACAGGAAGAATATTAGCCATAATAGGACTTGTCTTAAGCGGGCTTAATCTCATCGCTTCTGTTGTCATGCTGTTTATTTACGGAGGAATAGAAGGTTATCAGCAAGCCATGGAGGAAATTATAAGGTCAATGGAATAGGAAACTTTCACCTGAAAAATCCATAGGTCTTGGATTCTGCAACTAAAGCCCGGACTGGATAAACCACAACCTATTCTTTGGTTTTCAAACCTTGATTTATACCTGTTAACGAGTTTATTTACAGTGAATTAAATCAATTTAACTCTTCAATTACTTTAAAATCAAATGCCCTCGATAAGGAGGGCATTTTGTTGAGAATTCTATTTAATCCAATCGGAATTTATTTTTCAAATTCCTTTAGGGTTGTAGTTATGATATCAACACAATCCTTCAGTTGTTCTTCGTTCATCACCAGTGGTGGCGCAAAACGAATAATATTCCCGTGGGTTGGCTTTGCCAGAAGGCCATTTTCTTTCAAGGCCATGCAAATATTCCAGGCGGTATCACCTTCCGGAGCATCATTGATCACTATAGCGTTCAGCAATCCTTTTCCACGAACCAGTGCTACAATCTCAGACTCCCTGATGTAATCATTAAGCAGCCGTCGGAATAAGCCTCCTAGCTTCTCAGCATTTTCTGCCAGGTTTTCCTCCTTGATCACTTCCAGGGCAGCTGTTGCAACAGCGCCTGCCAATGGGTTGCCACCAAAGGTAGAACCATGTTGTCCGGGTTTGATGACCTCCATCACCCTGTCATCGGCTAGTACCGCGGATACAGGATATACTCCTCCCGAAATGGCTTTTCCCAGGATCAGGATATCGGGTTTGACCTCTTCATGATCCACTGCCAGCAATCTACCTGTACGAGCAATCCCTGTTTGCACCTCATCTGCTATAAAAAGGACATTATATTTCTGGCAGATCTCTTTGGCGCGTTTCAAGTAACCTTCTGAGGGCACGTAAACCCCGGCCTCTCCTTGAATGGGCTCCACCATAAATCCTGCTATATTTTTGTTGTTTTTAAGGGTATCTTCCAGGGCTTCTAGGTTATCATAAGGAATCTTTAGAAAACCGGGAGTATAGGGTCCAAAGTTTTTCCGGGCTTCTTCATCGTTTGAAAAAGAGATGATGGTTGTTGTCCTTCCATGGAAATTATTCTCACAAACCACGATCTGGGCTTCGGTTTCTTCCACACCCTTCTTTTCATAGGCCCATTTTCTGGCGATCTTAATTGCGGTTTCAACCGCTTCTGCTCCCGTATTCATGGGAAGCAGCTTATCAAAATTAAAGTATTCCGAGGCAAACTTCTCATAAGGCCCCAGTACATCATTATGAAAGGCACGGGAAGTCAAGGTAAGTTTAGCAGCCTGATTGCAAAGGGCTTCAACAATTTTGGGGTGACAATGCCCTTGATTTACCGCCGAATAAGCCGATAGAAAATCATAGTATTTTTTTCCTTCTACATCCCACACATGTACCCCTTCACCGCGACTTAAGACCACAGGTAATGGATGGTAATTGTGAGCTCCATACTTGTCTTCCAGATTAATAGCTTCCTGTGAAGATGAAATTTTGGTTAATGGCATTTTCAATAATTTTATATTACTTTTCTGCAATTCCTTCTTTAAGCTGAAAATTTCAGATTAGGAGAGAAATCATCCAAAATTTGAATTCCTGCAAATTACTAAATGTTTCCTGAATTTTTCAAAGGCCGGGCTATTAAATCTTAGCATTTATCCTATTTTTGCGCTATGGCAAGAAGGAATAAAAACAAGCTCTTTGAAGCTGTTGAAGTTATCGATGCCGGAGCTAAAGGCAAGAGTATTGCCAAGGCTCCGGACGGAAAAGTGATTTTTATAGACAACGCGGTTCCCGGGGATACCGCCGATGTACAAACCACCAAAAAGCGCCGTGCTTTCTATCAGGGCACCGCAGTGAGATTCCACACCTTATCCGACAAACGCACCGAACCGGTATGCAGGCATTTTGGAGTATGCGGTGGATGCAAGTGGCAGAATATGGAATATAAATACCAGCTGGCCTACAAAGAAAAGGAGGTGGTCAATAACCTTCAACGTTTGGGAAAGATCGAGTTGCCAGAAGTCACCCCTATCCTGGGCAGCAAAGAAATTTATTTCTATCGGAATAAAATGGAGTTTTCTTTCAGTGACAGTAGATGGCTTACCATCGAGGAAATCCAAAGCGGAAAAGATATCAAAGATAAAAACGCTTTAGGCTTTCATATTCCGGGGATGTGGGACAAGATCCTGGATATCGAAAAATGTCATCTCCAGGAGGACCCAAGCAATGCGATCAGAAATTTTGTAAAGGAGTTCGCAACCCAGCACGGTTTGGAGTTTTTCAATACCAGGGAACAAAAAGGGCTACTGCGCACCCTTATGATCCGCACCACTTCTACAAAAGAACTCATGGTCCTTATTCAGTTCTTCAAAGAAGATACCGTAAAGCGTCAATTGCTTTTAGAGGCCATTGCAGAAAAATTTCCCCAGATCACTTCCCTTCAGTATGTGATCAATGGAAAAGGAAATGATACTATTTATGACCAGGAAGTCATATGTTATAAAGGCCGTGGCCATATCTTTGAGGAAATGGAAGGTCTTACATTCAAAATTAACGCCAAGTCCTTTTATCAAACCAACTCCGCCCAGGCTCATGAACTTTACAAAATCACTCGAAATTTTGCCGAATTAACCGGTGAGGAACTAGTATATGATCTTTATACCGGCACGGGTACCATCGCTCAGTTCATAGCCAAAGATGCTAATAAAGTAATTGGGGTGGAAGCGGTTCCAGAGGCTATTGTTGATGCCAGGGAAAATGCAAAGCGCAATGGGATAACCAATACTGAGTTTTTTGTCGGGGATATGAGAAAGGTCTTCACCGAAAGTTTTATCGATAAACACGGACATCCGGACGTTATCATCACAGATCCTCCACGGGACGGGATGCACAAGGATGTAGTGGGCCAAATAATTAGTATCTTGCCCAGACGAATTGTGTATGTAAGTTGCAATTCAGCTACTCAGGCCAGGGATCTGGCTATGCTGGACCAACACTATAAGGTAAGCAAAGTGCAGCCTGTAGATATGTTCCCCCAGACCCATCATGTAGAAAACGTGGTTTGTCTAGAAAGAAGATAAAGGATAAATGAAAACAGCTTTCTTTAAAATGGCACTTGTGTTATGCTCGGGAATATTTTTAGTTTCGGGGTGTCAGCGGGATGATCTCTGCCCGGCAAGCACGAATACTACCCCTTTGCTTATCATTAAGTTCTTTGATGTTGCAGAGCCGGAAGAAACCAGGTCTCCCACAAATTTACGTGTTTGGGATCAGCAAAGAGATACTATTCTTCTAAACAGGGTAAATGTTGACAGCATCGCCATTCCTTTAAAAACCTTTGAAAATAATACGGAATATGCCTTTACCATTAATGCCTCTGAGATTGATGAGGATGAAGAAGACGATGGGGATGGTGATTCAGAGGTCCTTGTGCCCAATACCGATATTCTCAGATTTACCTATGGCAGAGAGCAGGTGTATGTCAATCGCGCCTGTGCTTTTAAAGTGATCTATTCTGATCTTAGGCTGAACATAGATGCCGGCGAAGATGAGCCCTGGATTCAAACCTATACCGTTGAACAAACCGAAGTTGAAGATGAAACAAACCGTCATATCGCTATTTTCTACTAGTCTGATATTCCTACTGGCCACAGGGTTTTTATTCGCTCAGCAAACCACTGATTCGGATACGATAGACCAGCGGGAAAAATACGGAATACGCATTGGAGCCGACCTGAGTAAGCTGGCGCGTAGTTTCCTTGAGGATGATTACGATGGTTTCGAACTTATGGGTGATTACCGGGTATATGACAATTTCTATGCTGCCGCCGAGATAGGCTCGGAAAAACTACCATTTTCGGAAGATAATATCGCGGTGGTTTCCACCGGGCAATATCTCAAAATCGGTGTTGATTATAATGCCTATGAAAACTGGACCGGAATGGAGAATATGATCTTTGCCGGTTTGCGTTATGGATTCTCCACCTTTTCCCAGGAGCTCCACCGATACACCATTTACAACACCTCCCAATTCTTTGGGCCCGATGTCCGCAATGAAATGATCGAAAACACTGGCCTTAACGCCAGCTGGATAGAATTAATGGGGGGACTCAAGGTAGAAATCCTTAACAATCTTTACCTTTCGGCCAATGTCCAGGTAAAACGCAGACTTTTTCAGAAAACCCCAAATAACTTTGACAACCTTACCATTCCTGGATTCAATCGCACATACGACGACAGCAATTTCGGAGTGGGATACGCTTACGGACTCTCTTATCTCATACCAATCTACAAGAAGTAATTCCCATTAGCTCACTCCCTACTCCCTATCTTTCGTTTCTTTGTCCCGGAATAAATCTGGTATTTAAGAAGCTTGGACTCTAGGGCACCATTGTAGAGCTTTATCTTTCTTGAGGGGCGCAGACCTACGTGTTTTATGGCCTCCAGGTTTGAAGTAATAAACCAGGCGTCAGTACCCGGATAACCTTGTTTTAAGGTATCTCCTATAGATTTGTAGAAAGAAGGCATGTCTATTTCAAGCCTTTCTCCATAAGGCGGGTTAAAAAGCATATGTAAATGCCGCTCCCCTTCCTTTTTTGATTCAAAAAAATCCTGCCTTTCCACTTTTATAAATTCCGAAAGATTGGCATTTTCAATATTATCTAAAGCTTTATGAACCGCAGAAGGAGCCTTGTCATAACCTTTGATACTAAAGTGAAATTCCCTCACCTTTTTAAGTACTGATTCCTCTATTTTTTCAAAAAGGGCTTCATCCCAGTCTTTCCATTTCTCAAAGGCAAATTCCTTTCGATTCAGGTTAGGAGGTATATTACACGCAATCATTGCTGCTTCTATTAAAATGGTTCCACTTCCGCACATGGGATCCAGGAAATCGCATTGTCCATCCCAACCTGAAAGCAACAACATTCCGGCGGCCAGTACTTCGTTTATAGGAGCAATATTGGTAGCTGTTTTATAGCCGCGTTTATGCAAGGATTGCCCTGAGCTATCGAAAGAAACATTACAAAAGTTCTTCTCTATATGCACATTGATGCGTAAGCTAGGAAAATCCAGGTCTACATCCGGACGTTTTCCAAATTTATCCCGAAACCGATCTACGATAGCATCTTTGGTCTTCAAAGCGATATACTGAGAATGGGTGAAAATCTCAGAGTGCACGGTAGCATCGATAGCCAGGCTATCCGTTACATCCATAAACTCCTCCCAGGGCAAAGCGTAGATATTTTTATAGAGTTCTTCCTCAGAATTGATCCGGAAGCTGCGATAAGGTTTTAGGATCTTGATAGCGGTACGCAGGGAGAGATTGGCCTTATACATAAAGCCCAGGTCCCCATAAAAGCTTACGTTTCGGGTTCCTTCCTTAATATCCATCGCGCCAAGTGCCAGTAATTCCTTTGCCAGAATCGGCTCGAAACCATACATGGTCTTGGCTATCATTTTAAAATTATCCATATCGCTTTTTTAATGGTGGCAAAAATACATTAATTTTGGCGGATGTGCCGAAGAAGAGGAGCGATAAGGAAAAATCTGGTTCCTTCCAGAGAAAGGAAGCAGAAAAAGGGAGAAATTAAGTAGGTACCGCGTAATTTTTAATCAGTAAGCCGACAAACATCTATCTTATTCAGCATTTAATGATTTACGTATTACCCTTAATTTCGGTGCTTATCGGCTATATTATTTCGCGTTTCCTGAATCCGGGAACATCTACAGGGTTTAAATTACTGCTTAGTTTTAGTGGCGCTTACCTGCTGTCGGTCACAGTTTTTGAACTGTTCCCTGAAGTTTATTCCCAGGCCATTGACGGGATCGGTATTTTTATTATGCTAGGACTTTTGCTTCAGATTTTGCTGGAATTCATTTCTAAAGGAGTAGAACATGGACATTTACATACTACCGACAAAAGCACAGCTTTCCCCTTAATGTTACTGGTAAGCCTTAGCATTCATGCTTTACTCGAAGGGGTTCCCCTAGATGAAAAAGGCCATTTATTGCACGGGGTTGTCATCCATAAGATCCCTGTTGCTGCCATTTTATCGGTCTTCTTGCTCCATTCGAAGCTTGCCCATTGGAAGGTTTTTTTGTTCCTGGGGATCTTTGGACTAATGACACCCCTTGGAAGCTTTTTAAAGATGAATGTCCCATTTATAGAGGAAAACGCCGTTTATCTAAATGCCATAGTAATAGGGATATTTCTGCATGTCTCGACCACCATTCTTTTTGAAGCCTCCCGAAACCATAAGTTTAATGCCTCGAAGTTACTGGTAATCGTCACCGGGATCCTGCTTGCCTATTTTATTTAAAGATGTTCAGCAAGGAAGAGAGCAAAAAATTACGACAGCAGTTCTGGACCAGTTTCGGATTGGTATACCGTACCAAATGGATCCTCTATGATACCAAACAGAAGGAGATCCAGCTTAAATTCACTTTCAACCGTAAATTAGCCCAGGTATCCTTGGACGTTATTGATCCCGATGAGCTTGTTCGCGCCTATTACTTCGAAAAACTATTGAGCCTAAAACAAATTCTCTGGAAGGAATACCTTCCAAATGCGGTTTACGAGGATACCTATGAACTACCCGAGGGAAAATTGATCTCAAGGGTTTATGTGCAAATGGACGGGGTAAACATCCATAATCGTCAGCATTGGCCAGAGGTAATGAAATTCTTAAATGATAACATGCTTAAACTGGAAGCCTTCTTTACAGAATACCGCGATTATCTTAGCGCCTAATTGACTTCCAGGATCATAGCGCCATCAATAGCTGCCTTAGATTACTTTTTCGCCATATTGGACAAAATAGAAGATGCCAGGAAAAAATTTAGAAAACTCATTCTTATTAATGAGTTTTGTAAATTAGATAGATTCTTAAAAGGAAGGGAATTAAATTCATATTTACAGGTTTTTTAGGCTGCATAAGCTGTGAAGACTGCCAATGAGCGTTTAACTATAAGGTTTCTCTGGATTTGAATTACTTTTTCCTGACTTTTAAAAGAAAAACACCGGGTCCAATGAACCGGATTGTATACTGATTTAAACCAACTTGTAATACATGAAAGTTGCTATACTATCCCCTATTGCCTGGAGAACGCCACCGATAAAATACGGGCCCTGGGAGCAGGTGGCTTCCAATATTGCCGAAGGACTTACCGATAACAATATTGACGTAACATTATTTGCTACAGGAAATTCTATTACCAAAGGCAAGTTGCAATATGTTTCAGAACATGCCTACAGCGAAGATCCGCACATGGATCCCAAGGTCTGGGAGTGCCTACATATCAGCCATTTGATGGAACAAGCTGATAAATTTGACCTCATCCACAACCACTTCGATTTCCTGCCACTTAGCTATTCCAAACTCATTGAGACGCCTATGCTTACAACCATACATGGGTTTAGTTCTGAAAAAATTCTTGAAGTCTATAAAAAATATAACAGGACAAATTTCTATGTCTCTATCAGCAATTCTGACCGCCATCCGGAATTAAATTATACTGCAACAGTTTATAATGGTATTAACGAAGCGGAATTTACATTTAAGGAAACCTCTCAGGATTATTTATTGTTCTTTGGTAGAATTCATCCAGATAAAGGAACCTTCGAAGCCATTGAAATTGCCAAGAAATCAGGCCGTAAATTAATTATATCAGGCTTAATTCAGGATCAGGACTATTTTGACAAGAAAGTTAAGCCATTTATTAATGATGAGGATATTGTTTATGTGGGAAATTCCGGTTCTAAGGAAAGAGATCATCTTATGGGCCAGGCCTATGCACTTTTACATCCCATAGGTTTTAATGAACCTTTCGGTTTAAGCGTGGTGGAGGCTATGATGTGTGGCACCCCGGTGATCGCCTTCAATTTAGGTTCCATGGCTGAACTGATAAGTCATGGACAAACGGGATATCTGGTAAATACTGTCGAGGAGGCAGCAGAAGCTGTGGCTGACATAGCTTTTTTAAACCGGAGGTCATGTCGGCAATGGGCGTATTCAAAATTTAGCAGGAAAGTAATGGTAGGTGGCTATATGGACGTATACAAGCGAATTTTAAATCTAAAGAACCCCGATAAAAATTAAGCCATCCTAAATTTTTACGGAAATCGAAAAAAGAGCTAGATTATCTTCCTGCAAGTAAAACTCAATTAAAAATATTCCTCAATCTCAACGTCCTGCTTGTAAACATCAGGACCGGTCAGAAAAAAAATAATTAACTTGCCTAACGATCAGGTCTAAGGCGACAAATTTATGTCCCCTCCCCCATCATGACCGATACTTAAAGCATATAGAAAAAACCGGATAATGAAAAAATTCGCCTATAGTTTTCCGATCCTGGAAAATAAGATTGACCAATGGTTAAATTTCGCCAAAGTGATAAATACCACTAAAAGTGAAGAATTCAGCGCAATGCACAAAAGAATTGGTGTTAGAAAAGAGAGCTGGTTTTTACAAAAATCACCTCGTGGATATACCGTCGTTGTATATACAGAGGCCGATAGTGAGAACTTCATGAATAATTTTAAAAATGACCATTCGGATTTTTCTAACTGGTTTAGAAAAGAGGTTTCTGAACTACAGGATATTGACTTGGATCAACAAACGCAAATGCCTATAAATGTCCTCGACTGGGAAGAATAAATATTTGTTGGCTACAACAATGTATCAAGCGTCCGCTGCTTTTAAAGGGTGGGCTGGTTGGCTATAATGGAATAAAGATGATCAGAAAAGAAGACCTCACTAAATTAATTGCAAGGGAAAGGAAAAATACCTTTTTCTCTCATTTCAAGATTTTTTTCTCTTTGGATTTTACAAAATACTACGGCGAAATTAAAAAGGATGAAATTTTGCTATGGTCTTCCTCATATTGGTTGCGATTCAATTATCCAATTTTCGTACTCAAGTTTAATGAGGATAATATTTTAGAAGGGATCAGATTAGAAAAAAATCCCTTAAACAAAGTTCTTGGAAAACTTCTTTTACTAGTTACAGGAAGTTTTATAGTTTTCTTTGCCACCATACTTCAGTTAAAAGCGGCAATTATTATTATCCTAGTCTTAATAGTTTTTTCGCTGTTTTTTTATCTTCTTTTAATTAATCAGATAAATTTTGAGAAGAGGAATATGACCTTAGACCTAAAAAAAGATATATATTCGATAGAGCGCAAAGGTAATCCCTCCCTGGCAGCTCCCCCAGAGAGCGAAATTGATTCTTCAAAGGAATGGACATTAGCAAAAATCCTACTACGGGTTATTTTATACCCCTTTTGTCTGGGATTGATATATATCTCCATAACCATGATACTCCCTTCTGACAAGCCATTCTACGCTTTGTTAGGAATAGGTGTCGGGCTGAGTTATTTAGTTGCCGATTTAAGGATTTCATTTAAAAAATTTCAGCCGGCAAAAAATAAAAACAACAAGCCTTAAATCGAAATTCAGTGAATTGGACCTTATGCGAGATTGGAAAACAGGTAACAGCTTTTTTAAAACCCAAAATGTCAAGTGTTCTGCGCAAAATACTTGACCATTAAAATATTTTCTTCTTTAAACAGCGGGATTGGTCAATCAGAGTATTACACTGAAAAGAGCTTTGTAAAAAGCCTACCGACCAGAGCATTCTAATAATTAAAACAATCTGCATTTGCCCAGCTCAGGCCAAGTGAAGAGAGCCTGCTTAATCCATATTTCTTCACGAAGGTCAAGGCGTAGCGAATCAGTAAAGTATTGAATTTCAGTTCAATTAATTGTAGTAAATTTAAATGGGTCCAGGTTTGGGTTTTGAGGCTAAATCACCGATTAGTATCATTCCCACTGAATTCTTATGAAAATTTAAATCTTAATTCCCTGTTTATGAGAAGGTTGTTTTTTTTAAGCCTATTTTTATGGTTCCCTCTTCTGGGCTATCCGCAGTCCCGGGATAGTCTTCCAGATCCGATCATTCCTATAGAAAAAACAAACCTCTTGAAAAATATCGATTTCACTTTCGATATGCGTGTGGAATTTAGAGCATATAAATTCAGAGGTGGTGACCAGTATTACAACGGGATGCAGTTTCAAAATGGATTTACAGCCCTTGGGATTGCCGGTAAATTGCACGAAAAAATAAGTTTTCGTTTTAGAAACCGTTTTAACAAGGGCGGCGATGTGCAAAGCCTGGACCTATTGGGTAACAATATCGAAATTGCCTACCTCGACCTTCAAGCCAATCCGGAGCTTAAAATTCGACTTGGAAAAATGAATCCGTTTTACGGGGGATACGAATACGAGTTAAGCCCACTGTATGTTTTGGAATATAACGAAATTTACGGCAATGCCCTGGCCTTTGTAACAGGAGCTGGAATTACTTACCAGGCCTTTAAAAATCACCAGTTCGGGTTGCAGGTGTTAAACTCGCGTACCATGCTTTATGAAGATCTGTATGGTGATGTGATTGCAGAAAACATTCAGGAGCCCATTTGGCCTGTATCGGTTGTTGGCAACTGGCGGGGAAACTTTTTTGATGGAAAATTTCAAACTATCTATAGCGCAAGTTACGGCAATGAAGTAAAAAACAGGGGAACCTATTTCTTTACATTGGGCCATAAATATCAAAACGATAAGTTCACCCTGATGGCTGACTTTCATTACAGTTATGAACAGGTCGATACCAAGGGCGTGGTAACTAGGCTTCTGGCTGATGACTCAGTGGCTGAGGATGTAAGGTATATCGAAAATTGGTTAAGAGCTGAATACACTTTTAGCGCAAAATTCCAAGCTTTACTTACCCTTATGAGTAGTAGCGCTTATGATAATGTCAAAACCGAAAGCACCCACTTGGCTACTAGCTATGGCGTAATACCAACCCTTTATTACACCCCTTTTAATAATATTGATCTTCGCTTTTTCTTTGCCTATATCGGCAGGTATTACGATTACTCAAATTTTTCAAAGGAATTTCTTGGCCTGGCTAACTATAACCGGAATGAACTTAGACTTGGTGTCATTGCTCCACTTTTATTGTTCTAAGGACAATTCCAACTATTATCCAGCTTTCAAAAATAAATGGGCAGGAAACTTTCAAGGGCTGGTGTAGCATTCATAACTAATGGATCAAAAAGATTTAAATTCAATATTGTAAATTTGAAGTAAAATCAGCGATAATTAAAACCCCTATTCCGAACCTTTGAAAAAACTTCCAACATTTAAAACTTCCCGAATGATGCTTAGGGGAATTGCCGAATCCGATATTGTAAATATTTACAAAGGACTTTCAGATCCCCATGTCATTAAACATTATGGAGTTAGTTTTGATAGCCTGGAAGCAACTAAAACGCAAATGACATGGTTTGCTGCCCCTTCCCAGTTCTGGTGGGCAATCTGTTCCCCAGACAACAAGATATTTTTCGGAGCAGGAGGACTCAATAATTTCTCAAAAGCACATCATAAAGCTGAAATTGGGCTTTGGCTACTCCCCGACTTTTGGGGTCAGGGCTTGATGAGAGATGCCATGCCTTTAATCTGTGATTACGGATTTAAACAGCTTGAACTTCATAGAATAGAAGGATTTGTGGAAACGGATAATTTCAATTGTAAAAAGGCAATGAGCAAACTTGATTTCACCCACGAAGGGACCATGAGGGAATGTGAAATCAAAGATGAGAAATTTATAAGTGTTGACATTTACGCCAAAGTGAAGGTCACTTAAAAGAAATCCGTCACTGATCAAAAACCCCCAACAAGCCAAAGGCTTTTGGGGGTTTATCCATATATTTATTTCCAAGAAAGTTTAAGAGATCAATTCCAAAGTCTGCTGGGCAATTTCCAACTCTTCATTGGTCGGGATAACGAGGACTTTCACCTTGGAATCCTCGGCATTGATATACCTGAGTTCTTTTGCACGTTGCTTGTTTTTTTCCTCATTGAGTTTGATTCCGAAGAATTCCATATCCTGGCATACAAGCCCACGAATTACATCACTGTTCTCACCTATTCCAGCGGTAAAAACAATGGCATCTACCCCGTTCATAGCGGCCACGTAAGCCCCTATATATTTTTTAATACGGTAGGCATTCATATCAAGGGCTAGCTGGCACTGCCGATCGCCTTTCTGGGCCTGCTCCTCGATATCTCGAAGATCACTATAACCTGTTAGGCCCATCATACCGCTTTTGTGGTGCAGGATATCGCTCACTTCCTGCGGAGTGTATCCCAGTTGATCGATCATATAAAAGATCACTGATTGGTCTATATCACCACTGCGCGTGCCCATCACCAGGCCGTTAACCGGTCCGAAACCAAGGGAGTGATCTATACTTTGCCCATCTTTTACCGCAGTTATACTACAACCATTTCCAAGGTGTACACTAATAATCTTTGAATTTTCCTTTTTTAATTCAGCAATGGCTAATTGAGTCACATACTTATGGCTGGTACCATGAAAACCATACACCTGAATATGGTGATCTTCATAAAAAGAGGTGGGAATAGCATACTGGGAAGCGCGGGAGGGAATCGACCTATGGAAGGCTGTATCGAAAACCGCAACCTGTTTTGCCTTCGGAAACAATTGCTCTGCTACTTCGATTCCTTTCAGGTTTGGCGGATTATGTAGCGGAGCCAGGGAGAAATATTCCCTGATCTTGGCTTTTACCTTCTCATCGATAATGATGGTCTTTGAAAAAGTATCCCCTCCATGGACCACCCTGTGTCCAATTGCGGGAATTTCTGAGGCATCTTTTATTACCCCATTGTCCGGATCCAAAAGAAGATCGGTGATTGCCTTTAAGGCTACCGCATGATCGGGAACATCCTGTTCCTTTGAAACTGTATTGGAATGGCTTTTATAATGCAACTTTGCCTCTTCAAGACCAATGCGCTCCACCATCCCTGAAGCAAGCACAGTTTCTTCCGGCATTTTGATAAGCTGAAATTTTAAAGAAGAGCTACCTGAGTTTATGATTAAGATATTTTTCATTTTCATTAAATTCCTTGCGCCTGGATGGCTGTTAAAATTACTGTATTATACACATCATCTACCGTGCAGCCTCTACTAAGGTCATTTACGGGTTTATTGAGTCCCTGAAGCATAGGCCCGATTGCCAGCGCTCCTGTTTCGCGTTGGACGGCCTTATAGGTATTGTTTCCTGTATTTAGATCAGGGAATATAAGCACATTGGCCTGCCCGGCCACTTCAGAATCGGGTAGTTTTGATCTTCCAACACTCAAATCCACGGCCGCATCATATTGAATTGGTCCCTCGATTTTCAGGTCGGGTCTCCGGGATTTTACTATTTCTGTAGCCTCACGAACCCGGTCCACATCAGCTCCTTTTCCTGAACTTCCTGAAGAATAAGAAAGCATCGCAATCTTCGGTTCGATGCCAAAGGCAGCGGCACTCTCAGCAGAAGAAATAGTAATCTCGGCAAGTTCTGCCGCTGATGGATTCGGGTTAATGGCACAGTCTCCAAATACCGATACCCTATCTTCAAGGCACATAAAGAACACCGATGAGACTACCGAAACCCCAGGTTTTGTCTTAATGAACTGAAGGGCAGGTAGGATGGTATGTTGCGTAGTATGAGCTGCTCCTGATACCATGCCGTCCGCGTGACCTTTATGGATCATCATGGTCCCGTAGTAAGATACATCGCTCATACGGTCTTTTGCCATATCCATATTGACTCCTTTATGTTTCCTGAGTTCATAAAAGGTTTCTGCATAATCAAGGAAATTAGCTGAATTTACCGGGTCGATAATATTAACCTTATCAAAATCAAGAGCAAGGCCCAATTTAGCTACTGTTTTCTTGATGGTTTCCTCGTCTCCCAAAAGTGTGATATCCACCAGATCCATATTGATCAAACGCGCGGCAGCAGTTAAAATCCTTTCATCGGTTCCTTCCGGAAGGACGATATGTTTCTTACTCTGTTGGGCTCTTTTAACAAGGTCATACTGAAACATCCGGGGTGTTCTCCCGTGTGGCTTGTAGTTGGTGAGTTTCTCTACCAAAGGATCAAAGCTAACATAGCGTTCAAAAATACTGATGGTAGTTTGTATTTTCTGAATACTATCGGCATAGATATTGGACTTTATAGCCCCCACTTTATTGGTAACCATGAAGGTGCCCTCTTCAACGGAAATAATCGGGACAATATCGGAAAGTCCTTCTATGAGTTTAATTATTGAATTTTCAGGAGTAAGTCCGCCTGTAAGGATGATCCCTGATATGCGTGGATAATTACTTGAGATATTAGCCTGTAAGGCACCAAGGATAATATCTGCCCTGTCTCCTGGGGTAATTACCAGACTTTCGTTTTTCAGGGTATTGAGGTAATTACGAAGCTGCATGGCCCCCACCCCAAAGTTACCGGTTTGATTATCGAGGAATTCCTCGCCAAACAATACTTTCCCGTTTAAAGCCTTTACAATCTCCTTTAGAGTAGGGTTGTTGAGATTATCGATAAGTGGGATTGAGAAAACCTCCACTTCCTCTGGCAAAAACCCGCGCATATTCTTTTTAGCGGGCTCCAGATTCTCCACCATAATTTTATTGCTTACCATGGCAATTACCTGGACATCCTTGTCTTTAAAAGCCCGGTAGGCCATTTGCTGATTTCCGAGAAGCTCCTCCCAGGTTTTGTGTTGACCACTCACAATAATAATCACCGGAATACCAAGATTTTTTGCGATCACTACGTTCACATCAAACTCAAAAACGCTACCTTCTCCGGAAAAGTCGCTGCCTTCCACAAGGATAAAATCAAACTGATCTTCAAGGGTTTTATATTTCCTGATAATGGTATCGATCACTTCTCCGGCCTTACCTTCATTCCTTTTCTGAACCACCTCACTTCTGGTATAGGCATAGGTATCTTCGTAAGGGATATCCAGATCAAAATAGCTCAATACTGTATCAATATGGTTGTCTTTTTCTCCAATGGGCATATCATCAATAATAGGCCTGAAATAACCTACTTTAACCATTTTACCCAATAAGGTACGCATAAGTCCAAGGCTGATCATGGATTTCCCGCTATGGGATTCCAGCGTGGCAATGTATATTCCTTTGTTCATGATTTTTAATTTGTGATACAAAAATAGGGCTTATAAAAAATCCCATCTCCTGTTCACTACCAAAAGATCAGAAAAACTGACTAAAATCAAGTTTGACCGAAGTTAAAAGATTGTAAAAATTATACCACAAGGACCTAAAAAATCTTGGAAATCCAGATTCAAAAGCACAGATCTTCTTATCTTAAGAGTGGTATTTGAATCAGGAGATTAAAATGAAGCGGAATCATAGATTAGTGGTGTTGATGTGTCTGCTAATTGTTGCAGGACCTGGACTATTAGCACAAAAACGAATAAAGAAAGTGGAAGATGCCAATAAGACAATAAAGCTTTTCCTGAGCGGCGATGTGATGACAGGAAGGGGTATCGATCAGGTACTGCCCAATTCGGTAGATCCGATCCTGTATGAAGCCTATGTGAAAGATGCACGGGATTACGTGCTTTTGGCTGAACGGGAAAATGGAAAGATAGCCCGACCGGTTGACTACAAGTATATCTGGGGCGATGCTCTTAGGCTCTGGGAGCAAAATGCCCCGCATTTGAGAATCATCAACCTGGAGACCAGCATCACTACCAGTGATAAGGCCTGGCCAGGAAAAGGCATTCATTACCGGATGCATCCTGAAAACGTAAAAGTGCTCACTGCTGCCGGGATGGACCATGTAAGTCTGGCCAACAACCATATCCTGGACTGGGGTCGCCAGGGGCTGGAAGAAACTATGCAGACGCTAAAGGCTTCGAAAATTTCTTTTTCCGGAGCTGGAAAAAACGATAAAGACGCAGCCCGAGCCTCCATCCTACAGACTCAAAACGGACGGATCCTTGTCTTGTCCTATGGCATGCCCAATAGCGGGATTTTCCAAAGCTGGGCTGCAGAAACAGACCAATCCGGGCTAAATTTCCTTCCAGGTATGAGCCAGAAGGATTTTGCACGCATAAAAGAGGATATTGAGCAACAAAAACACCAGGGAGATCTTGTTTTGCTATCCATACATTGGGGTGGCAACTGGGGCTATGACATTTCTCAACGGCAACGAGAATTTGCTCATCAACTTATCGATAAGGCCAATGTGGATATCATCTTTGGTCATTCTTCTCATCATCCTATGGGAATGGAGGTTTATCAAAATAAACTCATTATTTATGGCGCGGGAGATTTCATTAACGATTATGAAGGTATAAGCGGTCACACCCAGTACCGCAGTGAACTATCCCTGATGTATTTTCCTGAAATCGAAGCCCGTACAGGCGAGCTTAAAAGCTTAAAAATATACCCGATGGAGATTAAAAAATTCCGTTTACATCGTGCTTCCAAAAAGGATACCAACTGGCTTGAAAAAACCTTGACTCGGGAAGGTGAAAAACTGGGGACACACCTACATAAGGATCAAGAAAATATTCTCTGGCTTAAGTGGTAGGATAAAAATCGACCTTTTACTGATCTTGCTCATAAAATTCCTACCAGGAAATGCCGAAATTGGAGGCTGAGTAGAATTAAAATGCAGTGTAACTGCTGTTACAGTGAAAAACCACGACAAACACTATATTTAAAAAGGTGGTGTAACTCTCAAATACAGCAATCATGAAAGCCAATATTTTTGTAACCAACCTGATGAGCCAGCGGGCTGCTCAGCGCACGCTAAAAAAAATCTCATCAGTGCCGGGACTTAGTGAAATAAAAATCGATGCGGAGCGCACCAAGATCTCCTTCAAGTATAATTCAGATGAAGCTGTTTTCAGCCTTCTCAGTATCCTGAAAAACATAACACATCCTTACATAACCGGCGGTTTATAGCGCCCAGGTCAAATAATAAACTATTAACTTAATTTGAAAAAAATGAAATTACTTGGAATGATAGGAGGTACATCCTGGCACTCTACCATTGAATATTACCGGCTGCTCAACCAGTTGGCCGGGGAAAGGATAGGCACCGATCAAAATCCACCACTCTTATTATATAGCCTTAATATTAAGTTGATGCGTGAGCAAAATCTAAAAGCCATCAACAGCGCGTATCTAGAGATCGCCAAAAAACTGGAAGCTGCCGGGGCTAGTGCAATTATAATTTGCGCGAATACTCCCCATATGGTGTATAATTTTGTTCAGCCAAAAATTAATATTCCTATCCTTCACATTGCTGATGCAGTTGGAATTGAAGCTCAAAAAAAAGGCTATAATCGCCTTGGACTTTTAGGAAACAAACCTACAATGACCAAAGGTTTTTTACAGAACCGACTTAAGGAGGTCTATAACATTGAAGTGATTATCCCGGAAAATCAGTATCTTGATGATTGTCATAATTTTGTCTCTAAGGAATTAACCCAGGGAAAATTTACCGATAAGGCTAAGACATTTTTCTTAAACCAATTGGAAAACCTACAGCAAAAAGGTGCGGATGCCGTGATAATGGGCTGTACCGAGTTACCTATCCTGATACCACAAGATCTCACTAATATTCCTTTATTGGAAACCACTGATTTGCATGCACAGATGGCCGTAGATTTTATTTTTGAAGACCAAAAATCCTAGGCAGTCAAATATTAAAATAGATCAAAGGCACAATATCCGCGGATACTGTGCCTTTTCCATACGTTTTTTCTTCTAATAAAGGACTCTGAAACGAATTGTTCCTTTTAATCCTTTTAGGTCTTTTATTACCGCCTTGTCATATTCTTTATCGATATCGGTAATCACATAACCGACGGTCTCATTGGTTTTAAGATACTGCCCCACGATATTGATGTCATGATCCGCCAGGATTCGGTTAATATCTGCCAGGATTCCTGGCACATTTCTGTGAATGTGAATTAAGCGGTGTGCATCTTTAAGTACCGGCAATTGCAGATTAGGGAAATTGACCGAATTTGTCGTACTACCGGTATTGATATATTCGATTATCTTCCCTGGTACAAAGTTCCCGATATTCTCTTGCGCCTCCAGGGTACTTCCACCGATGTGCGGTGTTAGGATCAGATTAGGCAGGTCGCGAAGTTCAGAACTGAATTCTTCGTTATTGGTTTTTGGTTCTTTTGGAAAAACATCGATCCCTGCTCCGGCTACCTTTCCAGATTCGATATTTTCTTTTAAAGCCTGTATGTCCACAACATGACCCCGGCTAAGGTTCAGGAAGATCACTCCATCCTTCATTTGAGCAAACTCCTCTTTACCGATCATATTCCGGTTTTCCTTACGACCATCGACATGGAGGGTCACTATATCTACGGTATTGAAAAGCTCTTTGAGGGAATTGCATTTGGTTACATTGCCCAGGGGCAGTTTCTCCTGGATATCATAATAATACACATCAAACCCGATTGACTCTGCAACTACGGAGAGTTGAGCCCCTATATTCCCGTAGCCAATGATCCCCAACTTCTTACCTCGGGTCTCAAAACTATTATTGGCCGATTTTTCCCATTTTCCCTGGTGCATTAACCGAATCTTATCGGGCAGGTTACGCATAAGCAGGATGATTTCACCAATTGCGAGTTCCACTACAGAGCGGGTATTGCTATAGGGAGCATTAAAGACCGCAATTCCTTTCTTTAGGCATTCTTCAAGGTCAATTTGGTTGGTCCCTATACAAAAAGCCCCTACCCCGATTAAGCGGTTGGCGTTTTCCAGGACCTTTTTAGTGAGGTGTGTTTTTGACCTAATCCCGATCACCGACACATCTTTTATCCTTTCGCATAGTTCATCTTCATCCATAGCTCCAGGGTGCACACTTACATTATAACCTTCCTCCTTCATGATATCAACGGCATCCTGATGGACATTTTCGAGCAATAAGACGTTTATTCTGTTTTTGGGGTAAGAAATAGCTTTGTTCATATTATGTACAAATAAAAATTCATCGAGACTCGGGGTTATATGGTCAGCTTTCTCAAGGACCTTCTCCCGTTCCACGTTTTCGGTAAAAGCATAAAATTTATTGGCTAATCCAGAAGCCTTGATCTCATAATCGGTATACCCATCCCCAATGACATAAACATCACCCTGAAGATTGAGCCGTTTTAACTGTTCTACTTTCCCGTTGTTTGATGATAAAACATTATCCCGGTCAAATCCAACAATCTTCCGATTTTCATCAAATTCAAAGGTATTGGCAAAAACATTCTCAGGGCGCACACCGTATTCCTCTACGATGGGGACAATGAACTCCTTGAAGCCATTGGAGATAATGTAAATATTCTCATGGTACTCTTCAAAGAACTGACGGTTTCTGACGAAAGAAGAAGAAACCCTTTTTTTCAGGTTTTCAATTAAAGGTGGAAGATGATCTTCATGTGCTTTTAAAAGCCTTAACCGCTCTTCCAGGGATTTGCGAAAATCCAATTCCCCTTTCATCCCAAGATCGGTAAGATTTTCTACCTCCCTGAGGTTGTTATGCCTCTGGCTATCCCCTTCCAGGGATATTTCCCCCAATACATCGAGGGCTTCAACTTGTGTAAAAGTGCTGTCAAAATCAATAACAATATGCCGTTCCATTCAAGATCTTTTAGGACTAAAAAATAAAAGGCTAAAACTACAGTTTTTCAGACTTTTGAAAGCCTCAAATTATTAAAAATTTCAGCCTTAATAGTGGCTCGTTGATGGTTTTTATAATATTAATAATTACCATCCTGTATTTTGATTTGATTTTAAAGAAATGACAAAGAACAAAGCCCGAAATTAGCTTATTCCCATTTCAAAAAGGCAAAAATTTTTGCCCGAACCTGTCAAAAATAAAAATGCCTGTCTTCATAACTGGAAAACAGGCATCAATAGGATTAAAAACCTTAGTTTATTCTACGATAAACTTCCCTTTCATTAAGGAATAATGACCAGGGAAAGAACATATAAAATCGTAAGTCCCTTTTTCCGGAGCTTCAAATTCGATGGTAGCGCTTTCACCGCCACCAAGCATCTTAGTATGAGCGATCACCTGATCGGTTCCCTCAGGGATATAATCATTGTCTTTAGCACTAACGGCAGCGCCTCCAAATTCGGAAATAACAGTTCCCTGAGTTAACAGGACCCAATTGTGACCCATGGCGTTTTTATCCATCTGGCCCACATGCTTAAGAGTTAAACGCACGGTTTGTCCGGCCTTAACTCTAATTTCATCCTTGTTAAAACGCATTTGATCATTACCTTCAATGGTGATCTCCACCACATCAGAATCGGAAGTTTCCTCAGATTCCACCTGTCGGCTTTGCGTGGTCTCTTCCGTTGAAGTATTCCCAATGGTAGTTTGTTCCTCGGTGTCTTTTTCTTTCTTATCACCGCAGGCAATCATGGCCATTGCTCCAAAGATCAATACAAATTTGCTTAAATTTTTCATCATTAGTTAATTAACAGTTCATAATTAAATTAGCCAGGGTTCTCATGTTTTGAAAACCCTTTTCAAATATAAAAGTAATTTTTGTGGCAAGCACCCGTTTAAAGAAAACTTTGAAGCTAAATGTTAAAAAAAGAATAAGGCCAGATTTTTATTTCTTCGTATCTTCAAGGCATTAAAATTTAAATTAGTTTTTAATGAAAAAAGTTATAAAAAATGCCGGAATACTTGCATTGGCAACCGTTTTAAGTTCCAATGCTCTGGCACAGGATAAGGATATGGATAACATTTTATTAGCCCAATGGGAAGGACCCTACGCTGGTGTACCCGCATTTGACCAAATGGAAGTTGACCTGGTAAAACCCGCTATGGAAAAAGCCATGGAGAGGCACCTGGAAGAAATCGATGAAATCGCCAATAATCCTGAGGCTGCCACTTTTGAGAATACCATTATACCAATGGAAAAGGCCGGCCAGGAATTGAGAAGGGTCTTTACCTATTATGGTATCTTCAGCAGTAATATGTCTAGTCCTGAATTCCGAGAAGTTCAAAAAGAACTTTCCCCAAAAATCTCGGAATACAGCTCTAAGATTTCCCAGAACGAGGAGCTTTTTAAAAGAATTGAGAAAATTTACAAAGATTCCCGTGAAGACCCTCTGGGGGCACAGGAGCAAAGGGTTGTCGACCTTATTTATGAGGAATTCGCCATGGAAGGTGCTGCCCTTAACAAGGAAGATAAAGAGCGTTACGCGGAAATCAATAAAGAACTCTCAACGCTCTATACTCAGTTTTCAAATAACGTGTTAGCCGAGGAGGAGAATTACGTGGTGTTCCTGGATGAAGATCAATTAAGTGGTCTTCCGGAATCCTATATAAAATCCGCAGCGAGCGCCGCGGAAGAAAGAGGCCAGCCAGGTAAATTTGCTGTGACCAATACGCGCTCTTCCATGGATCCTTTTCTGACCTATTCCGATGAAAGGGAATTGCGAGAAAAAGTATGGACTAACTATTATTCCCGTGGAGACAATGATGATGAGTTTGACAATAATGAAGTGATTAAAAAGATTCTCAAACTTCGTGATGAGCGGGTTGAACTTCTGGGATATGATAACTTTGCCCAGTGGAGATTGCAAAATCGAATGGCTAAGAATCCTGAAAATGCCATGGAACTCATGGAGGCAGTATGGCCCGCGGCGCTGGCCCGGGTGGAACAAGAAGTTGAGGATATGCAGGCCATAGCCGATAAAGAAGGTGCCAATATTACCATAAAACCCTGGGATTATCGATATTATGCGGAAAAGGTCAGAAAAGACAAATATGACCTGGACAGTGAAGAGGTAAAACAATATCTGGAACTGGGCAATTTAACCCAGGCGCTATTCTTTACCGCCGGAGAGATTTTCAATTTTGAATTTACTCCCGTAGAAGAAGGATCGGTTCCCGTGTTCCATGAAGATGTGAATGTCTGGGAAGTTACCGATAAATCTACCGGTGATCTAATTGGTCTGTGGTATCTGGATCCTTTTGCACGCCAGGGTAAACGTTCTGGTGCATGGGCAACCACCTATCGAAGTTATTCCGAACTCCTTGGTGGAGAACCGGTCTTAGCCTCCAACAATTCGAATTTTATTGAAGCCGCCCCCGGAGAACCTGTGCTTATTTCCTGGGATGATGCCACAACTTTCTTCCATGAATTCGGTCACGCCCTGCACTTTTTGGCTGCCGATGTGAAGTACCCTACCCTAAACGGGGGCGTAAGAGACTACACCGAATTCCAATCGCAGCTATTGGAACGATGGCTCTCTACCGACCAGGTGATCAACCGCTTCCTTCGTCATCATGAAACCGATCAGGTAATTCCTGATGAGTTGGTGGCCAAGATCAAGAATGCCTCTACCTTTAACCAGGGATTTGAGACTACCGAATTCCTTGCTTCAGCCTTAATGGATATGAAGTATCACACCACTGATCCTGACCAGATCGAACCGCGGGAATTTGAAAAGAAAACTCTGGAGGAACTGGGGATGCCAGAAGAAATCGTGATGCGTCACCGTTCTCCGCATTTTGGTCACGTATTTTCTGGGGAGGGTTACGCCACTGGATATTATGGTTACCTGTGGGCCGATGTGCTTACCTCTGATGCTGCTGAAGCTTTTAAAGAAGCTCCCGGTGGATTCTATGATAAAAACGTTGCACAAAAACTGGTGAAATATCTATTCGCCCCAAGAAACGCGATGGATCCTGCGGAAGCTTACAGAAGCTTTAGAGGCAGGGATGCCAAAATTGATGCCTTAATGCGCGATCGTGGGTTCCCCGTACCTGAACAATAAAAGAGTTTCGAGTTTAAAAGAATCTATAAAAACCTGCCATGGAAATCTTTCCTTAGGCAGGTTTTTAATATTTAAATATCACGAATTATTCATTGGCCCTGGCCGCCAGGTTATGGGGGCTACTTGGAAACCGATAAAGAAATAAATTATTCTTCGTGATCTTTTCCAAAGGCACAGCCAAAAGCCTCTTACCGCGCCTAGAAAGGACCAGAAAGTAAGTCTGATCTATTTTTTTTAGATAAGAATGCAAAATTTTATTTTCAGGATGGTTTTAAAAATCAATTTCAAAATTACTGCCAGCCCGCTCTAAATTATATTTAATTGGTAAGCTGGTCTGCTCTATGCTCAGCGTTGGCTTATATAATCTATAGCATTTTCCAGTCTGTCAGAAAAAATACTTAAGCGGTTAGGGTTTTTAAAACTGAATTTGGCAATGCCCAGGCCATCTATTTTCAACTTATTGTTATTCGTTTTATATGAAGTCCTGGTAATAAACCGGTCAAAATTAAAATGGAATAACGAATTTTCACTCACCTGCATGAGGTGTATCCCTGGAAAAGCTCCGAGATTTTGATTTCCGGAGAAAATCCATTTTCCTTCAAGCTTCTGGGCAGCCGTGGAAAAACTTACAAATACGCAATTAACCGATAGTATCCGGATAATTGGGAAAAAAGGCTAGCAATACCTATGCCTGTCGGATCATGCATACATAAAAAAAGCCAGCAGCGAGTCACTGTTGGCTTTCGGTATCTTTTTAAAGGGTTGTTTAGAACATCTCCCTACCTGCAAAATGAAAAGCACCTTCAATGCTGGCGTTTTCATCGCTATCACTTCCATGTACCGCATTTTCGCCGACAGAAGTGGCATATTTCTTACGAATAGTGCCTTCCGCAGCATCTTCAGGATTGGTAGCTCCAATCAAGGTCCTGAAGTCCTCCACAGCATTTTCCTTCTCCAGTATAGCCGCTACAATAGGTCCGCGGGTCATAAATTCCACCAATTCTCCGAAAAATGGACGCTCCTTATGGATCGCGTAAAATTCCTCCGCATCGGGTTTGGTCATTTGAGTCATCTTCATCGCTACAATTCTAAAACCTGAAGCGGTAATCTGTTCTAATATTCCACCGATATTCCCTTTTTCTACTGCATCGGGTTTGATCATGGTGAATGTTTTGTTTCCTGCCATTTTATCCTTTTTAAAAATTTGTGCAAAAATAACTAAATACCTTCCAAAAGCAAGTTGTTTAATGCTTTATATGTGGGTAATCTACTTCATACCGTTGTAACAGGCGGTTTTCTTCTCCTCGCATTTCCATCACAACCCGGTTGTTTTCAAGATCAAATTTTAAAAGCCCAAAATTAATAAGGCTTACCACTTCTCCTACTCTATGACGATTTGGTTCCCCGCTAAAATCGCTATAACTATGGGTAAGACCACTGGAGGTAAATTCTATCAGCGGAAAATCCAGCTCCTTTGAATTCAGTCTGGAAAATTCCGAAATATGACGGTCTCCACTTAAAAGGATGGTATTTCGGGCCTGGGAAGCCTCTATTAAATTAAAAAGCCTTTCTCTTTCCGCCGGGAAATTACCCCATGTTTCAAATCCGTGCTCATCAGGGATTACCTGGACACTGCTGAGAATTAAATTGAAGGTGGCTGTGCTGGTTTTTAACTCCTCTTCCAGCCATTGCCATTGCCGGACCCCGAGAATAGTTCCATCAGGATTGGTTTTATATCTCTTACCAGAAATTTCGGCAGGTGCAAGGCTATCTCTGAAATAACGGGTATCGAGAATTATGAGCTTAATATTCCCATTTGGAGTTTCCAGGAGCTCACTATGGTAAACTCCTGCCCTTTTTCGCCTGGGATCCTGTTGAGAAACTCCCATAAAATCAAGAAAGAGTTGCTGGCTTTGCGCTCTGTATTCCCAGTCTTCCCCACCGTCATTAAGCCCATAGTCGTGGTCATCCCAGGTGCCGTAGACCGGGATGGTAGTCCTTAGTTTATTATATCCCGGTATTTGTTTTTGCTTGTGGTAAAACTCCTGCATCAGTTCCATATTCCGGGTATCCGCATAGATATTATCGCCACCCCACAAAAAGATATCGGCCTGATTTTCCATTATTGGTTTCCAAAGAGGCTGGTCAGCCTCCTGTCTGTTACAACTTCCAAAAGCAAGAACGAAATCGTATTTACCTTCGAGAGATTCAGCAGGAAATTCTATGGAACTTTCATTGACACTCCCGCAGGAAATAATAATAAATAAGGGTAAAATTCTTAATATTAATTTCATTTTTTGTTGATTTGCTTCAGCACCAAATTTAAAGATTCATTTATTAGTAAAAATTAATAAATTGTATCTTTAGCCCATAAACTATGATAGAACAAAGCATTTTAGAGATTACTGCTGAGCTAGCAAGAGCTAGGGACATAGTCATTGTGCCCCATAAGGGACCGGATGGCGACGCTATAGGAGCCTCTCTGGCGATGTGGCATTTCTTAAAGGATAAAGGCCATAATCCCCAGGTTATTGCACCAAATAACTATCCAGATTTTCTCAAATGGCTACCCGGTAGCCAGGAGGTAATTATCTATGAAAATGAACAGCAACGATGCAACCAGCTCATAAAGGATGCCGACCTGGTTTTTACCCTTGATTTTAATGAACTAAACCGGGCCGGAATGATGGTAGAGCCCCTGATAGATTCCCAGGCGGTTTTTGTTATGATAGACCATCACCAGGAACCCTCCGACTATGCCAATCATACGTACAGTGATGCTTCGATGAGTTCCACCTGTGAGATGGTATATCACTTCCTGGAAAAACTAAGAGCGGCAAATCATATAAGTCCCGAAATCGCTACCTGTCTCTATACGGGAATCATGACAGATACGGGTTCCTTCAGATTCAGTTCAACCAGTAGTCTTACCCATCGTGTGGTTGCTGACCTTATCGATAAAGGTGCAGAAAACTGGAAAATTCACAACAATGTTTTCGATACCAGTTCTGAGAAACGATTACAGCTATTAGGTACCGCACTAAGCAACTTAAAGGTCCTGCCTGAATATCATACGGCCTATATTAGTCTTTCCCAGCAGGAACTTGATCATCATGATTTCAAAAAAGGCGATACCGAAGGTTTCGTGAATTTTGGCCTGACCCTGAAAGGCATTAATTTCGCGGCTATTTTTATAGAAAATAAGCAGGAAGGCATCATAAAAATCTCTTTCCGTTCCAAAGGCGACTTTTCAGTGAATGCTTTTGCAAGGGAAAATTTCGAGGGAGGCGGGCATATCAATGCCGCTGGGGGGAAGAGTACATTAAGCCTTAAAGAAACCCTGGATCGGTTTGAGGCCTTATTGCCGAGGTACAAAAATGATTTAACATCATGAGAATCGGTTTTATTATATTAAGTTTAATGATGCTCGGCGCCTGTAAATCCCCCGAAGCACGCTATCCGGTTAGTCAAAATTCAGGTTCTTATATTAGGGAATCCGTAGCACGTAACCGGCAACTCGTGGCTTCTGAGGAGGCCTATATCAAAACCTTAATGGAAAAGGATTCCACTACCAGATACCACGCCTCCAAAGACGGATTTTGGTATTATTACAATGAAAAAGCTACCGACAGCTCTAATACCGAGTTTCCAGAATTCGGAGATCTTGTAACCTTCGATTATAGCCTCTCCACCCTTGATGGGAAACCTATTTACGCAGAAGGTGAAAAACCAACCAGGGAATATGCCGTGGATCAGGAAAAACTTTTCAGCGGACTTCGACAAGGCTTAAAGCTTATGAAAGAAGGGGAAACCGTGACCTTCCTGTTTCCCTCCCATAAGGCTTTCGGGTATTACGGTGATAAAAATAAGATCGGAACCAATGTTCCGCTCCGGGCTAAGGTGACTTTACACGATATCAATAAAAATGAATCTAAAAACGACGATTAAATAATGAGAACAACTAACATCTTTATTCTTATGGCATTGGCCCTTACGCTCTTTGCCTGTAACGACAAATATCCAGATTTGGAAGACGGCCTTTACGCTGAATTTCAGACAAATAAAGGCAGCTTTGTCGCTGAACTTTTTTATGATCAAACCCCCATTACCGTAGCGAGTTTTGTTTCGCTTGCAGAAGGTACAAACACTATGGTAGACAGCACCTATAAAAACAAAAGGTTCTATGATGGGATCAGGTTTCACAGAATCATCGATGGATTTGTAATCCAGGGAGGGGATCCTACCGGAACAGGATCCGGTGGACCGGGCTATCGTTTCCCAGATGAAGTGGACAATGAGCTAAGCCACGATTCTAAAGGAATATTATCCATGGCTAACGCTGGACCTGGCACCAATGGAAGTCAATTCTTTATCACTCTTGGCCCTACTCCCAACCTTGATGGAAGACATACCGTTTTCGGTGAAATTGCAGAAGGTCAGGATGTAGTTGACTCTATTGGAAAGGTGGAAACTGACCCCAGTGACCGGCCCGTTGAAGAGGTAATTATTGAAAAAGTTAATATTATCCGTAAGGGCAAGGAAGCTAAAAACTTTGATGCACCCAAGGTTTTTGAACAGGAGCTTAGTGATTTAAAAGCCGAAGAGGAAGCCGCCCAAAAGCGAATGGAAGATGCTATGGCAGAGAATGCCGAAAAATTCAGCGTATTAAAAGAGGAGGCTAAAGAACTGGAAAGCGGACTCCAGATTCATTTCGTTGAAGAGGGAGATGGTGAAAAACCAGTCGATGGCCAGATGGTACAGGTCAACTATGAAGGCTATTTCCAGGACGGAAAGATCTTTGATACTAACAATGAAGAACTGGCCCGGGAACTTGGAATATTTAACCAGCAACGAAAAGACCAGGGCGGGTATGAGCCCATGAGTATTCCTTATGGTCCTGAAGCCCCTATGATTCCAGGTTTCAAAGAAGGCCTTCAACAAATGAAAGTGGGTGATAAGGCTATACTTTACGTTCCTTCCCACCTTGCCTATGGAGAAACAGGTGCTGGTAGGGTAATCCCTCCAAATACGGACCTTATCTTCAAAGTGGAACTTGTAGGAATGGAGGAATAAGAAATTCACCAGAAAGCAAATAAATTAAAAAGGCTGTCAGTTTATTTGACAGCCTTTTTAATTATGGGAAAATATGCGCTATTTCTTCGGAATGTTCTTTAGAACATCCTGTAAAAACTTCCAGTATTTTTGAGCAGATGAAATGCTGGCACGTTCATCGGGAGAGTGTGCTCCCCGTATAGTAGGTCCAAATGATATCATATCCATTTCCGGATAATGATGCCCTATTATACCGCACTCCAGTCCGGCGTGACAGGCTGCAATATCGGCCTTTGTATTATTGTGTTTCTGATAAAGCTCATCTAAAACTTTTAAAATAGCAGAATTGGGATTTGGTGCCCAGCCCGGATATTCGCCAGAAAATTTTACTTTAAAGCCGGCTAGCTCAAAAGCAGCCTGCAGATTATGGGCAAGATCGTTCTTCGAGGACTCCACCGAGGAGCGTGTCAGACAATTAACCTTCACCTTCCCATCTGCAATGCTTACACTGGCGATATTATTGGAGGCCTCCACTAATCCTTCTATGTCCGGGCTCATGCGATAAACCCCATTATGCGCTGCGGAAAGTGCCCTTATGACATCAAGCTGATCTTCTACCTTCATGACCTTGGCAGGAACATCAACTTCTACAATTTCTATTTCCAAGTTGGGCTCCAGAGAAGAAAATTCAGCTTTAATTTCCCTAACCTGGACTAAGGTTTCATTGAGAAAGGTTTCCGTGTTAGAGCGGTCAATGGCGACAATAGCATTACTTTCGCGTGGAATAGCATTTCGCAGACCACCTCCATCGAATTCCGAGAGGCGTAACCCGAAATCCTTATTGGATTCATACAACACCCGGGTAAGCAACTTATTGGCATTAGCCAGGCCTTTAATAATGTCCATGCCTGAATGGCCGCCTTTCAAACCTTTGACTTTTATTTTATAACCCACGGAATTATCCGGAGTGTCTTCCAGTTCATAATCCCGAAGTGCGGTGATATCAACTCCCCCGGCGCAGCCAATTCCGATTTCATCATCTTCTTCAGTATCGAGATTGAGCAGGATCTCTCCCTTTAACATTGACGGATTAAGGTTTTTAGCCCCGGTCATGCCCGTTTCTTCATCTATCGTAAATAGGGCCTCGATATCAGGGTGAGGGAGGTCTTTACTCTCCAGGATGGCCATCATACTGGCAACGCCAAGCCCGTTATCCGCTCCCAGGGTTGTCCCTTCCGCTTTTACCCAATCTCCATCCACATACATTTGGATTCCAGAATTATCAAAATCGAAATCAGTATCATTATTCTTCTGGTGCACCATATCCAGGTGGGCCTGTAAGACAATCGACTTACGGTCTTCCATACCTGGGGTGGCAGGTTTACGGATTAGTACATTTCCAGTTTGGTCAACCTGGGTTTCCAGTTGAAGTTTCTCCCCGAAATCCTTGATAAAGGCTATAACCCGATCCTCATTCTTAGAAGGCCGTGGTACAGCATTGAGATCAGCAAAGTTATTCCATAATTCTTTAGGTTCCAGGTTTCTTATTTCTTCATTCATTGCGTTAAAATTTGGTATATTCACAAAGGTATTGGTAATTACCCAAGAAGGAAAATGAAAAACTTATTTTGGCAGAAATTAACCAAACCGTGGCTCATCCAAGGATAAATGTTATTTTTGAAAGGTGAAAAGGAAAAGCCTCTATGTACTTGCCGGCCTGCTGCCAGTCCAGATCATAGTCATTGGTCTTTTGGCAGAGTACCCCTTGTTTATTGAAGACTATTATAGCCGTGGTATATATCCATGGATCTCAAGTTTGATGCGCTTTCCCCTGGGGTTCCTCCCTTTTAGTCTCGGAGATTTTCTTTATGCCGTACTGGTGCTGATGCTCCTGATTTGGATCCTCCGCAGGTTTAGGACCAGATTCCGAAATCCCAGAAAATGGATCATAGACGCCCTTGCTACCCTTTCGGTAGTTTATGCTTGTTTTCATCTGATCTGGGGTTTAAATTATTACCGGCTGCCATTGCATCAGACCCTGGAAGTAGAACACGATTATACCACCGAAGAACTTATCCTTTTATCGGAAAAACTCATTGCCAAATCCAACCAATTGCACAAGGAATTGGAAACCGATGATTCTTTAGCCATAGCCATACCGTATTCCAAAAAGGAGTTATTTGAGCAAACCATTATTGGCTATGACCATCTAAGTCAGGAATTCCCTGAGCTCAGGTACAAAAATTCTAATATAAAACGATCGCTTTACAGTATACCTTTAACCTATATGGGGTTCAACGGATATTTGAATCCCCTGACTGGAGAGGCCCAGGTTAACACCCAGATTGTAAAATTTAAAATTCCGACTACCGCAAGTCATGAAATCGGTCATCAGTTGGGTTTTGCCAAGGAGAATGAGGCCAATTTCATAGCCTGTCTGGTTACGATGAATCATCCCGATGTGTATTTCAGGTATGCCGGTTATACCTTTGCCCTGCGATATAGTTTAAATGAATTGTACCGCCGGGACAAGAAGAAATTTGAAGTCTTAAAGAATAAAATCAGACCAGGAATCCTGGCAAACTACCGTGAAGTTGATGATTTCTGGTTACGGCATCAGAACCCATTCGAACCCTTGTTCCAGGCTACCTATAACAGGTATCTTATGGTTAATAACCAATCCGAAGGCATGAAAAGCTATAGTTATGTGGTCGCCCTTCTGGTGAATTATTTCTCAGGAGAAAAAAATACCGCGGTGCCCGGCACAGGCTTTTATTAAAATTTTCTTATTTTACGCCCTTTTCTAACAAAAAATTTGCATTCCAATTAAACCTTTAGATTTTATGAAATTAAAATTTCTACTGTTTGTATTTCTGGCAGCCACTCAACTACAGGCCCAGGAATACTTCCCTAAAAATGATGGTGTAAAAACCACAAAGACCGGTACTACAGTCTTTAAAAATGCCAATATCCATGTTAATCCTACCACCGTGATTACCAACGGAATGTTTGCCGTAAAAGATGGCAAGATCAGTGCTGTTGGCCAGGATATCAGCATACCCCCCAATAGCCAGATTATAGATCTCAAAGGTAAAGAGGTCTATCCTTCTTTTATCGATCTGTACAGCGAGTTCGGTATAGCCAAACCCAAAGCGGCGGACAACGGAAATGGTCAACCCCAATATGAAGCCAGCAGAGAAGGATATTACTGGAATGACCACATTCGTCCCGATAATGATCCTCTCTCTACCTTTAGTTTTGATAAAGGTTTATCAGACAAGTTACATAAAGCAGGTTTCGGAGTTGTCAATACCCACCTTGCCGATGGCATTATAAGAGGAAACGGGGTGCTGGTGGCTCTTAATCCTGACGGTAGTGACGGGGACCGAATCCTAAATCAACGTTCAGGGCAATATTTATCCTTTGATAAAAGCAAAACTTCCCGTCAGGCCTATCCTACCTCAAAAATGGGTGCTATGGCTCTTATCCGGCAGGCATACCTGGATGCCCAGTGGTATGCCAAAGGAAAAGCTCAGAATAAGGATTTGGCTTTAGAAGCCTTAAACCGCAATAAAGACCTTTTACAAATTTTCGCTACCGATAACCTTCTTGATGAGCTTAGAGCAGCAAAAATCGGTAAGGAATTCGGTCTGGGGTATACCATCCTGGGAAGTGGATTTGAATATGAAAGCCTGGATGAGATCAAAGAAAGCGGAGCCACTTATATTGTGCCTTTAAAATTTCCGGAGGCCTACGATGTGGAGGATCCATTTATGGCCTCACAGGTTAGCCTTCACGAGATGAAACGCTGGAATCAAGCTCCGGCCAATCTTAAAATGCTTGCAGAGCACGATGTGCCTTTTACCATCACCACCCAGGGCATTGATCCTGAAAAAAATTTCAGAAAGCACCTGATAAAGGCTGTAGAGTACGGCCTTAGCAAAGAGGATGCCATGGCAGCTTTAACCACCGTCCCTGCCCGTCTCCTTGGTCAGGAAAACCGCCTGGGAAGCATTAAAGAAGGGGCATGGGCTAATTTTATCATTACCTCAGGTGATTTTTTCGATAAGGAAACCACCCTGTATGAAAATTGGATCCAGGGTCAGAGAGCAGTTCTTGAGAATATGAACATCACTAAGATCGAAGGTGAATACAACCTGGCAGTAGGCCAAGAGACCTATGAATTAAAGATCACCGGGGAGCCAGCAAAACCAAAAGCAGAGGTGAAATTGAATGATACAAAAATTGGTTCAAAATTAAGCTTTGTTGACAATTGGATGAACCTGCTGCTTTCCTCGCCTGATACTACAAAAACCGAATTCATCAGATTGGTTGCCAACGTGCCCTCTCAAACCGATAAGATTTCAGGAAGAGCTATACTTGCCAATGGTAAGGAAACAACCTTTACTGCTGTAAAGGAGGAAGGCCAGGTAACGCAAAAGGAAAAAGAAGAGGAGTCAGAGAAGACCCCAGAAGTAAAACCCGTAAGTTATCCCAATAATGCCTACGGATTCCATGAAAAACCCACGGAGGAAACCCTGCTTTTTACCAATGCAACGGTTTGGACCAATGAAAAGGAAGGAATCCTGGAAAATACCGATGTGCTTGTCCGCAATGGAAAGATTTCCAAAATCGGACAGGATCTCAGTGCTGGCAATGCTACTGTAATAGACGCTACCGGAAAACATTTGACCTCAGGAATTATCGATGAACATTCCCATATTGCCGCCTCTGCCATCAATGAAGCAGGTCATAATTCTTCCGCCGAAGTCACCATGGAAGATGTTGTAGATCCTACCGATATTAACATTTACCGAAATCTGGCCGGTGGGGTAACTACCATCCAGCTCTTACACGGTTCGGCCAACCCCATTGGAGGAAGGTCAGCAATTTTAAGACTTAAATGGGGGGAATCTGCCGAGGATATGATCTTTGAGCAGGCTCCTGGGTTCATCAAGTTTGCCCTTGGAGAAAACGTAAAACAATCTAACTGGGGGAGTCGTTCTAGATTTCCTCAATCCCGCATGGGGGTTGAACAGGTTTTCACCGATTACTTTACCCGCGCCCGCCACTATGAGGAAAACAAGAAGAGGGATAAGGATTACCGGAAAGATCTAGAAATGGAAACCATCGTGGAGATTCTCAATATGGACCGCTATGTTTCGGCACACTCCTATGTTCAAAGTGAGATCAATATGTTGATGAAAGTGGCTGAGAATTTCGATTTCAACATCAACACTTTCACTCACATACTTGAAGGTTACAAATTGGCCGATAAGATGAGAGAACACGGCGCCGGTGGCTCCACGTTCTCTGATTGGTGGGCTTATAAATTTGAAGTTAATGACGCGATCCCATTCAATGCACCTATTATGCACAGCCAGGGAGTCACCGTAGCCATAAATAGTGATGATGCAGAAATGAGTCGTAGGCTCAATCAGGAAGCAGCCAAAAGCGTAAAGTATGGAGGAGTCTCCGAGGAAGATGCCTGGAAGTTCGTTACCCTTAATCCGGCGAAATTACTCCATATAGATGACAAAGTAGGGAGTATCAAACCAGGAAAGGATGCCGATCTGGTCCTATGGAATGATCATCCCCTGTCGGTATATGCTAAACCTGAGAAAACGCTCATTCAGGGAAAAGTATATTTTGATATCGAAAGAGATCAGCAATTGCGCGAGAGGATTTCAGCGCAACGAAATGAACTGATCACTCAGATGTTGAAAGCGAAAAACAACGGGGTAAAAACCCAGCCAGTAACCCAAAAGAAAGAACAACACATCCACTGTGACTTCCTAGAAGAAATCCACTAAAATTAAAAAGACAATGAGAATAACATATCTATTCATATTCGTATTTATCTGTTCTTTAAGTACAGGGCTTGCACAACAAACCCCTGCCCCAAAACAAACCGAGACCATAAGTATTGTAGGGGCCACAGCCCATATCGGGAATGGACAGGTAATAGAAAACAGTATCCTCATTTTTGAGGAAGGCAAAATCACTGCCATAGGCAGCCAAGATCAAATTGAGCCGGAAGGAGAGCTTATCAGGGCTGAAGGAAAACATCTTTATCCAGGGTTTATTGCCGCCAATGCCACCTTAGGATTGGTAGAGGTTGACGCCGTTCGCGCTACCGATGATGAAGAAGAGCTTGGTACAATGCTGCCTCATATTCGCAGTCTTATCGCATATAATGCTGAAAGTAAATTGATAGAATCGATGCGCCCTAATGGCGTGCTGATGGGACAGATCACTCCGCGCGGGGGCAGAATATCCGGCACCTCCTCTATCATGCAATTTGATGCCTGGAACTGGGAGGATGCTGTGGTTAAAGAGGATGATGCCATTCATATAAACTGGCCTGGAAGTTTTACCCGTGGACGCTGGTGGGCCGGGGAAGATCCAGGGATCAAGCCCAGCGAAGAATATCAAAGTCGTCTCCGGGATTTGACCGATTTTTTTAATTCCTCCCGTGCCTACTTGCAGGGGGAAAGAAAGGTTAAGCACCTGCCCTACCTGGCTATGGAAAGCGTTTTCAATGGGGATAAAAAAGTTTTCGTTCACGTAGATGGCCAAAGAGAGATCCAGGATGTAATCCAGTTCAAGAAAGACCAAAACCTCGAGGAGCTGGTTATTGTGGGAGGCTATAATGCCCATAAATTAAGCGATAAACTAAAAGAAAATGATATCCCAGTTTTAATCACACGAGTCCACAGCAGACCTGAAAACGAAGATGATGATTATGACCTTCCCTACAAATTGGCAACCCTGCTCCATAAAGAGGGCGTATTGGTTGGCTTACAAAGCAGTGGACAAATGGAAAGGATGAACACCCGAAATCTTCCATTTTATGCAGGCACTACTGTGGCCTATGGTATGGATAAAGAAGATGCCCTTTCCCTTATCACCTCCAACGTAGCAGAGATCCTGGGAATAGCAGACTTTGCGGGAAGTCTGGAGGAAGGAAAAGACGCGACGCTCTTTATTAGCCAGGGCGATGCGCTTGATATGCGCGGCAATATAATAGAAAAGGCCTTCATCCAGGGACGAGATATAAGCCTGGAGAGTCATCAAACCGAGTTATATAATCGCTATATGAATAAATACGAACGCCAGGGAAAATAATTTCTACCGATATACTCAATAAAAAAGCTCTCAAATTGGGAGCTTTTTTATTTGTCATCATGTAAATCTGATTAATTTTACCCTATGTACAAGCAAATAAGCAGTTCGCAAAACAAAGAGATAAGGCACCTGCATCAGCTTCAGGAAAAATCGCGCATACGTCGACGGGAAGGCGTATTTTTAGTAGAAGGAATTAGGGAAACAAGATTGGCGTTGAAAGGAGGTTTTAAGCTAAAAAAGATCTTTTTTTGCCAAGCCCTGTTTCCTGCAGAGAATCTTCATGAATTAATCGAAGGTTTGGATCAAAAGCCTGATATTATCGAATTAACTTCAGAGGTTTATGAAAAGATCGCTTACCGCGGCAGCACAGAAGGGCTTTTGACTCTTTTTGAAACTCGTGATATAAGCCTGGCTGATATAAAATTTAACACTGAAAACCCTCTAATTCTAGTGGCTGAGGCCCCTGAAAAACCGGGTAATATCGGAGCGATCCTGCGCACAGCTGATGCTGCAGGTCTTGATTTGGTCATTATTGCCAATCCAAAAACCGACCTTTTTAATCCCAATATCATCCGATCCAGCGTTGGCTGTGTTTTTACCTCCCCTATGGCCACTGGTAGCACAGAAGAGATCATTGACTTTTTAAAAAGAAATAATATAAAAATTTATGCTGCAGCACTTCAGGCTTCTATTGACTACACCAGTATAAAGTATACAGGTGCTTCGGCAATCGTGGTAGGAACAGAGGCTACTGGACTCGAGGATTCCTGGCTGGAAAATTCAGAAGAAAACATCATCATTCCCATGAATGGTGAAATAGATTCTATGAATGTTTCAGTTGCCGCCGGAATTCTTATTTTTGAAGCAAAAAGACAACGGTCCGTTCGTCATTAATCTCCAAAATCAAAGCATTTGAATCCCCAAACTCTTTATTATATCATCATTGCAATTATTGTCCTGGATTTTCTTGTTGACAAGATCCTCGATAGCCTCAATGCCAAACATTTTGATGACCCCGTCCCCGAAGAGCTCGACGATGTATATGATGATGAAGCTTATCAAAAATCACAGCGTTATAAAAAAGAGCGTTATCGCTTTGGGTTGATTACTTCCAGCTTTTCCCTGGTTCTCACCTTGGGCTTTATTGTCTTTGGGGGGTTCCCCTGGGTAGATAGTATTGCCAGAAACATTAGTGATCACCCCATCTGGATTGCCCTGATTTTCTTCGCAATCATTATGTTGGGAAGTGACCTCCTTACTACACCCTTTTCCTGGTACAGTACTTTTGTCATTGAAGAAAAATACGGATTCAACAAAACCACAAAGAAAACCTTCTGGCTTGACAAGCTCAAAGGATGGATCATGATGAGTATTATTGGAGGCGGTATCCTTGCTGCAATTGTCTGGTTCTATGAATTTGCCGGTAAGGATTTCTGGTGGTATACCTGGATCCTGGTGGCGATCTCTGTGATTTTTATGAATATGTTTTATGCCAGACTCATTGTTCCGATCTTCAATAAGCAAACTCCGCTCGAAGAAGGATCCCTGCGCAATAAGATTGAGAACTATGCAAAAAGCGTTGGTTTTAAACTCGACAACATCTTTGTCATAGACGGGTCCAAAAGAAGCACCAAGGCCAACGCCTATTTTTCAGGTTTTGGAAGGGAAAAACGCATCACCTTATATGATACCCTGATCAATGATCTCGAGGAAGAAGAGATCGTGGCGGTATTGGCCCACGAGGTAGGCCATTATAAGAAAAAGCATATCATTACCAATCTGGCAGTCTCGGTCCTTACCACCGGATTCACCCTTTGGCTTTTATCCTTACTGGTTGGTAGTCCGGTGCTATCACAGGCTCTTGGAGTAGAGATCCCATCTTTTCATGTAGGTCTGGTCGCCTTTGGAATCCTCTACAGCCCTATCTCTGAAATCACCGGATTGATCATGAACCTGATCTCAAGAAAATTCGAATACCAGGCCGATGATTTTGCACGAAAAACCTATTCAGCACAACCACTGATCTCGGGTCTAAAAAAGTTATCTGGTAATAATTTAAGCAATCTCACCCCGCACAAAGCTTATGTTTTTATGCATTACTCTCATCCTCCGCTACTGCAGCGATACAGGAATTTAACCGGGGCCTGATTTTTGTTTCATTTAAATCTTAATCGTATATTCAGGTTATGACAGAAGCAGCTATAGAAAAAGAAAATAAACAAATTGCCAGGCAATATAAAGAGCTCCTACGCATTAGTTACCGGAGCTTAAGCGATGAGGATAAAAAACTGATCAGAAAAGCTTTTGATATCTCGGTAGAGGCGCATAAAGATCAACGGAGAAAATCCGGTGAGGCCTATATATTCCACCCAATTGCTGTGGCAAAAATTGTGGCTTCAGAGATTGGACTCGATGCTACTTCCATTGCTGCCGCCCTCTTACACGATGTCGTTGAAGATACCAAATATACCGTAGAAGAAATCCAGGAAATGTTTGGGGAAACGGTAGCAAAAATTGTCAATGGCCTCACTAAGATTTCCAGCCTTAAAAAGGATAAGGATGTTTCCCTTCAGGCTGAAAACTTTAGGAAGATGCTTCTTACCCTCAATGATGATGTACGGGTTATCATCATTAAGATAGCTGACAGGCTTCACAATATGCAAACCATGGATGTGATGCGACCTGATAAACAGGAAAAAATCGCTTCGGAAACCCTATACATCTATGCTCCTCTGGCTCACCGTATCGGCCTGTATAATATTAAAACAGAACTTGAAGACCTTGGGTTAAAATATACAGAACCAGAGGTATACAAGGATATACATACTAAGATAAAGGAAAGCAAGGAGGAGCAGGATGCCTATATCAAGGAGTTTTCCCGTGTCATTGAAGATTCTCTGAACCAGGAGGATCTGGAATATGAAATTAAAGGCAGACCAAAATCCATATATTCGATACACCGGAAAATGAAAGCACAGAATGTGTCTTTCGAGGAAGTCTATGACAAATTCGCCATCCGAATTATTTACAAAAGTAATCCTGCCACTGAAAAGTTTTTGGCCTGGAAAATCTATTCTATCGTTACCGATCACTTTCGGCCAAATCCTACCCGCTTGCGTGACTGGATATCCTCTCCAAAATCCACAGGTTACGAAGCCCTTCATATCACGGTTATGGGTCCCAAGGGTCGTTGGGTAGAGGTGCAGATAAGGAGTGACCGGATGAATGAAATAGCAGAAAAAGGTTATGCAGCCCACTACAAATACAAACAGGGAGACGTTCAGGAGGATCACGGTATTGAAGAGTGGTTGAACAAACTGCAGGAAGCCCTTGAGAATCCAGATGTCAATGCTGTGGATTTCGTGGAACAGTTTAAACTCAATCTTTATTCCAAGGAGATCTTTGTATTCACCCCTCAGGGTGACCTTAAATCCCTGCCTAAAGGAGCCACTCCTCTGGACTTTGCTTTCAGTATCCACACTGAGGTAGGCTTAAGAACCCGGGGGGCCAGGGTAAATAATAAACTAGTGCCGTTAAGCCACGAACTAAAAAGCGGTGATCAGGTCGAGATAATAACTTCGGAAAGTGCCAAACCCAATATCAACTGGTTGGATTATGCCACCACGGCGAGAGCCAGGGCCAAGATAAAATCTTCCCTAAAAGAAGAAAAGAAAGAGATCGCCGAAGAAGGAAAGGCTATTCTGGCACGAAAACTAAAAGCCCAGAAAATTCCATTCAACGAGAAGACGGTGAACGAACTGGTGGTGTTTTTTAATTTAAAAACCAGTCTGGACCTATTTTACCGGGTAGGAATTGGGAAGATAGACAATCAAAAGCTCAAGGAGTTTGCCAGTTCCCGCAGTAATGCCCTGGTCAGCTATATAAAACGTAAGATCAAAAAACCGGTTATTGCAGAGGATCTCAATAAGGACGAAATCACCACGCGATACGATCAATTGGTCTTTGGCCGTGATGAAGATGAAACCCTTGAATATAAAATGGGATCAAGCCTAATAGTTGTGTTTAAGCAAAGATTGTGGTTAATCTGTATAGAAAGAATTCTACATTTTTCACTCCTCTGAATTGAGCCCTAAACGCTTTAATTTTAGCATTGAATGATTCTGCTGA